>JASMTN010000018.1:0-32763 GCA_041694255.1 Candidatus Altimarinota bacterium
CTTTTAATCCTGCACTTGCTTGAAAATTACTATTGAAAAAAGTTTATGTGCATGAAAGTGATACTATCCCAGGACTTGTAAATAAATTAGTTTCTTCTTTTGCAAATAAAACATACTTAGGTTTTGAATATGCAAGAAAATATATGAAAACAAAAAAAATAGAAGTTGTATGACAGATACTTTGAAATAAATTCTATGAAGATGTAGAATATAAAGAAAATGAAAAGACAAAACTTCTTGTAATATGATGAAGTCAATGAGCAAAAACTATAATAGATGCTATCAAAACTTTACTTGAGAAAGGAGAACTTAAAGATTTTGATATATATATCATATGATGAACAAAAAATAACAATAATATCTTTAATGAAGAAAATGTACATTTTTTCTGATTTTTAAGTCAAAGTAAGCTATTGGATATATATAAGAAAGTTGATATAAGTATAACAAGAGGTTCTGCCACATCTTTAGCTGAGCAAGACCAGTTTGATATTAAAAAAATTATAATACCTTTACCTTACACAGGGTGAAATCATCAGTATTATAATGCACTTGAATATGAAAAAAATCAAGATACTTTTATAAGCCAATTAGACAAACAATTTATAGAAAAACTTTCTTTAAAACTGAAAGAGCTTAAGAGTTATAAAAAACAAGAATGAAATTATAGAAAAGAAAAAGATTGAAAACATATCATATTAAAAGAAATATTGTAATTATTTAATCTTAGTAGTATCCCAAGGTCTATAACTATATTTATAATCAAAATTTTTATTAGTTTGTAAATATTTTCCATCTAATATATCATCTATTATATTATATTTTTTTTGTAATATGTTACTTTCCTTTGCCATTTGTCTAAAAACATGATTGTGATTTACATACATATTAAAACTTTCAGCAAAATCTTCAAATATATTTGTAAGTGCATATCAACTAACAAAATCTTTAGCATAACTTCAAGGTTTTTTTACTTTTTCAGATAAGAAAGATAGACTATAAAAATCTATAGAATCATCATCTTTAGCAAAGTTTTCTCTACCAAATTCTTTAAATGTAGAAGATTTTTTATATGATTTTCATTCTATAAATCATAGATCTATAACATGTCATAACTCATGAGTTAGCACTTCAAGGAAATTATTATAATCCATACCATCTTTGATATTCATTATAATACTATGATGTCAGGCATATCATCTTCTTCAATTCTTGCTTTTTTGTATTTTTATATAATATATATTTTCTTCTACATTATCAAATATATTATCTATAAATTTTAATAGATATACAGTTATTCAAACATAGTAAGTTCTTTCTTGATGATTAAAATCAGTTGAACTTATATCAATTATATTACAATAAGTTTTATAATAAGTACAAAGTTTATCAAATGAATCTTCCTGTATTGAACTTCAATGAACTTTAGAAAGTGCTTGTTTAAGTATATTTAGTAAAAATTCATATTTTTCATTTTCTGAAATTACTGGTTCTTTTTTTTCAGGCTTTTTTTCTTCTTTTATTGTTTGTGTTTTTTGTATTTTCTTGCTTATATGCTCATCTTGTAAGATTCTATCAGGTTGTTCAGGTAGATTTACATTTTTAGGATTTAAGAAAAATATGGATATTATAACTATCCAAGAAAATATAATTTTTCAAAACATTCTAGTAGTAGTCCTTAGATCCATAAGAAAAGAATGAAATATTAAAATACTCTTATTTTTAAATCTTATAATATATAATGTCTGTCATCCCCTAAAAAAGGGAAAAAAATTCTTGTCATCTTGAGTCCATTCGACAGGCTCAGGACAGGCTCTGCCAAGAGATCTCTTTTAAATCAATGCTATTAGATTTCTCCATTCCGCTTTCGGCTCCAGTTGAAATGACAGTCTTGTAACTTGGTACTAAATAGATTTTTCCACTACGGTAGAAATGACAGTCTTACTATTCTTTTTCTAATTTTTTAAAAACTTCATACCACATAGATATAAAAAAAGCTTCTACTATTCAATTTACATAAGCAACTAATACAAAAAGTAAAAACATTATAAGAAAAATGGTATATTTTACAAATTCAATATTGGACATATCTGTTTTAAGAAAAATATATAGTACAAGTAAAGGAATTCAAACTACAATTAAAATATTTATTATATATCTAAGATATAACAAAAGATAGAAAAGAAAGTATTTTCAAGTTTGTCTTATGTTTAAAAAAGTTAACTTAATACTTTCTTTGATACTATCAAAAGCTCAATATCATTCAAGAACTACTAAGTACTTAGCATAAAAAAGTGTAAAATTAAAAAACAGAACAAAAAAAAGCCAAATAAGCACAAGTGGCATAATAAAAGTAAAATCTAACATATCAAGAACATATAACCTACTTATCATTATAAAAAAAAATAAAAATGAAAACAAACTTAAAAATCAATGTAATTGAAACATTTTAAAAAAATTTATACATCATTTTCAAACACAAGATCAAATTGATTTTTGCTTATGTAAGTAATTTATCAAAGCTCATTCTCATATAGGTGGAAAGAAAAAATACATAACCAATATAAGAAAAAACCCTATAACCATAGGTAGTAGAAAATGTTCTCAAAAAGAAAAAACCTGATCTATATAGACTTTTAAGTCATATAATTGTAATCAGGAGTTTAAAGAATTAATTACAAAATAGGTTTGATAAAACAAATATCAAACAAAAAGTAAAGAATAAGGTAAGAATGAAAATGTTGTAAGCTTAACAAAAGAACTATCATTTAGAACTTTATCATAAGATTCTTTTAAAATTTTATCGTTCATGATTTAACATTAATGAACTTTTGGAATATACAAAAGTACTTTACATAAAAATTAGAATCAAGATTTAGAATTTTTAACTAGTTTTTTTCTTAACCATCAACTAACAGGCATTTCTACAAATTCCAATCATCAAGAAGGAAGTTTTGTAAGAGCATATCCATCAGGATCTACCTTTAATCTTGTATCCCAACAAATTTTTCTTCATTTTAAAAACCGATTATAAGTATTACCAGCTGGATTTTCTTTTGCTCATACTATAGAAAGCTCTTTAGCTTGTTCTAAAGACAATTTTCTTTTAGGATAATTAAACTTCTTCTCTCATTTCATTCTTCAAGCTTGTTTATTTAACTGCTTTTTTTTTGCAGCTATTCATTTCTTATTTGTTCTAGAAGCCATTAATACAATATAATTAAAGTTATAAATTTTTATTTAAAGTTCACTATTTTTAATTATTTTAACTTAATTTTCAACTATTTTTACATATTTTAACTTTGAATTATCTCACTTAAGTATACTTATAAACCTTTTTTTTATATGAAAATATTTTTCTAATACTTTAATAAGCTGCTTATTTGCTTCATTATTTATAGGCTTTGCAGTAAGTTTTATTCTATAGATATCTTTATTGGTAAATGAATCTTTTCATTCATATATTACATCTATTTTTTTACTTGAAGGTATAACTTTCACTAAAATTTCCATTTATTATAATATATAACAATTAAAGTTGAAAATATTATTTGTACAAAATAAGCAATAACAGGTATTATAATAATTCAAGGTTCATTCCAACTTATAGCATATAAAACAGAAAGAACTAATGCTAATGTTATAAATCTTGTAAATGCATTCCAAAATATACTTTTAGATATATTTGCATCAAAATTAGAGTTTTTAAGTATCAATTTAATTATAAAATATAAGATCATATAAAAAATAACAATAGAAACTAAAGATTTTAATATAATAATTAAATCAAGATTAAGTATTTGTCTAATGTAAGAAAGAGAAAATATATAAACAATAAGCAAAAATGAAGTTAACTTACTTATATAGCCTATATACTTCAATATATTTTGTAAATATTCTTTTTTAAAGACAAATAAAATTATCCTAGATAATATAAAAGGTATAAGTATCAATACAATAAATCAATATAAACCATACATTAAATTAGAATCATTACCAAAACTACATCAAGGCATATCCAAATTTGTCTTTGAAGATAACTCAGACATCATACATCATCAATATGGTTGTTCTTCTTTTATATTTAAAGGATTTGATAAGAAATTATTGCCTAAAAGTTGATTTTGTGTATGGGTTTGAAGATCTACATAATTATTTATATAAAAATCAGCTCATAGATTATAAAAGATATAAATAAAAGAAAAAACAAATAAGTTTATAGCAAATAAAGAAAAACCAACATGCAAATTAGATTTAGTTTGAGTAAGCCAATTCATTAAAAGTCATCACCCTGGAATAATTGATAATAATATTATTGTCAATATATAAGCATAGTATTCTAATCAAAATATAACATAAGAAACTCAAAATGCTATTAATGGAGTAATTACAAAATTCAATAATAGATTAATTCACATTAATTTTTTATTTTTTAATGTGTCTTTTATTTCTTTAAATTTTAATTTTAATAAAACAGGCATAATTAAAAATATACCTACAAAAAAACACAATATTGTATTAAATTCAAATCCTCAAAAAAAATAGTTTAAAAATATTCAAAGGATTATTCAAAATATAAATATCATATAATTTAGATAGTATTAGTGTTTAAATATTAAGATTTTAATTCTTTTTCTAACTCTTTTATAAAATTAGTATAATTTACTTCATCTTTTTTCAAAGTCTCCCAAAACAATTCTCATCAAAGTTTTTCAAATTCTATTATATTTATTATAAGATTTATATGATCTTTTTTTAATTTTTTTATATTTTCTTTTATATATATAATATAGTCATTTATTTTATGAAAATTATGGTTTTCTTCTATAAATGGATCAAATATAAAAATAAGATTTTTTTGTTCTTTTTCTATATTTATAAGAAAACTATGTATTATATTGATAATGATTCAGTTATCATAATATCTTCAAAGTATCTTAGATAAAAAAATAGCAATTTCCTTTCATTTAATTTGTGAATTTTGGATTTTTTTTCTAGCTTGTTTTGCTTTTTTACCATCTTCTTTTACTTGTTCTTTATCTTCTTCTGAAAACTCTTTTCATTCATTTTGTTCATCTAAAGATGATAGATTAAGATCTTCTGCTCACATAGTAGTATATTATTAAAAATTAAAATTTTCATATTTATTCAAACTTATTACAAATTTATCAGCAAATCTTAGTCTTTTTTGATAATTATCTTCATTTATAAATGATATTGTCAAATCAAAATAATAATTATCTAAATAAGAAGATATTTGAGTTTTAATATCTGATAAAAAAGCATCATCAATTTGTTTGTGTACAAAAACTATATCAATTCAAAGCTTTTTATCAATAGAAGGTGAAAAAAAATCAACCAAAAAAATTCTTTTTAAAAAAAATGAATTAGTTTTTCAAGTATCTTGAAGATATTTTTTTATATCATATATAAATATATTGTGTATAAGATATTTTACTTCTTTTTTTATCTCAAGTTGCCAGCGATTTCACTTTTTATTTTTTTCTATTATTCATGCATCATATAAGTTATCTATTTGTTTTTTAATTGCTGGAAAAGACTGGTGTATATGATTTTCAAGCTCTCTTGCTGATATTTTATCTTCTTTAAACAAAAGATATTTAAGAATATTTACTTTAGTTTTACTTCAAAATAAAATATTTAAGTCCATTAGAAAAGATGAAAGAATAAAGGATTTTCACTCTAAAGTAATTTAACTTACAACTATTTAATATGGTTTTATACTAAAAGTTGTTTGTAAATCCATACTATAATCCATTAATTCTTCAGGATTTACTTTTCTTTGATAGTTTATAGGATAAAATCTTGTTTTAAGTTCCATTTTTATATATGGAGCAATCTGATAATCTCAAGTTATCCAAGCATAATCTGGATTTTTTTCTGGATATATAGTTAGATTAAATTTTTCTATAGATATATCATTTTGTGTTAGATCTGTCCATCAATCATTTTCATCAACAGGAAGGTTATAATTATTATATCATCAATCTATAGAATCTCATTTACATATAAATCATTCTTTTTTATCACATGCCCAAGTATCTATCTGTCAATCATTAAATGTTGGTCAAAAAGTGTCTGCTTTATGATCTTTTCATATATCAAATCACCTTAATTTTAAAATTTGTAGTTTATATAGTTTTTCTCAAGTAAGTTGTCAATAATTTCAATCTTTATTAAAATCTCAAGATCATACTAGTTTTTTTCTAAAATAAGTTCTTTTTTTTCCATCTTTTGATATAAGATAAAGTTCTTTTATATTACCATTATCTATGATTGCATCTGGTCATAATCAAATATCTGTATCATCATCATCTCATTTACATCATAATAAACCATCAGCATTAGATTTTACATCCCAAAATTGTAAACCATATTGTCAAAAAGATTGAAAACCAGCAGTTAAAGATTGGAAACATCAAAATCAATTTTTAAGGTCATCTTGAGAAGATTCTTCATATACATAACTAGAGCCTGTAACTCAAGAAATATTTCATTCACAATCATATATAGTTCAAGGCTTTTCTGTTAATTCTCATGAGACATTACCATCACTATCTGGTGTTGAAGTACAATTATAAAGTATATGCTCATTACTTCATCAATCTATATTGTTTTTATTACCATATGTTGTAAATATATCACAATGTCAGTTATTTCATCAACTCCAAAAATCTCAAGAAATTCAATCACATCAAACTATCTTTCTATTAAAATACTCTTCATAATCTATACTATAATTTTTCATCATAATATTTATCTTTTCAACTAGATTATTAGTACTTTTAACTAAATTTGTTCTAGCATGAACATCAGTTTTTATATCAATCATCTTAAAGTATATACTAACTATAGTTGTCATCACAAATCATAGTATAGTTGCAGCTATAATCATCTCAACAAGTGTAAATCACTTTTTAAACTTATTCATATCTATAATATTTAAAATTAAATATCAAATTCATCAAAATCCTTAGGTTTTTTGTTAATAAGTGTTGTAATAAGTCCAAAAATTGAAAATCAAAGAACAAATCATGTTACTATTATTAAAAATAATCAAAATGCTACAGATACTCTAATTTCTTTTGATCATAAAAACATAGTTTGATTTCAAAGCCACATAATATTTGTAAAATAAATAACCATTAAAAATAGTACAGAAATAACAATTAATGATATATATATAAATTTTAACATTTTTATAATTTTTTAAATAATAAATTTAGAACATATATAAGTAAAGACATTATAAATACTTGTATTATACTTCATAATTGAACTGTTGCAACATCTATATAATTATTTATTATATATGCAAATAAATATATAAATAATATATTTATAACTATACTAAGTATACCTAATGTTAATATAGTTAAAGGCAAACTTAATAATTTTACTATTTTTTTAACAATACTATCTAAAAACCAAAATATTGCTCATACTAACAAGTATACTTCTAAAGAACAATTTGTAAATATAATTTCAAAATCTAATCATGTTATATATTTTGATATAATATATATAATAAGTGTGTTTATGAAAACTGCAGAAAGAATCTTATTAATAATCATTTTAATAATCATTTATATATATAAATTTTTCTATAAGCAATTTTTCTATATCAATATTTTTAGATATTCAATAATATGAAAGAACCACCCTATGTCTTAGTACTCATATAGCTACTTTTTTTACATCTTTTATATCAACACTATCCTTTCATTGTAAATAAGCAACTACCATAGCAGCCTTTTTAAGATATATTACTCATCTTGTAGAAGAACCTATAGATATATTTTCATCCTCATATCTAGTGCTTTCAACTAATTTTACTATATAATTTTTAACATTATCAGATAATTTTATATTTTCTATTTCTTTTTGAATATTTAATATATCTTCTTCTTTAAGAATAGATTTTATATTATCTGTATTGATATCAAATTTATCCAATATTTCTTTTTCTTCATCAAAAGATGGATAATTTACTTTTACTTTAAACAAAAACCTATCTAATTGAGCTTCAGGTAAATTAAATGTTCATTCTTGTTCAATAGGATTTTGAGTTGCCATTACAAAAAAGGGTTTAGGCAAATTGAAAGTTTCTTTTCATATTGTTACTTTTTTTTCTTGCATAGCCTCTAAAAGTCAAGATTGTACTTTAGGTGTAGTTCTATTAATCTCATCTGCTAATAGTAAATTAGTAAATATAGGTCATTTAAAAACTTCAAAATTATTTGTATTTTTATTATACATTTCTCAACCTATAACATCAGCAGGTAGCATATCAGGAGTAAATTGAATTCTTTGAAAGTCCAATCATAAAAGTTTGGACAAAACAAGTATAGTTTTTGTTTTTGCAAGTCAAGGGACTCACTCTACAAGTATGTGTCAATTTGCTATTATAGAAACTATAATTGAATTTATAAGATTTTCAGATCAAACTATATATTTTGAAAACTCTTTTTTAAGTTCTATTATTTTTTCTTGTTTTATATCAAGCTCACATAATTGATTGTAAAACTCAGTATCTTTATAGTTTAGATCTTCTTCTTTTTCACTAGATTCATCCAAAGATATATATATTACAATTATTCAAACTATTACAAGCAAGATAACTATTCATATAAAAAGCATATATTTTTATTTTAGTTAATAAATCTATTCACTCCAATTAGAACAAGAAATTTCTTTCTCATTTTTACAGAAGTATTTTTTAAATAAATGTACTTTTGAATCAACTATAATTTTATTTCTTTCATAACAATTTCATCAACTTCATTCACAATAATATAGATTAACTCATCATGTTCAACCATTTAAAACAGAGTTATTAAAAGAACTTCATGTATATATAATCATTCAAGCATTTCATCATGCATTATTATCAACTTGTAATCAAGGAGACATACTTATCTTTAAGTTTTCTCAACTTAATAATGTATTGTAAGTATTGGTAAAACAATCATATTTTGAATCTTCTCAAGTTCAATTTAAATTTATAGTATCCACAACTCATGCTCAAGAGTAAACAAAATTAATCTTTTGATTATTAATATCAAAAAATAAATCATAAGATGATACTTTATTCCAGCTAGATCATGTATATACTGACTTTTGAAGTATTGCATCTTGTAAAAAATTATCTATCTTTCAATTTATATTAACATAGCAAGTATCATACTTAATAGGATTTACATTTTTATAAGAAAACATTTGTCATATGGAACCAACTAAAAGTCAGATAATTCATATAACAATAAGAAGCTCAAATAAAGTAAATGCTTTTTTCATAATGTTATTATTTAGAATAAAATTATTCTTTAAGTGGCCTTACAACAAATCTATATCACTCATCACCTTGGTCCTTTATAAGAATAGGTTTTTCATCATCAAAAATATTAAGTATAACTTCTTCTCATTCTACATACTTTAAAAAATCCAATATACTTTTACCATTTAATCATAAAGAGGTTGTCTCTCAATCAAAAATAGCAGGTATTTGCACAACTCATTCTCACAAATCAGTTTCTCAAGATGATATTATAAGTTCTTCTTCATCTGGTATAAATTTTGCATAATAGCTTATATCTTTTGAGAATAAAGAAACTTTCCTGATAGCTTTTTCTAAATTTGTTTTATCTATTATCATTTTAGAATTATAACTAGGAAGTATTATTTTTTCATAATCTGGATAGTCTCACTGTATAAGATTTGTTTTAATTTCTATATTAAATTTTCAAACCTTAAAATTAAAACTAACAAGTTTATTATCATAATTAACTTTTATATCTTCTGCTCACTCATCTGCTAATGCAAGATCAGATACTTTTTTAACTTCTCATATAGTATTTTTAGGAATAACAACCTCAAAATCTTTTCAAAGATCATAATCAACTTTATACTCTGAAAGTCTAAAACTATCAGTTCATACAAAAGCAAGATTTGATTCTCTACCTTTTAATAACATTCAAGTTATAATTGTTGTAAAGCTTTTATCAGGTATAGAACTTTCTACTCTTTCTATTCATTTACTTAGAACATCTCAAGATATTGAAAAGCTATCAGTTGTCTCACTTTCTGGTACAGCAACATATTCATTAATAGAAATTCATTTAAATTCAAACTTATCTTTTCAAGAAAGAATAGTAAGTAATGTGCCATCATCCCTACCTTCAAGCTCTATAGTATTTGATTCAGATACTTTTATTGCATCAAACAACATTTTTGCATTAACTGTAATTGCTCATTCAGACTCTATATTAGCTGGCATAGTTATATATATATATTTATTCATATCAGTAGCCTTAATCTCAAGAGTATCTATATTTCAAGATATTGCAACATTTTCAAGTATTGGTAATGTGCTATTTTTGCTTACAAACCTTGAAGCAAGATCTATAACTTGCAGTAAGTCCTTTTTATCAACTGTAAATTTCATTTATTGTATATATAAAAAATAAATTAATAAGAGCATTTTAAAAAAATATTACTCTTTTTCAATGTTTTTTAAGAAGAACATTTTAAAATTGAAATAATAAAAAAATTATATAAACTAAATAAAAAATATTTAAAATATAATGTATATATAAATGGAACTTGATGAAAAAATAAAAGCTTGCAATAAATGTAAACTATATAAAACATGTAATAGTCCTATACCATGAGATGGTAATAAAAATGCAAAGATACTTTTTATATGAGAAGCACCATGAGCTGAAGAAGATAAACAATGAAAACCTTTTGTATGAAGAAGTTGAAAACTTTTAGATAAGATACTTTGAGAACTTAATCTAACAAGAGAAAAGGACTATTATATTACAAATATTGTAAAATGTCGCCCCCCTGAGAATCAAGATCCAAAAAAAGACGAGATAAAATCATGTTCACCATATCTTTTAGAACAGATAAAAGAATGAAATTTTAAAATTATAGTTACACTTTGAAGATTTAGCATGAACTTTTTTATAAATGATTTAAAAATAAGTAATGATCGTTGAAAGGTTTTTAAAATAACTGAATTATTTTGAAAAAAATTTGAAAAATGAATATATCTACTACCCTCATATCATCCTGCTGTTGCTTTATACAGCCCAAGCAAAAAAGATATTATAAAAGAAGATATAATAAAAATAAAAAGCTTAATAGAAAAAGTTATTTAGTTGAAAAATATGTATAAATTATGTATAATAATATATAGGTTTATTTTATAGATTTAATATAAAAAATGTTTATATTTAAAAAAGTATTAGTATTAATAGTTGGTATATTAAGTTTAAATTTATGATTTGCTAATTCTTATACATGGGATGATGAAACAAAAGACATATATACACAAGATAGGGAAAATGTAGTAAATGATAAATGATTAGATGACCCTCTTAGAGATGGTACAAATTCTTCTGCATGATGATTATGATGAGTTGCAAAAATAGATAGTTCTTCTGAAGACAATAGGAAAGAATGACTTATAAATTATATAGCAGTATGGATAAATTATATATTATGATTTTTAGGATTAATAGTTATAATATTGATTATTAAAGATGGAATTATAATGATATGATCTGCTTGAAATGAAGAAAAGAAAAAAGAAGCTTTTAAAAACCTTAAAAACTATATAATTGCACTTATACTTATATGAGCCTGATACTTAATAGTTAATCTTATATTTAACTTTATGAATGATAGTACAGAAAATATATGATATAATAAAAATTTAATACATAATATATAAAAATGTTTTTAATCAAATATACTACAATATTAATATTAACTTTTATGTGATTAATATGATTTTCTTTTTCAGAAAATTTTCCATATAATGACAAATGAGTAGTTAATAATAACATAGAAATGGACTATAGTAACAATCAAATGGATAAAATAATTGCTCCTTGAGATTCTGCTTGAGAAAAAATAAGAGACAAATATTTATGAGAAGTAAAAGATCAGGAAAATCCAATATCTTACTATATTTCAAAAGTTATAAATTATTTTTTATGACTACTAGCATTTTTTACATTTTTAGTTATATTATGGTGAGCTAGTATGACATTTACATGAAAAACTGATGAATGAGTTAAAAAATGAATACAATTTATGAAAATGTGAATTATTGCTATTATAATAATATGAATTAGCTGGCTTATAAGTATGTTTATATTTAATATATATAATAGTTGAATTCAATAATTTCTTTTTATAATTTTAAATTAATATACTATAAACTATATATGTTTTTATATTACAAATGCTATATTAATTATTTTTAAATTATTTGACTAAAATTAATTTTTAAATAAAATAAATATAGTTTAAAAAATAAAAACAAAAATATGCAAAATGAAAAAATATTTGATGAAAAGGTATTTTCAATATTAAAAAAAATTGATATACCCAAAAATCCTTTTTCTTTTTACTTTAATCTATCAAGAATAGAAAATAATTTATCTGAATGATTAAGAGATTATTTCTATAGAGCTATAAATGAGTTTCTTCATTATGGAAAAAATATTGAAGAAAATATTAATAAAAGTGGGTCAAATTTTCTTTTAAAAATTTATTATTATACATGATTTATAGATAAAATATCATTTTCTATTAATAATTTACTTAAAGATTTAAAGTATTATAATTTAAGTTTATATTTGGATTGCATATATGAGTTTGACAAAAACATAAAATTAAAAGCAGCTATTTTTAATGCATATAAGAATGATTATAAAACAATAAAAAAGTTATTCAATAAAAGTGAAAATGATATAACAGCAAAAGAAGTTTTTCAAGATGAAAATGTTAAAAGCTTTTATAATAAAGATATAAAAAATATTTTTAGTGAATTTGAAAAAAAATTTTATGAATTAGATTTTAATAAAAACAAAAATATTATAAATTTTATATATAAAAGTATAAATATAAATATACTTAAATACCCCATATCATATGATAACACTAGAACAAACTACAAACTATTTATAAAAAAATGAGGTAAAGATTATAAATATTATAAAGCAATTAATATATGTATAGATAAAATAGTAAGTAAATATAATAAAAATCAACCAAGTTGTAATAATAGTCTTATTAATAAAGTAATATCAAATGTAGATTCTATAAGAAAAAATTATTATATAAAATCTTTAATAGAAGATTGAGAAAAAGACTTTAATAAATGAAAAAAACTATTTAATGAAAAAAATAATAATAATTATTTTAAGTATAACTATGAGTTTGAAAATTTTCTTACAACATATATTATAAACAATAAAAATATTAATCTAAAAAAATTATTTTATTGGGAAGCAACAAAGGATAGACTATCAGAAGATGAGTGGGCTGATATATGATGAGCAAACTTATTTTATTTACAAAAAATAGATGAAAATATATGAAATTTTGAAATGTTAATGTTTTTTAAACAATTTAAAGATACTTTAATAAGTTTAAACAATAGTCTGTTTTGGCCTTTCATAAAACCATATTTTTTCTATCTTTTAGTATTTAAGTCAATAAAACTACAGCTTAAAGATTGGCAAAAACTATTTTTTCTACTTATGTTTTTTTCAGCAGAAAGTTATCAAGAATATGTAATACTTCAAAATATTATGAAAAGTATAGAAAAAATATGACTTTGGCAAACAACAATATATAATTCTAAATTAATATTTTATATAAAAAGAGTTTTTTTGCTCTTAAAAGAATTTTTTTCTTCTATTATACTTACAAGTTTAATAATTTTATGACTTTGGTTAGTATGACTAATTAATATAATAATGCTTTTTGCTATATTTTGAATAATAGGTGTATGATGGTTAAAATATTTTTTCTTTCCTTGAAGGTTTGAAATTTTAAGAACATTTGCAATTTTATCAATAAGCATACTTTGATATATATGGTTTACTACAGTATTTCCAAAGATAACACAACCACAATACATAAGTTATGTATGAAAGTGAATAAACTCTATTGTAAGTTTAAATTTTTCATGAACTAAACAAAATTATAATAATATGATATCATTTATATATTGAGAAAACTATAAAAAATATGAAAAAGAAATTATAGCTTGAATATATAATAGAATATGAAAAGTTACAGATGATGTAAAAAGTAATGAAAATGTAAAACAATTCACTAAAAATACCAAAAAAATAATAACTGATATAATTCAAAAACAAGATGAATATATAAGTATGAAAGAATGAACTTATCTTAAATATTATATAAATAAACAAATAGATACATTCAATTTAGAACCTGAACAAAAGAAACATATTTCTACAAAAGTTGTAAATAAGTATATAAAATGGTACTGTTTTAAAAATCAAGATGAATATTGTAATAATAATCTTGAAAAATTACCTGTTGGTTTTAAATTAAATATGACAAAGATAAAAGAAATTATAAATGAAAGTCTATAATTCTATATTCTCATTGTTTTTTAATATAAATTTCTAAAAACTCTTCATTTTTATAAAATTCTTTAAATCTTGGCCATTCTATACAAATATAATCAAAATCTTCTATGTCTTCAAGTATTCAAAGGTTTAATAAATCTTCCTTTTTTTCTATTCTATAAAAATCTCAATGTAAAAGCTTATCATTATAATTATTAATATAAGTATATGTTGGTGAACTTATATTTTCTATTCATATTTTTTTTGCCAATTGTTTTGTAAATTCTGTTTTTCAAACTCATAGATCTCAAGATAATAAAAATTTTTTATATCACTTTTGTAAGAGTTTGTCTATACAGTTTGATAAGTCTTTTATGTTATATATAGTTTTCATAATAATTATTATTATAGTAAATAAAAATTTATTAAATAACCTTTTCCAAATCTTCTATGTTATGTAATAATAACTTATTTCAAGGTATATCTTGTATAGCTCAGTGATCTAAACTTATTATCTTTGTTCATAATTTTCAAGCTTGAAAATTAACTATACCAAAACTTTCTTTTGTTAAGTTAACTAGTGCATTACTTCAACTTAATAAATTCCAATAGTCACTTGATTGTGAATCTATATAACCTAAAAATCTAATATTATTATTTGCTATACTTTGTAAATATTCTTTATCTGGGCCATCTCAAACTATTATAAGTTTTTTTCAAGTTTTATTGAAAATTTCTATTATCTTATCAAGGTGTTTTACAAGCTTTACTAATCTTCATATATATATATAATAATCTCAATTTATATTGTATTTTTTTTTAATATTATATTTATTATAATTTGGAATATCAACTAAAGGATGTACTATGTGTCAGTTTGATTTTTTACAATATATTTTATTAAAAAGTTCTTTTGTGTAACTTGAATTAAAACATATTTCATCAAAGTTAATATATTTTTTATCCCATATTCTTAAGTATTTAGTAGAATATTTATATATATATTTTGTTATTCAAGAAAATTTTTTTACATATTCATCATAATGAGACCATATATATTGCATAGGAGAATGTAGATATAATATTTTTTTACTATCTACATTTAAATTTTTTCATATTGCAAATGATGATATAATGATCAAATCAGGATTGTACTTATTTATCTTTTTAGATAAATTATATGTAATAATAGGAAATATTGGCATTAAATGTCTATAATACTTTAATATTTTGTTTGAAGATATTACAGATTCTATAGGTATATTAGTAGTATTATTATAATCTATATTATGAAAGTTTGTAAATATTTTTTCTTCTTTTATATTATACTTTTGCTTATCAAAAACTTCTTTCATATTGCCCTTTACAATATCGAAAAAAACATTTTCTGCTCATCAAGGATATACTAACCAATCATGTACATAAGCTATTTTCATATATTTTTTTATTATAAAATAATAACAATAATATATTTTTTTTAAAAGATTTTTCAAATAAATAAATAAGTTGAAAAAGTATAAAGTATTATTATAAAAGATTGTAATATTTTATGATAATATAAAAAATAAATGAAGTTTCTTTTTATACTTGATTATTTTACTCCATCTAGATGATGAGTAGAAAGACTTTTTGAAAATATAACATGAGAACTTAATAAAGAAAATCATAATATAACAGTACTTACTTCAAGATTTTCTAAAAAGCTACCAAAATATGAGAAGATAGGTAATATAAAAATATATAGAATATGAAAAACAAGATTTTTATTTACAATATTTGGTAGTTTTTTTTGATTGAAACTTTTAAAAAATATTGATATAATACACACAAGTACTTACAATGCTGCCTATATAGCTTACTTTTTAAGCTTTTTTACAAAAGCAAAAGTTGTTTTAACTTCCCATGAGATATTATGAACAAAATGGTATAAATTTAAATGAAGATTAAAATGATTTTTATATAAAAAGATAGAAGATATAATATATAAATTTTGATTTTATTATGTATTTGTAAGTAATCATGTTAAAAATATTGCTCTTACAAAGTATAATATAAAAAAATACCAAACTATATATAATGGACTTGAAAAAATAAAAATTGAAAAACATATAAATAAAAAAAGTTTATGATATAATGAAAATGATATATTATGAGTATTTGCTTGAAGGCCATGATGGACAAAAGGTTTAGATTTTTTATTAGATAATTTTGATGATATATTGAAAATAAAACCTAATTTTAAACTACTACTTTTGATATTAGAAAAAGATAATAAAAAGAAAATAAAGAATATATTAAGTAAGATAAGTTGAAAAGAAAATATAAAAATACTATATGAAATAGACCACAAAAAAATATATACATACTTAAATATTGCGGATATTGGGATTGTCCCATCAAGAACAGAAGGTTTTTGATTTACAGGAGCAGAATTTTCAAGATTATGAAAAACTATGGTATTAGCAAATATATGATGAATCCCTGAGATAAATTATTGAGATTGTCATTTTTTTAATATTGATAATACAAAAGAATTTTTAAATTGCTTTAAAGATATTTTTAACTGAAAAATTAATAATTATTGATATGATAAAAAACTTAATATAGAAAATATGCTTGAAGAATATAAAAAAGTCTATACAATAACAATAAAAAGTAACAAGTAGCAAGATAAAAGAAACTTTTGCTTGTAACTTTAAACTTTTATCTTTCATCTTAGTTGTTATGGAAACACAATATCTTATACTTGTGATTATGATAGTTCTTATACTATTTTTGATAGCTATATGAATACAAAAAACTATAAGAGTTTTCTTATGAAACTATATGGCTTGATTTGCAGCTATCATATCATATCTTTTTGTAGATTTTATATTAAATTATATATGAACTCCTTATATAAAAGTAGAAAATCCAGATGCTATACAAGGTTTAATAATGAATAATCAAACTATTATAGTGATTTTGATATATTTTATATTTTTTATATTATTTTATAAGTCAAAACTATTTGAAACAAGTATAAATGGTATTTTTAAAAAAATTATATGACTTTTAATACTTCCTATACTTACAGTTGTAAATTGTGTTTTTACTATCTTACTTATATTAAATGGACCAAAGATACTAACTTACCATTGATATATGGAAGTAATAGAAAAACTTGAACTACAACAAGATATTTTAATACAGTTTTTTAATTTTATACCACTTATTATAATTCTTGTTCCTTTATTATTTTTATTTATTTTTATTAAAATCAGTATAAAACTACCATCTTTAAAAAAGAAAAAGGATGTGATAGAACATCCACAAGAAGAAGAACATAGTGAAGAAGTAAAACAAGAACATCATTAAGTGACAAAGTATCGTCATTCCGGCGAAGGCGGGAATATCCTGCTACTTTTAACTTGTAACTACGGTCGAAATGACAAAAGAGTGTCTGTTATTCTCATAAAGACGGGAATCTTCCTTGTCATCTCGAGCGAAGCCGAGAGATCTCTTGCTACTTGCTACTTTTAACTTGCTACTATTATTGTTATGTTAGATTTTATATTTCCTAAAAAAGATATAAAAAATAATATATGAAGATATTTTTCAAATAAAATTAAAAAAGAATTTATAAGTCATGATGAAGTTTGTTATATATGTAAAAAAGAAAGTAAAGATTTTCAAACACATACATACTGTAAAAGTAAATATTCCTTAGATCAAGTAATAACTTGTTTTTATTATACTTCAAAAATTAAAAAGTACATATTAAATTTCAAATTTTATCATAAAAAGGATTTAGAAGAAGAAATATGAGAAATGATGAATATGTTTTTTGATATATACTGTAAAAAAGATACTATCATAACATATGTGCCTATGCATTGGATAAGAAAATATTTTATAAAATGATATAATCAATCAGAAAAAATAGCAAAGTATATATGAGAAAAACAAGATATTAAAGTTATAAAAGCTTGTAAGAAAATAAAGTGGAAAAAGCCTCAGTCAAAGATTAGAAATAAAAACAAAAGAATAAAAAATATAAAAGACACCTTTATATGCAATAGTGATCTTGAATGAACAAAAAGTATAATAATAATTGATGATATATTAACAAGTGGAACCACCCTTGAAGAAATGTCAAAAACTATAAAATTAAAAAAATCAAATATAAATATATCAGCTATTGTATTTGCTAGAAAATAAATAAAATTGTCAATCTAAAAGTAATTTATTTTTTGACTTTTAAAAGGTTTTTATTATCATATAGATTATATAAGTAAAAAAATTTATTATTATAATATGAAAATAAAAAATGAATGAAAATGTAAATGCATGAGCTCAAGCTTCACAGCAAGCTGCTCAAGATTGATTAGAGCAATTTATGAACAATCCATTTATAGTTTTTATATGAAAATTATTTCTTGCTATTATAGTAGTTGTTATTATGATAATTATATCAAAAGCAATTGCTAGTTCAGTAAAAAAGAAAATAATAAAAAACTCAATATCTGATGATGAAGAAAACATAGCTAAAGTATGAAATTTAGTAGCTGATGTAGTGTTTTATACATTATTAATTTTTTCTGTATTTATATGATTTGAAATTTTATGATTTGATGTTTGAATTCTTTTATGATGAATATCATTTTGACTATGATTTGCATTTAAAGAAATACTTTGAAACATGCTTGCAGGTATATTAGTTTTAACAACAAAAGACTATAAGCTTTGAGATATAATAGAAATAGACTGAATAAAGTGATCAGGAGGTTATATGTGATACATAGAAGAGATAACTATTAGATATACAACAATTAGAGATTTTTCAAATCAAAAAATAATAATACCAAGCCTTGAATTAACTATAAACCCTGTTAAGACATTTACATCTGAAGAATTTGTAAGGTTAGAAAATGAAATAACTATAAATAATAATGAAAATATAGAAAAAACTAAAGAAATTATTATAAATGCTATAAATCAACAAGATTATATTATAAATAGAGAAAAAACTGATGTTATAGTTAATTCTTTTTGAGAAAATTGAACAAAATTATTAGTTTGGTATTATTTTGATCCAAATTGAAAAATATGAGCCTTTAGTGTAAGATCTAAAATAAATACATTAATTAAAAATAAACTAAAAGAAAATAATATTGATATATCATATCCACACAATACAATAACAGTTGAAAGAAATGACCAAAATTTACTTAAAAGTATTTTATTTGCAAAAAAATAGTATATGTTAGGAAAAGAAAATAATAAAATAGTTAACAATAAAGAAACAGTAGAATCTACAGATAAATATATAAAAATAGATGAAATAAGGTGAGATACAATTTTAATGAAAGATTGATGATTAAGAGCTATAATTAGGTGTTCTTGATTAAATATTGATTTAAAAAATTCTCAAGAAGAACAAATAATTGCAGAAAAATATTCAAGAATGTTAAATTCTATAGATTTTCCTATACAAATATTGTTAAGATCTACCTACTTAGATTTGTCAGACTATCTTGATTATCTTAAAAAAAATATTGATGATATAGATAATGATATATTAAAATGGCAATGAGAACAATATTTTGATTTTATTAAAAAATTAAATGATAGACAATGACTTTTATTTACAAAAGAATTTTATATAGTTGTACCATATGATTGATGATTTGATGAAAATAAAAAAATAAGAGAAAGTCAATTTACAAAATTTATGTCTGCACTATCAAATACAGAAAGTGCTGAAAGTATAGCAAATAAATTAAGAACAATGAATATGAATAAAAAACATTTAAATCAAAGATGTTCTTTATTACAAAGCAATCTTCAATGATTATGACTTGAAACAAAAAGATTATGATTTGAAGACATTGCTGGATTGTTATTTGAAGTATATAATCCACTTGCTATAAAAAAGCAATCTGAAGTTGTTATCAGATAATAGTAGCAAGTTACAAGTTTAAAGTAGCAAGGAACAAGATAAAAATCTCATAATTAGTAAAAAATTTATAAAATAATCTAAATTCAATGGCATATGAAGAAAAAATATATGATGGAAATGTAACAAAACAAGTTGAAAAATGATGATATGTAAATTTTACTATTAAAAAACAAAAAAAGAAAAGTTCTTGAAAGAAAGAATGATTTTTTGATAAGATTGTAAATAACTTATTCCCAGCAGTTGATAACAAAACAAGTAAGAGTTGAAATAAACAAGAAAATAAAAGTATAAAATCTAATAAAAAAATAGAAGATCAAATTAAGAATTTTATAAATATGCCTGAAGAAGAATATAAAGATAGCAAACTTACTTCTGAATTAAGAAACTACTTAATAGAAAATGATAAACAACTTGAAAGAGCAAATACAAATATAAAACAAAAAATTGCTCCATCATCATTTGATACTTGAGTAAATGAAGTTAATGTTTCTTGAATGTATGCTAGGACTTATTATACAAATTCTTACCCTTCAGTTGTAGATTTTCTTTGGACAAAATGAATTGTTAATATGGATGGTAAATATGATACAAGTTGGTTTATATATCCAACTGAAAGATCAGAAATAACATCTTCCTTAAAAAAAAGAGCAACTCAAATTAAAGTTGAAATATCTGATGCTTATGAAAAATGAAGAGCTGTAGATAAAGATGCAGAAATAGAATATAATGATATACAAAATATACTTACAAAACTTGCAACTTGAGAAGAAAAATATTTTCAAACTTCAAATTATACTACTTTATACTCAGAAGAAACTTGAAAAGAAAAAAAATATAACCCTGATAGAAACTTGGAACTTTTTTCAAAAAAATATGAACAACTTATGAAAACTTATGCTATAAATATTAAAAGAGCAAGTTTTAGAATGGATGAATGATTTGATAGTACAACACCTCTATGAAAGGATGAACTTTGAATATATAGAAGTATGCTTTCAACTTCTTTATGATGAAGTTTTCCTTTTATAAGTAATGACCTTATACAAGAAACTTGAATATTATATTGAGTAAACTTACATTCTTCATCACTTGTAATATTTGATAGATTTAATCCAAAACTTTCAAATGCAAATAGTATAGTACTTGCTACATCATGAGCTTGAAAATCTTTTGCAACAAAGCTTGAAGTTTTAAGAAACTTATTTTTAGGAACTGAAACTATAATTATAGATCCTGAAAATGAATATAAGGAACTTGTAGAAAAAGTTTGATGAACTTATGTTAATGTATCTGTAAACTCTCATCAATACATAAATCCTTTCGACTTACCACCAAAACTTGAAGATAGAGAATATGCAGAATGAGACCTTTTAAGATGAAAGATAATGGAACTTATAGGGTTAATATCAGTTTTAATTTGATGATTATCACCAGAAGAAGAGTCTATACTAGATACTGCTATACAACAAACTTATGCTTTAAAAGAAATAGACTTTACATCTTCTCCAGAGTGAAAGACTCCTCCACTTATGGAAGATTTACTTACTGTACTTGAATGAACTGAGTGATGAAATCTACTTGCTATAAAACTTAATAAATATGTAAGTTGATCTTTTGGTAACTTATTTAACAATTATACAAATATAGATTTAGATAGTTGATTAACAGTTTTTAGTATAAGAGATATAGAAGATGCACTTAAAACCCCTGCTATGTACAATGTATTAAACTATATATGGACAAGAGTAAGAGCACAAAAAAGAAAAAGATTATTAGTTGTAGATGAAGCTTGGATCATGATGAAAGAAGAAATGTCTGCAAATTTCTTATATGGACTTATAAAAAGAGCTAGAAAATATAAACTTTGAGTTACAACTATTACTCAAGATGTAGAAGATTTCTTAAAATCACCTTATGGTAAGCCTATAGTCTCAAATGCAGCTATGCAGCTTCTTTTAAAACAATCAGCCTCTTCTATAAAATCACTTGATGAAGCATTTGATCTTTCAGAAGCTGAAAAAAATATGCTAGTTAGTGCAAACATATGAGAATGACTACTATTTGCATGACAACAACATGTTTGAATTAAGATACTTGCTAGTTGATATGAACAAGATTTTGTCTCTACATAATAATAGTAGCAAGAAACAAGTTTCAAGTAGCAAGAGATTCCTGCCTTCATGAGAATGACAATACACTATAGTGTCATTTCGACCGTAGTAGAGAAATCTACTTAGTAGCAAGTTTAAAGTAGCAAGAGTTCTTTCGGTGAAGAGCCTGTCCTGAGCATGTTGAATAAACTCAAGATGACAAGAATTTATATATAAAACAATTTGCTTTAGTATAAAAAAATATACAATTATATAAACATTTAAATTATTATAATATAAATAATGTGAAGATTTAAAAACTTACTTGATGAGATAGCTGATAAAAAATATTCTGATATACATATATGTGAAGATAAACAAGTAGCTATAAGATGAAATAATGGTAAGATAGAAAGGTTAGATTATATACTTGATAGAGATGAGATTTTTGGTTTTGCAAATAGTATAAATAATCCTGATCAAATAGATGCATTATTAAATTGAGAAGAAATAGATAATGCTTATTCACATAATGGAAATAGATATAGAATAAATATATATGCTGATATGAATGGTATAAATATGGCATTAAGAAGAATACCTCAAGATATACCAAGTATGGAAGATATTGATCTACCAGAAAATATTAAAGAAGTATTACATAAAAATAAATGACTTATACTTGTAACTTGACCTACAGGTTCTTGAAAATCTACAACAGTTGCAAGTTTGATAGATTATATAAACACAAATATGCAAAAACATATCATAACACTTGAAGATCCTATAGAGTTTGTTTTTGAAGAAAAAAAAGCTTTAATAAACCAAAGAAATGTTTGAAAAAATACAAATTCTTGGACAAATGGTATAAAATATTCTTTAAGACAAGATCCAGATGTTATTATGGTGTGAGAAATGAGAGATCAAGAGACTATAAAAGCTGCTTTAACACTTGTTGAGACAGGACACTTAGTAATAAGTACATTACATACATCATCTTGACCACAGACAATATCAAGAATAATAAATGCATTCCCTCCAAATAAGCAAAATATGATAGCAACACAATTAAGTTTATCACTAGAGATGGTAATTTCTCAAAGACTTATAGAAAAAACTGAATGAAATGGTAGAGTTCCTGCAAGAGAAATACTTTTATCAGATTCTGCTATATCAAATCTTATAAGAGAAAATAAAATTGCACAAATTTTTTCTGTACTTGAAACTTGAAGCTCAAAATGAATGATAACTATGGATAGGTCATTGGCTTACTTAGTAGCAAATAAAAAAATACAATTAGAAAGTGCTATACCTTATATAAGAAATAAAGCATCTTTCAAAGAACTTATTAATTATTATCTAAAATAGTTTTTTAGTATCTAATATATAAAAATGAAAATAAAAGAAATCTTAGAACAATATTGAAAAAAAATAGAAATAAAAAAATGAGAATACTTATTTAAAAATAATGAAGATGATAAAAATCTATACTTTATAATAGAATGAGAAGTTTTACTAACAATAAATTGAAATGACATTGCTATTACTTGAGCAAATGAGATAATATGAGAAAAAAGTTTTATTAACAAATCTTCTAAGCCTATAGATGCTAAAGTAGTAAAAGATATAAAGTGTTTAGTTATAACTCAAGATATATTTAATAACCTAAAAGAAGATGATAAAATTTCTTTATTACAACAACTTACATTATTCATATCTGATAGAGTTTATCTTTTAAATGATATAATAAATAATCTTTCAAACATATCAAATAAAATATCAAATAATAATATAAAAGCCAATATAGAAAGTATAAAAGGCATATTTGAAAGCATATTTGATATTGAAAATATATATGTATATAAAAAGATAACTTGATGAATAATACCTGTGTATGAAAGTAGTATAAATATAGATTTTATAGAAAATAATAAAGAAGATATAGAAAATAATAAAGTTATAGAAATAGATAATAAATATGCTATAAATGCTGGTGATTACATATTTGTAATTGATGGAAAAAAATTAAAAAATGATTATATAATCAATAATGTTCTTATACATTCAAGGAGTAGTCTAACTTACCTTTGATTACTAATGGAAGAAGAAAATAATAAAAATCTTGAGTGACTTTTAGAAGAAGATATTGAGTAATAAATTATCTTTTAAATTTACTATACAATAGGCAATTTCATAAAATAAAAAATAATATCATAAAAAATTGTGATATACTCAATCAAGCATATAATAAACTTTCTTCATGATTCCTAAAAAATTCTAATATAAACCTTATAAAACTATAAGATAATACAAATAAAATAGTTATAAATCATCTTTTAAGTAAGATGTTTTTTTTATGTACAAGAAATTGAAAAACAATAAATAATAACAAACCTTCAAAAAAAGCTTCCAATAGTTGATTAGAAAAGTATATTTGTTCTGTTCAAAAACTATTACATAAAAAAGTTCAAACTAAACTTTCAGGACAAGCTTTACCATATAATTCTCAATTTAGATAGTTTCAAAACCTTCATAACAATATACCAAATGGTGCAAAAGATAATATAAGATCTGAAATTGAATAGAATGATACTTTATATTTTTTTGAAAGTAAGTACAAAGCTATACCCACTCATACAAAAGCTCACACAAAAGCCATTCATCCCTCCCATACATAAAAGATTTTTAAAGGATTTTCTAGAAAATAATCAAAATTATAAAAAAATACATACCCTAACCTACCTCAAATTAAAACTCACAAAACAATATAAAAAAATATATCATCTAAAAAACTTACTTTATTATTAACATGTATATACTTTCATAAACTTAATATATATTTTATATACAAAAATCACAATAAAAAACTAGCTGCATAGAAAATACCATAATAATATATGTCAAATCAAAATATAGAAAAAGCTATCATATCTTATTATTAAGGGTAATTATATGTAAAAGTACTGGAGAAATAATTGCCATTATATAACAATATAATATTTTAATATCTATAGTAAAAAGAAAATGTTTTGGATAATGTTGAAAAGTAAAGATATAAGCAAATCATAAAAACAACAATGGTGTTAAATACATTGTAACTCAAGGTTTTTTAGTTATGAAATGAACTATTTTTCACAATAAATATAATAAAATTCAAAGTATAGACACAAAAATTCATATAGGCCATATACTTTCAGTAAATGGTATTTGTGAAACTGCACTAAAAGACTGTATTCAAAAAATACTATCTGTAGGTAATCAATAAAATATATCTCATAAAAGTAAAAAAGGTCATACAACTATCATAGAAAGAGTTATAGAATAAAAAAACACATCTATATATTTTTTTCTTTCTTGTTTATATGAAAGTGATATCAAAAACATAAAAACCATAAAAATAATTCAAAAAGTAATTCCTATAAAAGAAAAATTATAATTATATGGTGATAATATATACAATATATCTAAAGGAAGAAAATTGTGATATTCTATAATATTATAAAAATATCTTCAAAAAAAATATGGAACTATAATAAAAAAGGCAAGAAAAGAAAAAAGATAAGAGAATCTCAAACTAAACTTATGAGAATACCTATAAAGTCAATAAAAAAATACTAATGTAGCAATTACTATTCACAATCATTGGAAATATAAATCTGTTCAAAGAACTTCAATATAAGGAAACATAATTTTATAAATTAATAGTTAAAAGTTTATTTTATTTGGTAATTATTACTATTACACAAAGAATTAACAGATTCACTAATAGAATCAATAGCTATTTTATATTGATCATAATTGTCAATAAATTCTTGTAATGTAATATAGTCAGTATCCATAAGTTTTGTCTTTAAGTTAATTATTTTATTTTTTATTTCATTTTGTCATTCTTTATTACAAGACTTTAATTTATCTTGTAAATCAATTAAAGATGATACAAAAAGTTTTCTTTTTTCAATATAGGTATCTTTAGCATTTTCTCAAACTATTCAACCAAGATTTGATACAAGAGAATTAAAAGTATTTGTCCAAAGATCTATAGATGATTTTATAAATTTGTATTCAGCAACATTTGCATTTATATGAATTGCAGATGCAAAAATAAGAATTATTCAAATTAAAAATTGGAAAAATATCCATAATAAATTTTTATATGGCTTTTGTTTCTCAAACTTAATATGTTTTTTTCAATATTTTCTAACAGGTTTTACTGCTTTTTCACCATTATCTAGATCTTTTTTCATTTCATTTATATTCATATTTTTAAATGTATTATCTAAATTACTATTATTTCATAAATATCAACCAAGCATTTTTCTTATTAATTTTTTGATATTTTCAATACTTCTTCATTTATTTTCAATTTTAGAGTATATATTATCTTTTATTTCTATTTTTTTTCTTATTCATTTATCTAACATTCAAAAATTATTGTTAGTTTTAATATTTTTTTTTTCTAATTTATTTTTAAGAAAATCGGCAATAAAGTTCATATTTAATATGAGATTAAAAATTAAAGAATGAAGACTATAGAAAAGACGTATTTTTATCTTTAATCTTGTTATTATTACAATATATTATTTTTATTATCATTTTCAAGCTCTTGTAAACATCAATGTTGTAATATATATTCTATATCAATACTTATATCTTTTTCTTGATAAGATATCTTTCAATTAAATATTAAATATAAAAGTATAGTTAAAGTCATTTTAACATCATTTTTACAATAATTTTTTACTTTTGCTAATGCTTTTTGATCTTGAGTTTCTTCATATTCTTTAAGTAAATTAGCACCTTCAGCTCATGAAGATAAAGTTTTACTAACTCAAACTATATTACTTGCAACAGCATCAAGTCATATCCTTTTTCAAAATATCTTAGAATATACATAAAAAAGATCTAAACTTTTTTTATTAAGTTCTTGTATTATATTATGATGATTATCAAAACTACTATTATATACAGTAACAGGATTATCAAAAGCAATACTATTATATCAAACAATATAACCATCATAGTTATAAAGATAATCAACAAATTTATCTATACTGGTTCTTCATACAAATTTATATTTAGGAACTTGTCATTTTTTTAAATCTTTAGAATCTATCATATAAGCAACCATAAATTTCATACTTTTTAAATCTTGTATGTTTCATATAGTTTCTATATCATAAACTAGAAAATCCTTTCAAAGATAATCACACATATCTTCTTGTTCAAATCTTTCTATAAGAGTATTTGATATATTTTTCTTACCTTTATTATCAACTTTCTTTTTTAAGAAATTGTGAATCTTAAGTATAGTATCATCGTCAAGTTTTAATCTTATATTAGAACTTTCATCTATAATCTCAAGATCAAAATCTTTTAAAACAATTCTAAATTTCACTTCTCAAGAAGCAAAGTATAGTATCTCATCTATTATATCATCATTTATCTTTTTGATAAATTGCTTAAAAAATGCAAAACCTTCACTTTCATAAGTTTTTTTCAAATTGGGGAAAAATGAGCTCCTAAGTGATTTTATCTCTTCAAAAGAAAGTGTTTTATACATGATAATAGTTACAAGTTAAAAGTTTCAAGTTATAAGTTTTTAAAGTAGCTAGTAAAAAATATTTTTATTACTTGTAACTTGCTACTTGTTACTTTCTACTATTATAGCATATTTTTTCTTACCTTTTCTAAGTAATGCTATATTATTATCAAATACTATTTCTTGATTAAAATCAGTTATCTTATTTTCATTTAAAGATATAGCTTGTGCTTTTATATCCTTTTTAGCTTCTCACCTACTATTTGCAAGTTTTGTATTTACAATAAGATCTAGTAAATCTTCTCATTCATAATTTTTACCACCAACTTCTTTTTGAAAATCAGCTATACCCTCTTCATCTAAAGAAGAAAGTATTTCCATTTTATCATTTTTTCCAAATAAGAATTCAGATATTTTAACAGCATTATCAGCATCTTTTTTTCAATGAATTATCTCTACAACAGCTTTAGCAAGAACTTTTTGTCAATATCTATTTTCTGGTTCTTTATTATGTTCCTCAACTATCTCTTGTATTTTATCTAAATCTATGAAAGTTAGTAACTTTAAGTATCTTTCTACATCTTCATCAGCAGTATTTATAAGAAATTGATACATTTTAAAAGGTGAAGTTTTTTTCTTATCAAGCCATATAGCATTTCATTCTGATTTTCAAAATTTCTTTCAAGATGAATCAGTAATAAGAGGAAAAGTAAATGCATAAGCTTCTTTTTGAAGTTTTTTTCTTATAAGTTCAACTCAAGATACAAGATTACCCCACTGGTCTTGCCCTCATATTTGTAAATTAACATTATAATCCTTATTTAATTTATAGAAATCATAAGCTTGAAGTAACATATAAGAAAATTCTGTATAAGATATAGTTTTATCTTCATCTTCAAGTCTTCTTCTTACATTATCTTTTTTTATCATGGTATTTACACTCATATACTTTCAAGCATCTCTTAAAAACTCAAGCACAGACATATTATTAAAAAAATCAAAATTATTTAATACATCATATGAAAGTTTATCACCTGTAACTTTTCATATATTTGTAAGTATATCTCATATTTGTTGTTTTATAGAAGATTCATTATATCTTAGTTCTTCTTCTGATAGAAAACTTCTTTCTCATTCTTTAAAAGATGGATCTCATATCATTCAAGTTGCTCATCATACTATAGCTATATACTTATTTTTCCTTCTCATAAAATGAACAGAAGCCATAAACCCTATAAAATTTCATAAATGTAAACTATCTGCTGTTGGATCAAAACCACAATATAATGATTGATTACCTTCTTCATATTTTTTAAATAATTCATCTGAAGATGTTTGATATAAAAATCATCTTTGTTCTAATTCCTTTTTTAATTCCATATAAATATAATTATTATAATTAAATATTTTTATTTATAATATTTTTTTTAATAAAATCAAAGTTAAAACAAATTTTATTTTGACTATTTTACTTTTTTCTTTAAAATAAGAGTAATTTTATAAAAAAACAAAAAAAATGAATATACCAATGTTTGTAATACCAGTTATAACTTGAACAATAATACAAATTATAAAGTTAATAATTGATAAGATAAAGTGAGATAATATATGATTAGATAAAATTTTTACTGCATGATGATTTCCATCTGTACATAGTGGATTATCTACAAGTTTACTTGTAACAATTTGATACTTAGAAAGTATTTACTCATCTTTTTTTGCTGTTGCTTTAATATTTAGTATACTTTTTTGGTATGATGCTGCAAATGTAAGATATCAAGCTTGAAAACATGCAGAAGTTATAAATAACATGAGAAGTAAATTATCTGATATATTTTCTTTAGAATATGCACATGAAAGAAATAAACTTAAAGAAAGGTTATGACATACTTTTTTAGAAGTTATATGATGAATATTAATATCATGAATTATAACCTTTATCATTATTATTACAATGGAAAAATACTGAATAACATTTAAATAATTTAACAAAAAAAATGAAAACAGTTGTTCCAAAGCATGTAGAAGCTTGACTTTTTGATATGTGAATTGAGCTATGACCATTTAAATTAAAAATGTGGCAACTTTTTCTTATTGCAATATGAGTTGCTATTACTTTTTCTATTATGAATTGACTCATGAAAAGTGGACTTTGAAAAGTTCCTTCTTTTATTATAGCAAGCCCTTGATTAATTATCATGCTTTTTATAGCTTTTTTTAGAAAGTCTGAACTTCATATAATTCCATTTACATTAAAACTTTTAAGGACTTATGTTATAACAACCCCAAAAACTTTTCAAAAAAATATAATAAAACCCGCAAGCTGGGAAGTAAAACTTGCCTATGCAAAATTAAACAAATGAGAAGAAAAAGACATAAAACAAAAAGAACTTAACAAAAATAAATTATGAGAAGATCTTGATATACTTAAAAAGTGGTAGGTAAGAGTGGTAAGTTTAAAGTTGAAAGTAGCAAGATTATTATTTATTTAAGCTTTTTTGTCATCTCGAGCAATGCCGAGAGATTTCTTTAATCTTTTATCTTTCTAAACCCTCGGTCCTCAGTTCTTATCTCTTCTTGTAACTTGCTTCTTGTAACTTGAAACTAAAAAAGACTCCCTTCTTGAATAGTTTTTCCTGGAAGCTTAAAATTATTATCTTTTAAAAATTTTTCTAAATCTAAGTTTTGAATATTATATTCTTTTGCTTTTTGCAATTTACTATTTCAAGGTTTTTCTCAAACAAGTATATAGTTTGTATTTTTTGTTATCTGATTTGTAAATTCTCATCAGTTTTCTTCTATATAAGTTATAATTTTATTTCTATCTATTCACTTTATAGATCAGCTTATAGCATAAGTTTTTCATTCAAGTTTTCACTTTTTTGATATAATAGAAATATTTACTTTTTTAAGGATCTTGTTAATTACTTTTTTGTTATGTTCTTCATTAAAAAACATAGTTATACTTTGTACAACTTTTGGTCAAAGTCATTTGATGTTTATAAGATATTCTTCTCATTCTTCAGTAATTAAAAATTGTATAAGTTTTTGTAAATCTATATTATCTTTTTTGATAAATTCATCTTCCATTAAAGAATCTGCAATAATCTTAGCAGTTTTCTTTCACACAAACTCTATTCACAATGAAGCTAAAAAATTAACTAAATTTATATCTTTCTTTTTTTCTATACTAGATAGTATATTCTCAACTTTTTTTTCTTTAAACAATGGCAAAGATATAATATCTTCCTTTTTTATATAAAAAATATCTCAATAATCTTTAATAATTCATAAGTCAAAAAAGGTATCTATGGTTTTTCATCAAAGTCCATCTATATCAAGACCTTGTTTTCAAACAAAATAGGCAATCTTTTCTTTAACTTGTGCAGGACAAGAAACATTTATACACCTTAAAGCAACTTCATCTTCTGGATGGAAAGTTTCTCACTTACATACTGGACAATGTGAAGGTTCTTCTATCTTTTTGAGGTCATCTTGTCTTTTTTCTTTAATAACTGATACAATATAAGGTATAACTTCTCAAGATCTTTGTAAGAAAACATAATCTCCTATTCTTATATCTTTTTCTTTAATAAAATCAAAATTATGTAAAGTTGCTCTTTTAACAGTAACTCAAGATATATTTACAGGTTCAAGGATACCAACAGGAGTTATAACTCAGGTTCTTCAAACTGAAAATTCTATATCTACAATCTTACTTGTAACTTGAACTGCTGGATATTTGTAAGAAAAAGCCCACTTAGGATGATGATTTGTATAACCTATATTATCATAACTTTCAGTATTATTTACTTTTATTACAAGTCAATCAAAATCTACATCTTGCTTATCAAGTGTTTCTTTAATATGTTTTGAATCTACAATATTAATTATCTTTTTACTATCAAGTCCTTCCCTTTTTTCAAGTAATCATAAACTTACAAGATCATATACAAAAAAGTTATTTTTTTCTAAAAAGTTTAAACTTTCTATATGTTGAGAAAATCATAAATCTTTATAATTCAAAATCTCATAAACTATAACATCAAGATTTCTTTTTTTTGTAATACTAGTATCAAGCTGTCTTAAAGATCAACTTGCAAGATTTCTTGGATTTGAGTATAAAGCTAATTTTTCTTTTTCTCTTTCTTTATTAACTTTATTGAAAATTGTTTTTTTGATAACAACTTCTCATCTTATATGCAAATCTTGTTTATAATCTATCTTCAAAGGCAATGAGCGGATAGTTCTAACATTTTCAGTTACATCTTCTCAAGTTTGTCAATCTCACCTTGTAATAGCCTGATGAAAGTAACCACTTTTATATATCAATTCTATACTCAAACCATCATATTTTGGCTCTATAAACCAATTTTCTATATTATGATCTTTTGTTAATCTATCTATAAAAGTTTGTACATCTTCTTTTGAATAAGTATTTTCCAAACTTAATAATGGAAATTTATGATCTGCTTTTTCAAGTTCAGTTTGTAATTGATTTACAAGTCTTTGAGTTGGAGAATGAGAACTTACAAAACTAGGATGAGCTTCTTCTATCTTTTTCACATAAGAAAATAACATATCATACTCTATATCAGATATTATAGGATTAGATTTTACATAATAATAAAAATTATGATTATTTAAGTCATTTATTATATTATGATAAGTTTCTTCATCTATACTTTCTATAGAATTTTTATCTATAAAATCTTTTATGTTTTGTATATACATAGTAATAGTTACAAGTTTAAAGTAGCAAGTTAAAAG
>JASMTN010000019.1:0-8083 GCA_041694255.1 Candidatus Altimarinota bacterium
ATGATGAAAATCATAATAATGAAAATTCTCAAGAAAATGAAAATGATAATCAAGATTTTTCAGATAATAAAACAATAAAAACTTTAAATTGTTTTATAAAACTAGATTTAAAACAAAACAATATATATAATTTGTCTTTTACTTGAAATAAGGTCTATACTTGAATAAGCTGGTATGTAGACAATAATTTTTACCAAACTTGACAAGACTTGTCTACTTCTTGATGATATATAAAAGCAGTTTGAAACTATAATAATTATAATTGTACATGATCTTTTTACATAGACAAACTTAGTCAAAATAACTGAAAACTTATAATAAATGAGATAAATGCTTGAAATAATAATTTTTGAGAATATGTAGAACTTAAATCTGCTGGAAATATATCTTGAGATGTTTTGTTTCAAGGTTTTGCATATTGAGACAATACTTTTGAACTTCCAATAAATACTTTTTCTTGAAATATAATAGTTTTAGCAGAAACTTATAGCTGATTTGTCTATACTTGAAATATCTTGAAAGTGCCAAATCTAAGTTTATCAGATAATGGTTGAAAATTAACTATAAAACAAGATAGTCAAGTTTTAGACAATGTTGTTTATAAAGATACAGAAAGTTTATATTTTTCTCATCATTCTGGTGATATAGGATATTTTAAAAGAAATTGACAACAAACTCCTTGATATGAAAATTTTATAAATTTTTACTATAATAAAGAAGAAGATTATAATTGTAACATACTTGTTCAATCTTATAAAAAACAAGAAAACGATTTTAAAATAAACTTAGACTCAAAAGTTTCAAATGATAAACTTTGTAATGATGGTTATAGTCAAATATGGACATATTCTTGATGAACTACTACTTGAACTTGCAATCCCTACCCTATGGACATTCCTTATTGAGAAGAAAATATAGAATTTAAGATACAAAAAGATAATAAAACTCTTTGTCAAGATAGTTACTTTTTATTTACAACTCCCCAAGAAAATAATTTTAAATCTTTAAATGAAGAAGATACTACAGAACAAACAAATATAAATTGCTCTATAAAAATTCAATCAAAAGATAATTATTTTTTTGAGTGAGATTCTATAAATTTTATAAGTTTGATAAATAATCAGGAAATACAAAATTCAAACGATGATTATACTTGCAAATATTTTTTAAATGATGAACTTTTGTCAAATAAGTGCAACCCATATTCTAAAGACATAAATTCCTGACTACAGAATATAAAATTGTCTATAATGTCAAATACTTGAACAACTTGTCAAACATCTATACAGTTAAATATTCCTAAACTTTCAAAAAACTATATATTAGATAATTTTACAATAACAGATTTTAAAGATATTATGCAAAGTTTAAAATCAAAATATGTAGATTCAAGTTTAAAAAATATTATAGAGCCTTTAGATTATCTTTATGATCAAGAAAATTATATAGCAAGTTTAAATTCAAATGAACTAAAACAATTTGTTGAAAAGATTGATAATAAATATAAAAGTGAATATACACTTAAAAAAGTTTTTTCTCCTATAGATTATCTATATGAAAAGGAAGAAATTAATGATATAAGTTATTGTGCAAAGTTAAATTCAGATGATTTAAAAAAACTTACTCAAAAAGTATCTGATAAATATAAAACAAACTATACTTTAGAAAAGATATATGACCCAATTAAATTTTTGTATAAGAAGGAAATAAATAATTTTACTTGAAATATACAAATACAAAGTATAAAACCAAACCCTATTTGAAAAGATAGTTGAAAAGAAGCTATCATACTTTCTTGAAGCTTTGGAACTTGACAGCTTTCAATATGAAAAGATAATAGACAATATAACTTGTCAAACTATAGTCTAACCTGACAAAATTATCTTTTTACCTGAAGTTTTTGATTAACAAATAAATGAAAATGTGTAAATCTTTATTATGAAGATAAAAAACTAGATAATATCTGCTATACAAATGCTAAGGAATGAGAATATATAAAAGAATTTATAGAACCAAAAGAAGATATTATCTATAAAAATGATTATATAATATTTAATAATGAAATTATAGAAAATGAACCTTTCATAAAACTAAAAGAAAATATAGAAGATAAAAAAGATACTATACAAGATATATTTGAAGATTTACAAAAAGAAAATGAAGAACTTAAAGAAGATAAATCAAAAATATATAAACAACTTGTTAAAAGACTTTTACAGTACAATGATTATAAAAATAGATATTCTTCTATGAAAAAAGAACTAGAAGATAAGAATAGAAAAAAATATTATAAACTTATAGAAAAAAATGATGAGATAGACAAACTAGACAATACTAGGATTTTTCTAAGAAGTTTTATAGTCCATGTAAAAGAATATATACCAAAAGAACTTTATAGACAATATTTAGACAAATATAAACAAGCTATGTTATGAAAGAAATTAAGATTTTAGAGATAAAGTACTATATACTACCCTTTTTTGTTTTTATGTTCACCCTTTTGGTCTTTCAAAACCTTTATTTATTTTTAGTAGTTTTTTTCCTTTTTATACTTGCTTATACTTTCATATCACATAAAAACAAAAACATAAACTTTATTAGCATAATTTTTGTTATAGCTTCTTTGACACTTTGAGCTTATAGTTTTTTTATGTTTAAAACTTATGAAGGTTTATCTTGATACAAAGAACATTTTACAAATAAGGACTATAAAGTTATAGATATACTTAGATGATGAAGATACCTTGTACAAGGTGATTTTTGATCTGAGTTTATACTTTACAATGCAGAAAAAAATTATAATTATTATGATAATATAACAATATATGGTATGTTCTATCCTTTAGATTTACCTTATAAGGATTTTCAAGATTTTAAAGATAATCAACTTTTATCAACTCATATAGATTTTTCAAATATTAAAGATATATTTAACTTTGAGTATACAAACTATCTTATGATGAAAGGTATAAGTTGAAAGATATATGCAAATAAGATATATAAAAATCACCAAGATGCTATGCCTTTTTATAAAAAGATAAGATCATATGTAAAAGACAAGATAGACAATATCTATATAGACACACATTATAAAGCACTTGTTCTAGGACTTTTTATAGGTGATAAGTCTTTTTTGTCTGATAAACTTTATGATGAGTTTATATATTCTTGACTTGTACATATTATAGTTGTAAGTTGAGGTAATATTATGTTTTTGATTATTTTTCTATCATTTTTACTATTTTTCCTACCATTTTATGTAAGAATTGTTGTTATATGAATCTGTGTTATAGTCTATGCTATGGTTGCAGGTTTTGATAGTTCTGTAGTAAGAGCAACTATTATGTGAGTACTTTCTCTTATTGCTCTATTTTTTGGTAGGTTATCTGACACTAAAAGGCTTCTTGCCTTTGCTTTTATGCTTATGCTTATTATCAATCCTTATTTTCTATTGTACGACCTTGGTTTTATATTGTCTTTCCTTGCTATCTTTTGAATACTTGCTTTCAATTTCTTTAAGAGCACTTGAAAAATGTATATAAAATGATTATCTTATTTTTATAACAATTATATACTTCCAACTATATGAGCAAGCTTGCTTACTGCTCCAGCTATATTACTCTTTACAAAGAAGGTAAATGCCCTTGTTTTTGTTTCAAGTATACTTGTTGTTCCACTTGTTCCCTTTTTGATACTTATAAATATATTTTTATTGGTATTTGATTGAACTTTCTTAGCTCCTATTTTCTATAATAGTTCAGTTTATATTATGGATTGGATATTCTATGTTTCTTACCTTTTTGGTGATAAATTTACTTATTTTATACAAATTTAATGAAAGATTTTAAAAAACTTCTATGAGCTAGTTTAGCTAAAAACAAAATTGCTGGTATATGAAAATGAGCTTTTACAAATTCTGTACTTACAAAATATATACAAAAACATTTTCAAACTCATATTATCATACAATGAAAATTACAAAACAATATCTACTTTGTAAAACTTTCTAATCCTTCTTTGTCTAACTTTCTTTTTCTACATAAGAAGCAGATTATAGAACATATAAATGAAAAATTACAAAATATGAATTTTCAAAAGATCAATGATATTAAGTTTATTTAATCAATCCCAGGTTCAAAAATAAATCTTGAATTAATTCAAAAAAATAATAATATTAATTTAAAGTTTAATAATATATAAATATAATTAATGAAAAAACTTTTTCTTTTAATTGTTAGTTTCTTTCTTGTGTGAAATGTTTTTTCTATAGAGCAAGAAAAGCTAGATTATCTTGAAAACTTATGAATTAAAGTTAATGAAGATATACTTTCAAAACAACAAATTTCAAGATATAAAGCAACAAGGTACCTTAACTATGCACAATGTTTTGATTGTATGTTACCACCTCAAGATATTAAAAATGAGCTAAATTTTGGTTGGTTTCAAGGTTTTAAAGAACAAGAAAAAATATATTTGGATGATATAGATTCACAAGATGATTATTATTATTGTGTTACAAACTTAGCTAAACTTGATTATATACACGGTTTTCCAAATTCAAATCCTATATGTTGATGAGAATTTTGTTGATCAAATACTCTTTCTTTTTGAGAACTTTTCCAGATAGTTGTAAATATCATCTCTCCAAATATATGGGATAATTATGCTATAAACAATATGGAAACTTTCCATAATAACATAATGTCATTAAAATCAACTCAACAAGAAACAAATATGAATATAACTTCTTGAGACTATGAACTTGCAGAAAGTCTTTATAACCAATATACTGATAATTATACTATATCAAGCTTTGATGAATTTTTTTTATATCAAAAATACTGTAATTTGTACCCTGAAGAATGTAATTTTCAAAAATTTTGAAATATAGAAAAATGAAACTATGCTCTAAGTATGATAAATATACTTTATGATGAATGACTTATAAGTTCTCAAGAATGAGCAAATTTTAATCCTTCAAAAAAAGTTTCTTGAGAAGAACTTATAAATTGGCTTTATAAAGTAAAACAAATAAATGATTGTTCAATAGACAACGATTATGATAAAGATGGTATATTAAATAATGAAGACAATGCTATTTACAATTATAATCCAAATCAAAAGGATACAGATAATGATGGAATATGAGATGTATATGATGATGATATAGATGGAGATTGATTTAAAAATCCTATATGAATAGTAGATGAAGATGGTAATATAGTTCCTTCAAAGATAACTGATAATATGGACAATTGTCTATTTACTGTCAATCCAAATCAAGAAGATACAAATAATAATAATATATGAGATGCCTGTGAAAATCAAGCTTATGATATTGTATGAATTGAAATAAGTTGTTCTCCATTAAGTGGTAATGCTCCTTTACCTATAACTTGTAATTCTAATGTTGAATGAGATATTAAAAAAATAATTTGGACTTATGATTGAGAAGTTATATGAGAATGAAAAACCATAGAATATACTTTTCCAAATCCTTGAGATAATAAAATAACTGCAACTGCAATCTTACAAAATAATGATACTGTAAAAGCAAATTCTTACTTTAAAGTTTGACAAAAAAATATAGACAATGGTTTTGAAGTATGACTACAAGCTTTTGCAAATCCTACAAGTTGACCAGAATGAACAAAAGTTACTTTCCAACCTAAAGTAGAATGAGATATAGATTTTATAAGATGGGACTTTGGTGATGGTAGTATATATGATAGACAACCAAAACAAAATTTATTAAAAACTTATTCAAATAATTGAACATATCAAGTTATAGCAAGATGATATAAAGATGATGAAGTTGTATGAGTTTCTTATATGTACATAAAAATATATGCTGATGATAAACCAAGTTCTTACTTACAAGCTCAACCTCTACTTTGATATGTAAATCAAGATATAGAATTTTCTTTAATAACTTCAAATATTAATCAAGATGATATAGAAAAAGTAATATGGAACTTTCAAGATGGAAATATAAGAACAACAAATTCTTTAAAAACTACTCATAATTATAATCAATCATCTTCCTATCCTGTTAAAGCAACAATATATCTAAATAATGGTAAAAAGATAGATAACTTTATAACACAAAAGATCATAGATAAAGAAAATAATAAAAAATATGGTGCTATCTTAAAAGCTGATCCTTTAAAACAAGATATTTGAAAACAAGTTAATTTTACTATCATACCAGATGGTTTTGATATAAAAGATGCGGAAAAGATAACTTGGAATTTTGATGATTGAATAAAAAAACAAAATATAAATTTTAAAAATTCTAATATATATCATAAAAGTTGAAAAAAAACTGTAAATGTAAACATAATACTTAAAAATAAAGATAATATTGAATTATCACTTACACTAGTTATATCATGAAATGATATTTGTCTAACTTCAATGGATGATCTTTCATGTGATATGGATGAAGATGGAATTCCTGATATGTGTGATGAAGATATAGATGGTGATAATGTTCCAAACTTGCTTTGACTTATGCTTTTTGAAAAACAAGATTGTACTATAGATGATGAAAATACAAATACATTAAAACTTAAAGAAGAACAAAACTTAGCTAAAAATGGTTGAGATATAGACAACTGTCCTTTTGCTGTCAATGCTGACCAGATAGATATAAATGATGATGGTATATGAGATGTTTGTGATATACAAGAAAAAGATACAGATGGTGATGGAATACCTGATGATAAAGATGCTTGTCCTTATGTTCCTGAAGATATAAATGGCATACAAGATCTGGATGGTTGCCCTGAGCTTCCTACTAATATTGATAATGAACTTTCTTTAAAAGTAGACAATTGTGATACTTGTCCATGTCATTTTGCAGACTATGGAACACCTTTTATAGATGGTCTAAATTTGAAAGCCTTACTTGTAAATCCTTACAACCCTTCACAAATATATAAAGTTTCACAATCTAAGATGGTTAAGTAATCTTCCTTGTCATCTCGAGCAAAGTCGAGAGATCTCTTGCTACTTGTAACTTGCTACTGTTATAAGATTTCTCCACTACGGTCGAAATGACACAAGAATGTCTGTCATTCTTATTAAGGTGGGAATCTTCCTTGTCATCTCGAGCTCCATCGAGGGATCTCTTGTTACTTTAAACTTGTAACTTGATACTATTATAAGATTTTTCCACTTGGTCATTACATTTACTAAAGTTGAAATGACATAAAAGTTTTTTAAATTTTCTTGTAACATTTTTAAAATACAATCGTAACAATGGGTGTAAGGTGCCTAGTAAATAATTATAGAAACTAAGGTGTTTTTGTAAAAAAATATCTTGAATTTAGTTATAAAATCTATAATCTAGGTACCATGAGTGCTGGGACCAGCACCAAAACACGTGTTAAAATTTATTTCTTATTTAAAACGAACACATGGATATTAAAAAACTTATTGCTGGTAGTACAGCTATAGTAGTTGTTGCTACACAAGTTATGATGGGTGTTGCTAGTGCTGATAATCATGGTGCTGCAAACACAGAATGGACAAATGCTGTAAACTACATGAAAGAAAATGGTCTTTCTTCTACAGCTAATTCAGTTGAAGAATATGCTCCTATGGCACAAGTTGCTAGAGAAGCTGCTGCTAAATTCTTCGTAAATTATGCGAAAAATGAATTTGGTATGGAAGCTGATACTGCAAGAGTATGTGCTTTTAACGATATGGGTCAAGCTCAAGAATGGGCACAACCATATATAGTTGAAGCTTGTCAAATGGGTATATTGAAAGGTTCTGAAGGTAACTTCATGCCACAATCTACTTTAACAAAATTACAATTCTTAACTGTTCTTGCTAGAATAGCTAAAGATGATAGTTCTATTGAACCTACTGATGCGTTTAACGTATTAAAATCAGAAGGTATAACAAATGAAGATTCTCTTGATAGTACAGTTAGACCTGTATCAAGAATAGAACTTGCTATGTTATTCCAAAGAGGTTCTGAACAATATGCTAGTTCTTCTGATGAAGATACTTCTTCTGAAGATGATTCTACAGATATAGGTGATATCTTAGGTGATATCTTAGGTGATGATAC
>JASMTN010000020.1:0-17110 GCA_041694255.1 Candidatus Altimarinota bacterium
AAATGAACACTATCAACAAGAAATACAATCTGATGATCAGTATTGGTATGATGAATGTATGTATTACCATGATGAAAATATAGTGATGATTTTGACCTAGCAATGCAATATGATCTAAACTACATAAGAAGATGATCAATATGATGGGATAAAAACTCAAATAATATATTAGATAATTGAGAATATAATGATGCTTTTATTATAGAATACAATCCTAATATACAACTTGATCCTCCTAAATTATTTGCTGATTAATAAATAAAAAAATAGAACTTTTGTTCTATTTTTTTTTTGTTTTAAATAATTATTAAACAAATATATTTGAAAAAATCAATATATTAAATATAATTTGAAACACTGGGGCTATTTATGGTTTCTATCGGGAGAATCGTCACAGTTGTATGCTATCAGGGAGATGTTTATGGCTTCCTACAATCAATCATAAACAACAATAAATGCAAAAAATAGAATTGCAGGTGGTTTAGCTGCTTTCAAAGGAGCTTTAAACCCATCTTTCGTTGCTGCATAATAAGACCGCAGTTTAACGAGTAGCCTTCGCAAAGTCGATGAGTGCCGTTTGGCCTGCTACAAAGTCTATAAAAATCCTCGCTCTTGGAGTTTTATAGACTTATAAAAAAGAGCTTTTCAATTAACGGTTTTGATCTAGTCTTGTTTTTTGAAAATATCAATAGATTGGATTATATTATGAGCTTTTTGTTTGTTTTTTATTCATAATATTAGCAAAATAAACTATGATAGTAGATGTGCTTCTCTGGCCTCCCGAGACATGGGTTCAAATCCCATTAGCTCCACCAAATGAGACTTTGAAACTTTCGATACTTCGAAAGCCTGATAAATTAGCGATAAAGTGGCCGTTCAAACAGTCCTTTTTTCGTTTATAGGAATTCCTTGTGGAAATATTATTTTCACAAGGTTTTTTTTGTTTTCCAAATTTTGAGAATTCCGTATAAGTAAGGCATTTGAGACTATTTTTAATTTTGCTTTTAAATTCGTTCAAACATTTTTTAGGTTAGAAGAATTTTTTGTCATTTTTTCTAATATTTCTTCTTTATCTTTTTCTAAAATGTCAATCTTTTCTTCATAGTTTTTTATAAGTTTTTGATTATCTGTATTTCAAATTCTATCAATATAATTATCTATTTTTTGATCTATTTCTTTTACTTGTTTTTCTATTTGTGTTTTTTGTTCTTCAAATATTTTATTTCTTTGCTTGTATTTATCTAAAAATATTTCTTGAAAACATTTTAATATGTTTTCATTAGGAGTGATTTTTTTAAGATAATTACAAAATTCTTTTTCTAAAGTATCTCTATTAATTCATTTTCATCTCATTGGAGATTTATTTGGATAAAAATAATATGGATATTTTGCATGACTTCATGTAGACCGTCATCAACTGAGCATATTTCAAGATTTTTCACAATATAAAAATCATCTCAAAGGAAATTCATCTGAGATATTTTTTGTACTAATAGTATCTATTTTTCTATCAATTTTTGACATAGATTTTAATCTTTTTTGAATTTTTTCATATGTTTTCATTGATATTGTAGCTTCATGTTGAGCTTTTATTAATGGTATATTCCATTTTTCACACTCTAAATGACCAGTATAAAGTATATTTGTAACTATTCTATGAATAACTGATTTTGAAGTTACTTTTCATTCATTATCAATTCATTTTATCTTTATTCATTTAGAAAAATAGTATTTCAATAAATCACTTAGTGTTACAATTAATCACTGAGAATATTTTTCTAATCATGATTTAATAATATCTGAAGTTTCAGGATCTTTTATAATGATTTTTCATCCAGTTTTTGATTCTGTATATTTATATCAAATAGGAATTTTAAAACACCAGTATCATTGTTCTAATCTAGCTTGCATTCTACTTAATACTCTTTGTTTGTTTTTATCTTTTTCATATTGAGAAACGATAACTGAAATATTTTCTTTGAAATCTCATTCAGGACTTTCTTCAAATTTGAAATTAGGACAAGCTAATTCTACTCATCTTTTTTTGAATTCAGCTTTTAAAAGAGAATGAACTTGTATATCTCTTGATAATCTATTTAAATCTTCAAAAATAACTATATAGTTACTATTTTTCTTAGTATCTATATAGTTAAATAATTCTTTTATTGATTTTCTATCAAATAGTCATCAACTGACTCATTCATCATTAAAAACTTTTTCAACTTCAAGTCATAATACTTGAGTTGTATAATCTCTACATCTTTTTTCTTGTGAACTAAGTCAGTTTCATTCTTTTACTTGTTTTTTTGAAGATACTCTACAATAGATTAATCATTTAATTTTCATGATAAAATTAATAAAATATTATAATTTTAATTTATTTACAATCTTCATTAAATCCTCTGATTCAAGGATTAGTTCAGATAGAAAAATTAAATCATTTATTATTTTTTGTTTATCTTCATCATTATATGAATCTGGTAACATATTTTTATAATTTTTCTCTAACATTTATTTGATTGTTAGAGATTATTTTAATAATAAATAGACTATTTTTTCTTTTTATATTTAATGTTTTCATAATGTAAAATAAATGATAAACAGTTGGTTTATACTTATTTTAAGAGCATATTAAATAAATAGACTAATCTCTTAAATTATCAGAGGACTTTAAAGAGCAATGCAAATAATTTGCAACAAAATATTATACTTTTTAATTAATATGTCAAATATAAATAATTAAAATAACATTAAATATGTGTGTTTTTGTTTTAGAATTTATATATATGTATATAATATCTTGAATTAAATTTGATTAAACAAATATAATAACTAAGGTAGTATTTAATACATTATAAATATAATTTTAAATAAGATGGAGAAAAAAGAATTAAAGAAATGTAAGTATTGTAGCTCTGAAATATCAAATGATGCATCTGTATGTCCTGTTTGTAAAAGAGACTTAAGAAACTGGTTTATTAAGCATTGGATAATAAGTTTAATTTTAATTTCAATAATAGTTACACCTTTTATTAATTGATTTGAAGAATGATTTAATAATAAATCAGACAATATTATAGAAAGTAATGAAGAAATAAATCATATGAAATCTATTGAAGAAATAGTAAAATCTGAATATAAAAATTTTTTTGATTCGGATTGATTAAATAAAGAGTTAAAAAATAAATTATTAGATGAATTTAGTAATAATAAAGTAAATATAAAAAGAGCTCAATTTTTTATAAGTGATGATAAAAAACAAATAATTTTAAATACTGTATTTACTATTGATGGAAAAGAGTATGCTTCTAATTCAAGACATAATATAAAAACAAATAAAATAGAAGAATTTTATTATAGTGAGTATTAGAATATAAAAATAAAACTTAAAGTTTAATATACTTTAAGTTTTATTTTTAATATATTTTTTTAAACTTAAACCATCATTTATTAAATATATCTTTAATAAATATATATTTTCAAAATTTATTACTTCATTTAGTTCATCATTTTAATAATAGAATCAAGAAAAATATTTGTGTGAAAAATAATATGAACCAATAACCAGATAAATTAATATCATGAAGTCTCTTTATATTTATTACTAAAAAAATATAAAAAATAATTATTCATAATCATACTACTAGAATAAAGTTATTAGATATATTTGATAATAATCATAAGTAATAAAAAATAGAGAAGTAAAATAAGATCAAAAAATATATAAAGTATTCTAATCTTCATATTCTTCATTTAAAAGATAAAAATCTTTTAAGTAATTCCACTATAATATATCTATAATCCCTTACATATATTTCTTTAATAGATGGTAAAGATTTACTTTTTTCAATATTAAACTCTTTTTCTGAAAGTATTTTTTTATCTCTTAAATTTCATATTTTAAGTATATTTTCATAATTTTTATAATATTTTGAATAATCATTTCATGAAGATATAAGGTTTTTTTGAAAATTAAATTCTTCACTTGTTAATAAATTTTTATTTTTTAGTTCTCATAACTTTTCGAGTAGTCCATATTTATCCATAAAAATTAAATAATTAATAAATTATAGATTTATTATAATTTTTTTAGAAAAATAACAAAAAATTATATTTTAAAAGTTTTAAAAATTGATTTAGATGACTTATCTTTTTATATAAAATAAAAAAACATCCAATTTTTTGACAAAAAAACTACAACTATGATAAACTTTAAAACGAATGTTTTTATTTTTGTAGTTTTTGTTTTATGTGATTTAGAAAAAACTTTGAGATTCTCAGATCTCTAGATTGTTATAATTGTTATAAAGTAATTGATAATTATCAAAATAATAATCAATTATTAAACTTTTTGATTACTCTTGATACAATAGATATCAATCAAATTAGATATAAGGAGAAAAAAGAGTTACTAAAAGTATTAGAATTTATATTTAAAAATTATAGATTATATCAAATCAAATGAATATACATGAGTTGATATAGCTTTGTTAATAATTATTGTTCATTTATAGTATCAGAAAGAGAATATGTAATTATAGAAAAAATATTGTTATTAAAAGAACAGCTTTGATGATATTATATGAATAATTATAGTACTTATTATAATATAGCTTTGGATTATATTTCTAAATATACTATGTATAATAATATTCACAATGTTTATCATAAGAAAAAAGATAAACCATTTGATAAAACAAAGCCAGACTTTAAATCTTTTCCATGAGATTATTCATTTAATAAATATTGATTTGTTGATAGTAAATTTTATTATTAATTTGAAATAAAATAATAAATAAATATAATACAGATACATAAACTGAAAAATATCCAGAGAGAGTGTCAGAGAATAGGCTCGTTTATCACTCCAGCAACCTGCTATAAGTAAGGTGCTAATTCCTACCTGTAATACAGGAGAGATATAAAATCAATAATTTTTTATAAATTATAGAATAACTTTCTTGTTTTACAGGAAAGTTATTTTTTGTTTATTAAATTTTATTTAATAATTTTTTTTGTTATGAAAACAAGATTTGAAACATATTCTGATGTAGAGTTAATAAATACTTTTAATAAAGAAGTATGAAATGAAGGATTGACTTCATCTAGAGTTGAGTATTTATCTGAACTACATAGAGAGTTTGATAATAGATGATTTGATTATTCAAAAATTGGTGATAAGCAAAGCTTATCTTTTAAAAATAATATTATCTTAAAAGATAATATTATTGATTTCTTAAATTAATTTTTAAAGCAACGATATTGCTTCAAAAATCAAAATTTGACTAATAATTTTTTAAAATTATTAGTCAAATATAAAAGCAAACAAGTGATATACAAAAAGTTTTATTTAAATTTCATTATTAGTTATATTATTTAGTTTTGTTTCTTTATTTTTAAAAATTATAATTTTAAAAAATAATAAGTAAAATTTAATGATTTTTTCTATTATGTTTTTATTAAAAGCAATTTTAAATAAAAGCTCCAAGTTCAACCAAAAAGTTTTCTTATAAATCATTTGCGAGATAAACTCGCTAAATGATTTATGTTTTTTAGTTACATTAGACATTTTATTAAAATTATATATATTTATAATAATTTATTTTAAAGAATTAAATTATATGATTAAGACTTTCAATAACAAAACTCAAAAAGTTTGAGATGATTTAAAAAGTAGTATAAAAAAATGATCAAAGATAGATATAGCTTCGGCTATATTTTCTATTTATTGATTTGAAAGTTTAAAGTCAGAATTAAAAAATATAGATAGTCTAAGATTTATTTTTACTGATCCTACTTTTATAGATATAAGTAAAGATAAGAAAGAAAAAAGAATGTTTGAAATCAAATCAAATGATATTAAAAAGGCTATTAGTTGAACAGACTTTGAAATTAATTTAAAAAATGAATTGAAATGAAAAGCTATCGCTAAAGAATGTAAATCATGGATTGAATCAAAGGTTAAATTTAAATCAAATTTAAGTAATCGTCATATTGACTCACAATTTATATTAAAAGATGAAAATAACTCATCTGTGTATACTAACATAGAGGAATTTAGTAGTGCATGATTTTGATTTGAAAAAGATAATTCAATATCAAAAACAGTTATTAAATTAGATGATTATGAAACTACAAAAGAGTTTATTAAAAGTTTTGATGAAATATGGAAGGATAATTACACTTTAAAAGATATTACAGAAGAGGTAGTTGATTATATTTCAAATTTATATAAAGAAAATTCTCCTGAATTTATTTATTATCTTACTTTATATAATATTTTCGATGAATTTTTAGAAGATATTACAGAAGATGAATTAGCAAATGAAAGAACTTGATTTAAAGAATCTGTTATTTGGAATAAAATGTATGATTTTCAAAAAGATGCAGTACTTTGAATTATTAATAAATTAGAAAGATATAACTGATGTATCTTAGCTGATAGTGTATGACTAGGTAAAACTTTCTCTGCACTTTGAGTAATTAAATATTATCAAGAAAGAAATAAAAGTGTTTTGGTTTTATGTCCTAAAAAATTATGAGATAATTGGCAAACTTTTTTAAATAACTATGAAGATAATCCTTTAGTTAAAGATAGATTAAATTATGATGTATTATATCATACTGATTTATCTAGAGATAAATGAGAATCAAATTGAATTGATTTATCTCGTGTTAATTGGGGAAATTATGATTTAGTTGTAATAGATGAATCTCATAACTTTAGAAATAATGCACCTAGAAAAGACAAAATAACTCGTTATCAAAAATTATTAAATAATGTAATGAAAGCTTGAGTAAAAACTAAATTACTAATGCTTTCAGCTACTCCAGTAAATAATAAGTTTACAGATCTTAAAAATCAAATAGCACTAGCTTATGAATGAAATACTGATGCAGTAGATGATAAAATGGATGTTTGAAAATCTATTAATACTATTTTATCAAATGCACAAAAAATATTTAACGAATGGTCTAAACTTCCAGTTGAGGAAAGAACATGACAAGAGTTATTAAGAAGATTAAATACTAACTTTGATTTTTTTAAGCTTTTAGATTCAGTTACTATTGCTAGAAGTAGGAAACATATAGAAAAATATTATGATACTGAAAAAATTTGAAAATTCCCAAATAGATTACCACCAATTCCAATAAGAACAGATATTACTGATCTGGATGGATTTATGAATATTAAGGAATTATATGAGGAATTATCAAAATTAACAATGTCTATATATACTCCTTTTGATTATATATTAGATAGTAAAAGACAATTTTATAATGATCTATATGATACAAATATCAAAGAAAATGTAAGCCTAAAGCAATCTACTAGAGAGCAAAGTTTACAAAAACTTATGAAAGTAAATTTATTAAAGAGATTAGAAAGCTCGGTAGACTCATTTAGAATAACACTTGGTAAATTTATTTCAAACATAGAATCAGTAATTAATAGTATCGAAAAATTTGAGAAAGATGGTATAGATATAAGTACTGAATTCACTCAAGTAGATGATATAAATTTTGATGTAGAGAATGATGATTGGTTAAGTGATGATTTTAGTATTTGAGATAAAGTTAAAATAAATTTAGCTGATATGAATACTACATGATGGAAAGCTGAATTAGAAAGAGATTTAAGAGTTGCAGGTGATATATTAGAAGAAATGAGTTGGGTTACTCCTGAACACGATTCTAAATTAAATAAATTACAAGATTTAATAAAAAATAAGGTTGAAAAACCTATAAATCCAAGAAATAAAAAAGTAATAATATTTACAGCATTTGCTGATACTGCAAATTACTTATATAAGCATTTATCAAAACATAATAAATCAATTTGACTTGAAACTGCTAAAATTACTTGATCGAGTAAAAATGAATGTACTTTAAAAATTGATAATCAATTTAATAATTTACTTATAAATTTTTCTCCAATATCAAAATGAAGAAAAAAAGAACATTCAAACAATCCTGAAATTGATATATTAATTGCTACTGATTGTATATCAGAATGACAAAATCTTCAAGATTGCGATACTCTTATTAATTATGATATACATTGGAATCCTGTAAGAATTATACAAAGATTTTGAAGAGTTGATAGAATCTGATCAAAAAATAAAGATATTCAATTAATTAATTTTTGGCCTCAATTATCATTAGATGATTATATAAATCTAAAATGAAGAGTAGAATCAAGAATGCATATGTTAGATATTTCTGCTACATGAGAAGATAATGTATTAACAAATGAATCTTCTGACTTGATGTTCAGAAAAAAACAACTAGAAAAACTACAAAATGAAGTAGTTGATATAGAAGAAATGGATACTTGAATATCAATTATGGATCTATGATTAAATGATTTTAGAATGGATCTTGTAAATTATATAAAAGAAAAATGAGATCTAGAATCAGTATCAAATTGAATGCATGCAGTTTGTAAGAAAGATGAGTCTAGAGGTATTGAAGAGTGAGTTATTTTTGTATTAAAAAATATTAATAAAGAAGTTAACATTGAAAATACAAATCAATTACATCCGTTTTATCTAGTTTATATTAAGCAAGATTGAGAAATAATATCTAACCATTTGAATGTAAAAAATACTTTAGATATTCTCAGATCAATAGCAAAATGACAAAATGAACCAATAAAAGAAGTATATGAAATATTTAATACTGAAACTGATGATGGTAAAAATATGAATAAATATTCTAGTTTATTAAATGAATCTATTAAATCAGTATTAAATGTAAAAGAAGAAAGTGATATAGATAGTCTTTTTTCTGATTGAGGAACTACAGCTCTTATAAATAATATTAAATGATTAGAGGATTTTGAATTAATTACTTTTATTATAATTAAATAAAAATGAATTTTAAGTTACCTAATTCTACTTATGTAAATAAGTTTGTTGCAAAAAATAAATTCTTCCAAAAAGCAGTAATTAATTCTAAGCTAAAACAAGATTTTACTGATAAAATACAAAAAATAACCTGGAAGTATAAAATTGCAGAAAATACAATATGAATAAATAAAACACAAAATATACAAGAAATAGAAATTTTTGAAGTAGAGCTTAAAGAAAATGTTATTCCAAAAAATGTTTTAAAAATTATTGATAAGCTTATTCCATATCCAATACTATATGTTTTTAGATATAAAGATCAATTTGCTTATTGAATTACTTTAAAGTGAGAAAATACTTGAAATTACTATTTTTCAAACTGGAATGAAAATATAGATTTTGATTTTAAATGATTAAATATCGAAAAAGTTTATCATAATATAATAAAGAAATTTATAAAAAAAACAGCTACTGATAATAAGTGATTTAAAGAAATAATAGAAATTGACTCAAAAATCAGTATATTAGAAAAAGAGATTCAAACTCTTAAAAATAAGATTACAAAAGAAAAGCAATTTAACAAAAAAGCTGAACTGAATAAAGAACTACTAGATAAGAAAAAACAATTACAAAATTTGTTAAAATAATATCGTTTTGCTGATGTTAGGTAAACGTTAAATTTATATTTAATTATATAAAAAATGAAAAAAATAATAAAAGTAGAATGAACGGAAATTGTTTTATTTGAACAAAATGAACAAGACTATATTTCACTTACAGATATTGCAAAACAAAAGTGAGATAAGCCAGATATGATAATTCAAAATTGGATAAGAAATAATAGTACTATACAATTTCTATGATTATGGGAAAAGGAGAATAATCCAAATTTTAATCCCTTCACTTTTGAAGGGTTTAAAAATAAATCCGCTGAAAATAGCTTTGTAATGACTCCTAAAAAATGGATTGAGAATACTAATGCTATTTGAATAGTTTCAAAAGCATGAAGATATGGATGAACTTATGCTCATAAATATATAGCTTTTGAATTTGCAAGTTGGATATCTGCTGAATTCAAGTATTTTTTAGTTAAAGAATTTGATAGATTAAAATCTGAAGAAAATGAGAGAAAATTATTATGATGGGATATAAAAAGAACAATAGCTAGTATGAATTACAAAGTTCAAACAGATGCTATTCAGTTACACTTAATTCCAACATTACCAGAATTTAAGAAAAAATATATTTATGCAAATGAAGCTGACTTGATAAACTTAGTTATTTTTTGAAAAACAGCAAAAGAATGGAAAGAAGAAAATCCTGAACTTGCAAAAAATTGAAATATGAGAGACTATGCAAATGTAGTTGAACTTGTAGTGCTTGCAAATTTAGAAAGTTTTAATGCAGATTATATAAAACAATGATTAACAAAAGAAGAAAGATTTGAAAAGTTATCTCAAATATCAAAAACACAAAAAATATCTCTTTTGAAACAATACTGAGAAACAAAAAAACTAAACTAATTATTTTATTACTTTATTATTAATAAAGGTTATGGATAAACTTGATATGCAAAGTCTTAATATGACAAGTACAAATATAGAAAAAATAGCTCAGTTATTTCCTAATGTTATTACTGAAAAAGAAAATGAAAAATGAGAAATAGTAAAAGCTATAGATTTTGATTTATTAAAACAACAATTGTCTACTGAACTAGTAGAAGATGAAAATGAAAGATACTCACTTAATTGGCCAGGTAAAAAAGCAAGTATTTTAAAAGCTAATACTCCAATTAATAAAACTCTAAGACCTATTAAAGAAGATAGTGTTAATTTTGATGAAACTGAAAATCTTTATATCGAATGAGATAATTTTGAAGTTTTAAAACTTCTTCAAGAATCATATCTTTGAAAAGTAAAAATGATTTATATAGATCCTCCTTATAACACAGGGAAGGATTTTGTTTATAAAGATGACTTTAAAAAATCAAAAGAAGATTATGAAGAAGAACTTTGAATAGAAGATGAAGAAACATGAGGAAAACTTTTTAGAAATACTGATACAAATGGTAGATTTCATAGTGATTGGCTATCAATGATGTATGAAAGACTTACAGTAGCAAGAGATTTACTAAAAGATGATGGAGTAATTTTTATTAGTATTGATGATAATGAAATTCATAATTTAAGAAAAATTGCTGATGAGATTTTTGGAGAGGAGAATTTTGTTGCTGAAATACCTAGATTATCTTCTAGTCAAAGATCTTGACAAGAAGATTATTTAAATATTTCACATGACTATATTTTAGTTTATTCAAAGAATAAAAAATTTAATTTTAGAAGAATTATAGAAAGAAATATTGATGACTCTAAAATACAAGAAGATTGAGTATGAAAGTTTATAAAATGAGATACAAAAGCTATTCTTGCTGCACTTTCTCAATGATATTCTAAATGATGAGATTATGATTTTGAATATAATTGAAAAATTTATAAACCAATAAATAAAGATTGAGTAAGAAACAGATGGCTTTGGACTAAAGAAAGAATGGATGCTGCAGCTAAATTATGAATACTTGTAGAAACAAAAAATACACTCAGAATGCAAGTATATTTAGATAAATCTTTTGAAGAATGAACAAATATTATGGTAAATAAAGATGCTTGATTAAAATTTCACTCTTGAGATTTTATGACAGAAAGTAAATTTAGTAATTCAAATTGAACAATTGAAGTAAAAAAAATATTTAATAATAAAGAATATTTTAATAATCCTAAACCTATAGATTTAATTATAAATTTATTAAAACTTCAAACTGATAAAAACGACATAATCCTAGACTTCTTTTCATGATCTGCCACAACAGCTCATGCAACTATGCAATTTAATTCAGAAGATGGTTGAAATAGAAAATTTATAATGGTACAAATTCCTGAAGAAACAGAAGAAAATAGTGAAGCTTATAAAGCATGATATAAAAATATATGTGAAATCTGAAAAGAAAGAATAAGAAGAGCAGGTAAAAAGATATTAGAAGAAAATAAAGACAAATTATCTGAGAGAGAAACTCCTTTAGATACTTGATTTAGAGTATATAGACTTGCTGATTCAAATATGAAAGATGTATTCTATCATCCAACAGAACTATGACAACAAGATTTATTCAATCTAGAAAGTAATATAAAAGAAGATAGAAATAGTGATGATTTATTAACTCAAGTGATGCTAGATTTGTGATTGACTCTAGGTCTACCAATTGAAACAAAAGATATGAATGGGAATCATGTATATTTTGTTCAAGAAAATCTACTTGTAGCTTGTTTTGATGATAATGTTAACTTTGAAATAGTAGATAAAATAGCTGAATCAGAACCTATGAAAGTAGTGTTTAAAGATAGTAGTTTTAGAGATGATAAAGATAGAATAAATTTTGAAACAAGATTTAAAAGATTGAGCCCTAATACTGTAATTAGTGTTATTTAATATTTAATAGAATATAAATATATGAAATTAAAATTTAAACAACAAGGCTATCAATCAGATGCAACTAATGCAGTAGTAGACTGTTTTATCGGTCAAACAAAATGACATAGAAAAGATATTGCTGATAGAAGAGTAGTTGATGATAACTTGTTTTGAAAAAAAGTTGAGGTAGATGAAATCTTCTCAAATAAAAAAATAGAAATAACTGAAGAAAAGTTATTACAAAATGTCAGAGAAATCCAAAAAGACCAATGATTACCGATATCTAAAGGTCTTGAATGAATGAATTTTACTATTGAAATGGAAACATGAACATGAAAAACTTATGTTTATACTAAAACCATGTTTGAATTAAATAAACAATATGGTTGGAGTAAATTTATAATCATGGTTCCATCAGTTGCAATTAGAGAATGAGTACATAAATCATTACAAATTACATCTGATCATTTTAAAGAAATTTATGGTAAAAAAATCAGATTTACTGTATATGATACAAAAAATAAATCTAATCTAACTAATATTAAAAATTTTGCTAATACTTCTAATATAGAAGTAATTATTATGAACTATCAAGCTTTTAATAGAAAAAATGATTCATTAAAAATTGATCAAAAATTAGATAGTTTAAATTCACAAAAGCCAATTGATATTATAAAAAGAGCGAGACCTATTTTAATAATAGATGAACCTCAAAGGTTTTGAATAGAAGAGAATAAATATTCACAAACTGCAAAAGCTATATTTCAAGATAGAAAATTCAATCATTTATTTACTTTATTATATTCTGCTACTCATAAAAAAGACTATAATAAAATTTATAGACTAGATGCTATTGATGCATTTAATAAAAAATTGGTAAAGAAAATTAATGTTAAATGAATAGAAGTAATTTGAAATAGTTGAACGAATGGATATTTGTTTTTAGATAAGATAAATTGTAGTCCAAAATGATATCCTACAGCAAATATTGAATTTGAATTAAAACAAGCTAACTGAATTAAAAAAGTAATTAGAAAATGTAGTGAATGAGATGATTTATATGCATTATCTAATGAATCACATCAGTATAAGGAGTGATATACTATAAAAGAAATAAATTGACTTACAAATAAAGTATCATTTGTGAATTGAGTGAGTTTATCAGTATGACAAACTTTGTGAGATGTAGATGAAAAACATGTAAGAAGAATTCAAATAAGAGAAACTATTAAATCGCATCTAGAAAAAGAAAGATTAATGTTTAAAAGTTGAATAAAGGTTTTATCATTATTTTTTATAGATGAAGTAGCAAAATATAGAAACTATGATGATAAATGAAATCAGTTAAAATGAGAATATGAAGAAATGTTTGAAGAAGAATATAAATTAGCTGTTTCTCAATTAGATTTATTTGATGATGATTACAATAATTATTTAAGAAAACATTCAGTAGAAGAAATTCATAAATGATATTTTTCTATAGATAAAAAATGAAGATTTATTGATTCTAAAGAAAAAAGATGAGAAGAATGAAGTGATGATCAAGATGCATATGATTTAATAATGAAAAATAAAGAAAAATTACTTAGTTTTTCTGAACCTACAAGATTTATATTTTCTCACTCAGCATTAAGAGAATGATGGGATAATCCAAATGTATTTCAAATATGTACTCTTAAACATAGTCAATCAACTATAAGTAAAAGACAAGAGATCTGAAGATGATTAAGAATTTGTGTAAATCAGGATTGAGAAAGAATGGACTTTGTAACATTGGAAAATAGCTTTTTTGATTTTAATACTCTTACAGTAATAGCATCAGAAAGTTACGATAATTTTGCTCGTGAACTACAAAATGAAATTTTAAAATCATTATCTGATAGACCTACTAAATTTACAGTAGATGTTATTAAAAATAAAGTACTTAAAAATAAAGATTGAGAAAAATTTGTTTTTGATGATACAACTGCAACTAATTTAATAACAGAATTCAGAATAGCATGATATTTAGATAAAGAATTAAAGGTTACAGATAAATTAATCCTAGATATTGAAAAGGATGAATTTGAAGTTATGGATGAATTAAAAGATTATAAGAATGAACTTATTGAAATGATACAATGAGTTTATCTTACAAATAATCTTAAAATTGCCAATAATGAAAAAGAAGAAAATATTAATGAAGCTATATTAAAACCTAATAGTAATTTTGCTAAAAAAGAATTTCAAGATTTATGGTCTAAAATTAATATAAAAACTACTTATGAAGTAGATTTTAATTCTGAAGAACTAATAAAAAATAGCATCGAACATATCAATTCTAAATTAGAAGTTAAAAAAGTTATAGTTAATATCACTACTTGATCTCAATGAGATAGTATAGATGATAGTAGTTTAAAAGAATGAACTAGTATAAAAAGATTAGATAGACAAACTGAGCAAACTGAAAATATTTTATGATCAATAAAATACGATTTAATATCAGAATTGACTAAGTGAACGAATTTAACTAGAAAAACTATTATACAAATACTTACTTGAATTCATGCTGAAAAATTTATGCAATTTAAGTATAATCCTGAAAGTTTTATTTCTAAAGTAATTTGACTAATTAATGAGCAAAAAGCTACTACATTAATTAAAAATGTTACTTACTCTAAGACTACACAAGTGTATGATACTGATATTTTTACAATAAATAATTTTAAATGATCACTTAAAGAAAATATTTTAGAAGTGGAAAAACATATTTATGATTATGTTAAAACTGACTCTAAAACTGAAAGAATCTTTGCAAAAGATTTAGATATTTGGAAAAATATAAATGTTTATGCTAAATTACCATCATGATTTAAAATTCCAACTCCTGTTTGAGAATATAATCCTGACTGGGCAATTGTGTTTGATTCATATGATAAAAAGGAAATATATTTTATTGCTGAAACAAAATGATCATTAAACTCACTAGATTTAAAATGAAATGAAAAATCAAAAATAGAATATGCAAAAAAGCATTTTGAATCTATTAAAGAAAATAATGTTGAATATTTTGTAGCAAAAACATATGAAGATTTGATTGATAAAGTTTTTAAAGGTTAATTAATATATATTAAAAAATTTAAATGTCATTTAAAAAATTTAGTAAAAGTAGAGTATTTATTTTAATTTCTTTTTTAGGATCATTAGTTTGAATAATTTGATTTATTATTTCATTATTAAATTTAAGTGAAATAAATAATATTAAATATGAAATTTGAAATATTAGTTTAGATAATTCTAATAATAATATTTCATGAATAAACAATTTAAATAATTTTGAAAGAAATAGTTGAAGTATAAATATTGATCAAAGTAACAAAAATATTTTACAAAAAACAGAAGAAGAAGAATTAATAGAGTCATTATCAAGAAAATGAAAAAGTTATGTTGTAGATTTTTATAATTATATAAATAACAGAAGTTTTGATAATTTATATTCAATATTTGATAATGTTATTAAGAAAGATGAAACTGTTATGACTTATTTTTCATATCAAAGAATAAATAATTTTTTAAATAAGATTGATTGAAGTATTAAAATAATTTGAGATATTAAAGAAATAAACAATCATAATAAAAATGAAGAATATTCTATTAGAAGGTGATATGAATATTTAATTCAATATGAAGTAGATTGACAAATTTATAAAGAAAGATGGGAAATGATATTAGTTAGTTATGATGAATGAAATAGATTTTTTGTAAATTCAATAAAATGTAGTACGAAATCTTGTTCTAAAATGCCATTTTTTAATTAAAAATATAATTATGTCTACACTTACAAATATAGATAAACTTAAGCTTGAAAAATTATTTAATATGTCTGAAGGTTATGTATTAGATTTTACAAATAGGTCATTTAAAGATTTTGTAAATACAATTACAAATATTAATATTTACTCTGAAAAATATTCTAATTTATGAAATTCTAAAGCTAATAGACTAAGAAGTTTTTGGAATAAAGAAAATGATAAAATTGTTTGAAAACTTTTGTGAGATTTATTAGAACAACATAAAACTGATAAGTTATTATCATGAAAGGAATTTACAAAAAGTGAAAATAATCTATTTGAAGAATGTAAAAAAATAGTAATTAGATTAAGTAAATGAAATAAAACTGAAGTTATAAATAAAGAATTAGATTATGTTGATTATTTTTCTTATGAAAAAATACTAGAATTAAAAAAAATTAAAACAAATGATTTTGATTTATTGAAAATGATAAGAATACTTGAAGAAGTAAATATTTGTTATACTAATGCTTGTTATTTAGCAATATCATCTCTTTTAAGAATGTTTATAGATCATATCCCTCCAGTTTTTTGATTTCGTTCCTTTAAAGAAATAGTTTCAAGTTATAAATTTTCAAAAAGTGATAAAAAAAATATGGAACATTTACTTTGAGCAATGAAAAATATATCAGATTGAAATTTACACAGCCATATATCTAAAAAGGAAATTTTACCTTTAAAGCGAACAATCGAATTTAGAGCAGATTTTGATGTATTATTAAAAAATATTATTTTGATATTAAATAATAACTAAAACAAAAACTAAACCCAACAACCAAATCAACTAACTCTAAAAAATCTGTATTTCTAATCATAAAAACAAATAAAGAGATATATTTTTAAAAATCACAAAAAATTACAAGGTAGTACGGAGTCTCCACCTTGTAATTTTTTTTGTATTGATTTTTCTTTTTTAATCACTTTATATGTTAAATTTATGATTATGAAAACAAGATTATTATG
>JASMTN010000021.1:0-67579 GCA_041694255.1 Candidatus Altimarinota bacterium
CTTGATTCTCATATTTCTTTTGTAAGTTCAAGAGGAAAACCAAAAGTATCATAAAGTTTAAAACAAATCTCACCATCTATTAAACTTCAAGATATATTTTCTAATTTTTCGTTAAGTAGTTTTAATCACTTTTGTATAGTTTTTTCAAATTTTCATATCTCATTTACTATAATATCTGGTAGTGTTTGATTGTTTTTTAGATTCTTCCAAAAAGATCAGTATTTTGATTCTACTGCTTTATATATAGTATTTACAAGGTTTTTATACTCTATATTTTCATTTAAAAGATACATATTATAGAATGCTCTTCTTATAAGTCTTCTTAGTACATAACCTCTTCATTCATTTGAAGGTATCACACCATCAGAAACTAAAAACAACCCTGCTCTTATATGATCAGTAATTATTCTAAATCTTCTAGTTACTTCTTGTTCTTTTTCAGTAAGTTTTATTTCTTCTTTTTCATAAGGAGGATAAGAAAATCCAGTATATTTTTCTATAGCTTTTATAATTCATTCAAAAAGATCTGTTTCAAATATAGTACTTTTATCTTGTAAGATCATAGCAAGTCTTTCAAGACCCATACCTGTATCTATATTTTGTTGAGAAAGAGGTTTGAAACTACCATCTTGATTTTTATAATATTCCATGAAAACATTGTTCCAAATCTCAGTATATCTATCATTATCATCCATCAACCAATCATTTGGTCAAAAATCATCACCTCTATCATAATAAAACTCACAATCAGGACCACAAGGACCAACTTCACCTGCAGGGCCCCACCAATTTTCTTGCATAGCTCTTATCCTAGTATCAGGAATTCAAAGTTCATTTAGTATTTGCCTACTTTCTTTATCTTCTTCCAATCATAAAGCTTCATCTCAAGCATATATAGTAGCTCATAATTTTTCTATAGGTATATTACATACTTTTGTAAGATATTCTACAGACCAAGTTATAGACTCTTTTTTAAAATAATCTCATAAAGACCAATTTCACATCATCTCAAACATAGTAAGATGTCTTTCATCCCCTATCTCATCTATATCTGGAGTTCTTATACATTTTTGTATATTAAAAAGTCTAGTTCCTTGTTCATGAGTTTTTCAGCTAAGGTAAGGCACAAGTTGTTGCATTCAAGCTACTGTAAATAAACTTGTTGTATCTCATGTAGGTATCAAAGGAGCTGGATTAAGTTCTTTATGATTTTTTTCATTTTCTAACCAAAAGTTATTCCATCATTTTCTTATATCTTCAGACAGCATAAAAATAATTATAAAAAATAAATATAAGTTCTAGAATAACTTTAATTACTTATTTTTCAATATTTTTTATATATTAAAGAATATTATAAATCATAAAAAAACAACAATTGATAATATCATGCCTGAAAATATGTCTATATAAAAGTGTTTTTTTAAAACAATCCTTGAATATGCTATAGAAAACCAAAATATTAGAAAAAATATAGAATAAACATGGTCTAAATAATAAATACTTAACAAAAACAACAAAAAAGTATTTGCAGAATGTAATGAAGGAAATGCAGATGCCCTAATTTTTGTTATAAAATTATAATAATTCATCTTTTTAGGTCTTTCTTTAAAAAAAAAGTATTTTAAAAAAATACCTATAAAAGCCTGTATTAAAAGAACAGCAACAATATTAAAAATTATATTTTGATGAAATTCAATCATATAAAAAAATAATAATAATGGTATTATAAATAAGATTTCTCAAAGTTTTGTATAAAATTTCCAGAAAATCATGAGATAAAATTAATATATTAAATCTTTTTTTTAAGTTCTTTATAAAAATCATAATATCTTCTAGGAGATATTACAATATCATGTGTTTGAAGCTTTATTAATATTCATCTTGAAGAAAATCAGTTTAAATATAATATTTTTTTATTGGGATTAAAGTTCATTCAAAACTTATAAGAAAAAGGGATTTTCGATATTTTTCAAATTTCTCTTATTTCATTAAAAGGAATCTCATATATTTTTTTCTTACTTGGTGTTTTGATATATAAGCTATCTTCTTTTATCTCATATAAGTACTTAAAATATTTAATAATATAAAATAATAATATTCAAAGAAAAATCATAAAAAAAATTAAATTATAATCATAATTATAATCAAAAAATGGAGCAAAAACTATAAAGTTTAAAACTCCCATAAAAGACAATCATACAATAAGTATAAATACTCTAAATCATAAACTGTTTTCTCATATTGATCTCATTTTATTTATTTATCAAATTAATAAGTGTTTGCTTGGCAGTATCAAGTTGATTGTCAATATGATCTTTAGTATAAGAATCAGAATCAAACTCAACTTCCTTATCAGGTTTTATACCATTTCAAGGCTTTATACCATCAGACACATTCTTATCATCTGGAGTAAACCATTTTCAGATTGTATATTTTAAACTACTACCATCTCTAAATTCTTCTAAAGTTTGTATAGTTCATTTTCAAAAAGTTTCTGTTCATACAAGTTTAGTATTGTTTTTATTATTTACTTGGATTGCAGCAGTTATAATCTCTCATGCAGAAGCTGTATAAGCATCTATCAAAATTACTGTTGGGAAATTATGTAACTTGCCATCATCAGTTGCTTTAAGCACCCTATTATAAAAATCATCTTTATACTTTGTCTTCACAACAACATCATCTTTTTGAGACCACATAGATCATATCTTATAACCAACTTCAAGATATCAGCCACCATTTCATCTAAGATCAAGTATAATTCATTTTGCACCATCAGATAGCAACTCATTAGATTGTTTCACAAATTGTGTATAAGTTTCTTCTCATATTGATGATATACTTATATATCAAAGTTTTGCATTATCATATTCTAAAATATTTGATTCTACAGATTTTATTTCAACTTTATCTCTTGTAACTTCTATTTCCATTATCTTTCAATCTCTATTTATTGTAAGATTAACTTTTGTTCATTTTGGTCATTTAATTTCATTTACACCTTCTCACAAAGGAAGATTTGAAAGATTAGTACCATTTGCCTTAAGAATAACATCAAGAGGTTTTAAACCAGCCTTAAATGCTGGACCATCTTTTATAATTCTTTCTACCATAATACCCTCAGGCACTTTGGTAACTACTGCTCATATACCTTCAAAGTCTGAGCTTCATTTAAGCTCTTCATGTAAAGAAGTATTATCTTCAGAAGTTAAATAAACAGTAAAAGGATCTCAAATAGCTGAAACATAGGCCTGTATAGCCTTATCCCACATTTTATCTCAAGATATATAACTTGTATTTATATATTTTTTATCAAGAACCTCTTTTATATTATTTATTTTTTCAAGTTTTGAATTATTATTAAGAGAGTTAGTTGTTGATCATATATTTTTTATAGACTCTCTTAATAAGTTTATCTTATCACTAACAGTAGATGAAAAATCAACATTAGATATTGTTTGGTTATTTGTTTGATTGTAAGAAAAAAATATTCACAAACTAACAAATATTCACAATAAAAAAGAAATAATATATTTCATAATAATATGGATTAAAAATTAAATATAATAGTTACAAATATAATTTTATAACATATTTTTTGTAACTATTAATTAATATCAACATTAACTTCATCTATATCTTCTTCATCTACCATAACTTCAGACAATGAAGCAATATATAGAAAATCATTTCACATTTCATAAAACTTATAGTATATTTTTTCAAATAATGCTGATACAAATGGGATTACAGTAAATGCTAATATAGGAGGAAAAAATAAAATATTCTTTTCAGCAGATCAAGCTTGTTTGGAATATAAAGAATATATTATAAAAAATCAAAGTATAGTTATAATAAAACCAAAACTATTACCTATAACATATACAGGTGAATAATTAGGATTTTTAACAACATCCATACTTATAAAAGATATATATATAGCAAAAAATAAATGAAAACCATAAACAACAAAAAGATAGTCCATGCTTGATAAAATAGTTCATACATAAAAGTATAAAAATAAAAATGGTATAAATAAAAGTAAATTTACCGAAAGTATAGAAGAAGACATTACCTTCATGTCATAATAATCCTCATTCCATATAACATTATAAATTCATGATAAAACTATAGATCATACAATAGAAGTTAATGAAGCTATAGCAATAAAAGAAAGCCATACAAGTGGAGAAAAACTTATGTTACTTGTAGAGTTCTTAACAGCCTGATCTATACTTGATCAAAGTCATATAAACATAACAAAAACAAGTGCTGAAAAAACTAATCACACTATTATTCATATAACAACTTTTCAAATCAAAGATATTCAACTAGGATTTGTAGGAACATTATTTTCAACTTGCATTTTTTATTAATTAACTTTTAAATCTTTTATATTATCTAACATATTATTTAAGGCTTCTTTTGACTGTGAAGTATAAGCTATTGTATATAATCTTTTTTTACTATCAAACAAATAAGCTTGCACACCATAGTAATCTGCATTTGAATCACTATCTGCAAATAGATTATCAAATACCTCATAAGTAAAGTAATATATATTACCTTGTTTTTTTTTAAATTTTGCTTTTTCTAATATATTTGCACCTGGAATTTGTCTTTTAAACTTATCAGAAACTATTGTAAAAAATTTTTCCTCATTATTTGGATATGAAGAACTATATTCAAATATAATTAAAGATTCTTTAGAGGAACCTGCATTCTTAACTTTATTATAAGACTCCAATACTTGATAATCTTTTATAGAAAAAGTTTGATCTACAGTAGTAAAATTATTAGATATATCAAAAGAAAAAGGTCAAAAACTTATAAGCCTAGACTCTTCACTATCTCATGAACAGCCAATCAATGTAAACAATAAGGTCATGTATATAAAAAGTTTTTTCATTATGCTCATATAATAAAATAATAAACAGCTGAAAATATAACTCATATAACTCAACCTATTATAAATCACTGAATATATGATTTATCTTCATATTCTTCATTAGATTTAACAGATTTTATATAACCTATTATATAACCTATTATAAGTCAAAGTAATATAAAGTAAAAAGGCAACATAAATGGACCTATAACATCAACAATACTTTCTGGCATAACTCACTTTATTCTAAGTTGAAAAAGAACTATAATTATAGTAAGTATAAAGAAAATAAGTTTTATAATATCAAAGTATGCTGCCATAAAATACAATAGTTATAATATAAAAGTAATTAGTAAATATAAGTTAATAATTCAATACTTTTTTGATTTGATTTATAGTATATCATTTTCTAGTAAGTTTTTGTAATATATCAAGTTGATTAATATCTTTTGCTTTATATTTTTCAATTTCTTTTCTTATTTGATTTCAAATTCATTCATTTATATCATCTATATTTTCTCATATAAGTTCTTTTACATCATTCATGTTAACTCACTTTTCTGCTAAACGAGATTTAACATATATAATAGGCTTTCACTTCCTTATAAGATGTGAATCTATATAAGATTTTATAAACTCCCTATCATTAAGGTAATTTTTTTCTTTTAGATAGGTTATTGCTCTTTCTATATGATGTTCTGTATAACCCTTTTTTCTAAGTTGTATTAAAAGCTCTTTTTCTGTTTTGGGATACCTAAATATATAATTTAATGCATAATCTATAATATCCTTTTTTTGATTTCACATAAAATATATCTTTAATACTAAAGTTGACTCATAAGGTTATCCAATTTACTTTTCTTTTCTCTTTCTTCATCTTTTTTGAGTTTTTTAACTTGTATATTATCAAGAACAAGCTGCCATTTATCTAAGTTTGAAGTTCTTTGAGTAAGGACAATATCTTTTTCTTTTTCATCTTCATGAGCAAGTATCTCAAGATTCATTTGTTCTTCTATATATATCTCATACATTCTAGCTATCTGAAAGCCCCATAATTCATGAAGTTTTTTAGCTATATGTTTATCACCAGCTGACACATTGATAACAAGCTCAAGCTTTCAACTATCCTCATTATTATCAAGTGCATAACCACTAGAAAAAGAAGATATTACAAGACGAATCAAAAGATCCCAGTTAAATTCTTCATCTATATACTCTGGATAAAGTAAATCTAAGTCACCAACATTAAATTTTGAAAGATAATCTTTATATATTATAGTATCCTCAAAAGCTTCTGGAAGTGGTTCCACAAGTTTTTCATATTTTTCAACTATATCTTTTTTTTCATCATTATCCCTCAAGTTGTCTATAAATTCTTTAAAATCAAACATTATTGAATATAATAAATAAATTATTTCTTCATTTTAGATTTAAGATCAGATATTTTTTCTTTAACAATATCTAATTTTTCCTCAAGTTTATATCTTTCATTTAAACCTACTGCCTCATCTTCAAGTTTTTCTCTAAACTCATTTGCTTTGATATACATATCATTCAAAGTTGGTTTAAGCTTTTCCTCACTATAATCATTAATATTTTCTTTTATATTATCTATTTTAAGATTAATATCATTTATTTTATACTCTAAGTTTAATTTTAAATCATTATATCTTGCATTATAATCTACAGATGAAGCTTCAGTAAAAAACTTTTTATTCACATCAAGTAAATTATTAAATACAACTCTAACCTTATCAAAACCTTTAGAACTATTTAGTTTTACCCTAAAATCATTACTTTTATAGTAAGAGCCTATTGTTTCACCTATAGCTATGGCAGCTACTGTTATTTTAACCATATTACACATTTTCTTCATGATTATATTTTATTATATAAATTTACATTTTCATTATATGCTGTTCTTTTTGCTTAGCAACATACTCAAGATCCTTATTTATTGCTTTTATGGCATCATCTATTTCTCATTCATATTGCTTTTTCTCATCCTCTGATATGTTTTTTTCATCAAGGCTATTTTTTACATCTTTTAAAAAAGTATGTCTTATATTTCTAACACTTATTTTTGCTTCTTCAAGTTCTTTTTTTACTTTTTTTACTATATCTTTTCTTCTTTCTTCAGTCATAGGGGGTACCTTTACCATAATCCACTCTCATTGATTTAAAGGTGTAAGACCTATCTCAGCATCATATATTCATTTTTCTATATGAGATAATACTGATTTATCCCAAGATTCTATTTTAATAGTTTGAGGATCAAGCAAAGAAACATTTCAAAGTCACTGAATTTTTTGTGTTTGCCCCCAAGATGGTATATAAACATCTATATCCTCTATAGATCAAGTTGAAGCTTTTCAAGCTTGTATTTTACTTAAAACTGTTTCAAAATATTCTCTCACTTTTTGTAATTCTTTTTCCAATCTTTTACTGTCCATATATTTTTTACAATAAATAAAATATACTAAACTATAAAAATATTATTCAAGTTTTCAATGGATTTTTTGAGTTTTAAGATAAATTTTAAAATAAGTTTTTTCTTGTATTATCTGGAATTTTTAATATATATAAAATAAGTTTAAAATGTGAATATATTAAAAAATGAATATAATCAATTTAATAAAAAAATATCGAACATTTTTTTCTCTAGTATGATTTGTTTTATTTTGGGTGTTTTTATTTAACCAATATAGTCCTCAAGAAATTGTAAGTTATATATGATTAGAAAATGCTTACCTAGTAGTTTTTCTTGTATGAGCATTTTGATGAATATCCACATTAACAGTCACACATTTTTATACAACTATTATAACTTTAACAATATGATGAGCAAACCCTTTTTTAATTTGAATATTTGCATGAACTTGAGCTAGCATATGAGATAGTATATTCTATTATCTTTGAAAAAAATGAAAAAAATTAACTACTAGCTTTCAAAATAAAATAAAACCAATTTCAGATTGGATTCAAAAACAACCTAAAAAATTAATTCAATTTTTTATTTTTCTATATGCTTGATTTATTCCATTTCCAAAAGATTTTTTAATGCTTGCATTAGCATTTTCATGATTTTCATATAAAAAGATAATAATCCCTCTTTTGATTTGAAATATTATTAATTTAAGTATATTAGCTTATATAAGTTGAAAATTTTTATAGATAATTTATACTACAATATTAATTGATTTTTAACTATATTTTTTTACTATACAGGCTAGATTTATAATTTTATAATTTTTTTATATGTACTTTAACATTTGGAGTAGTGAAAACTATATTTTAAAATGATTCTTTTTACTGTTACTTCTTGTTTTGATAATTTTTATAATTATTAAAATATGCATTAAAGCATATAGAAAATACAAGATAACATATCAAAAAAAACAAGATAAAGTATATATTAAAGATATTATAAGATCAGATGATGATGAAAAGGTTAAATTTGATAAAATTAAAAACATACTATGATTAAAAAGCTCTTATGATATACAAAAGCTAATATGAGTAAAAAACAAAGAAATACTTGATTTAATACATGAAAAAAAATATAGTACCATAAACAATATGATTTATAATAAAATAATCAACAATGAATAAAAATAATCAAACTAAATTATTTATAATATTATCACTAATTTCTGTTTTTGTAATTGTAAAACTTATGTGATGAACAAATTTTATTGCAACATTTTTAACTTTATCACTACCATTGCTTTTTATACTTTGAAAGTCAGCCTGAAAACTTAGAGTATTTGCCATAATAAGCTGAATTTTACTTATATGAGTAGATTTTTTTTTAATGTTGCTTCTTATAGTACCTACAAGCTCTTATGATATTGAAACTAAAAACCATTACCAACAAAAAGAAAATTATATGAAAATATATAAAAAAGATGAAGAAAGTAAACTTAGATGAATGGCTATGATGATTAAAAAAGAAAATAAAGATCGAACTAAAATTTCAATAGCAGATTATAAAGAATGAGAAAAAATAGACCTTGAAGAAAATGATAAGATATACTTTGTATGAAGAAAATCTTATAAAACTTATGCTGTTATATATCTTTGGGATGATAGTATACTTAGAATAACACCTTGAACAAAACTTAGTCTAACAAAAATTACAAAAGATCTTAATAAAATGTCAGAAAATCAAACACATATAAAACTTGAACAGTGAAATGTATGGTTCCGTGTTTTGAAGATGGTAAAAGATTCTAGTAATATGAATATAGAAACATGAAAGTGACAAACACTTATTATAAGGTGAACTGCATGACTTGTAAGTAAAGGTCAAAATGAAACTCAAGCTATATGATATAAACATTTTATAGAAGTTAAAAATAATGATACTTCTAAGATAATAAAAGCTTGAGAATGAGCAATTATAAAACAAGATAGCATAGATATAAAAAAAGACATACAAGACATGTTAGGTAATATTTCATTTGACACTTCATTAATAGAAGAATTCAAAATTAAAGACCAAGAATATATTGCAAATATGAAAGAAAATTTAATGAACTATATAGAAGAACAAGTTTGAGCTATAAAATGATTTGAAAGTTATAATAAGCTTAAAAAGTGGAAAGTAAAAGTATTTTCTATATGAGATGAAAACTATAAAGAATATGCCAAAAACCTTATAAATTATGAATATTTAGTTTGAAAAAGTGAAAAATTTACCTCAAAACTTTCTAAAAATGAAAATTTAATTTTTTTAGCATCACAACTTGAAAAACAAAAAGTAAAAACTGCCTATTTATATGATAATGTTAAGAGAAACATTCAAGACTCTGATATTTATAAAACTTATGTAATCAACCTTTGAATAGAATGAAAAATAAAGGATGTTAATAAAAGTTTAAAAGAAGATGTTCAAACTATGATAGAAAGGTATTGAAATGATAATAAAAAATTATTTGAAGATATAGATTATTGAATAGATAGCTTAATAAATAAATATTTAAATTTTTAGAAAAAATATGAAAGTAGAAAATGCTAATATAGAAAAAAAGAAAGTTGAAAAAGTTGTTAAAAAAGAAAATTCTATAAGACCAGAAGATTTTGATGATTTTATATGACAGGAAAATATTAAAAATATACTTAAAAGCTGAATTATAAGTTCTATTAAAAGAAATGATAGTTTAGGTCATGTACTTTTTTCTGGTGATAGCTGATTTTGAAAAACTACTCTATCAAAGATAATAGCAGGCAACCTTGGTAAAAATATAAAAATCATAACTGCCTATGCTATGGAAAAACCATCAGATATGATAAGTGTTTTAAATCAGCTTGAAGAAGGGGATATACTTTTTATAGATGAGGTTCATAGACTTAAACCAAAGATAGAGGAGATATTATATATAGCTATGGAAGATTTTCGTGTAGATATAGTTTTACAAGATGAAACTACTTCTATCCCTGTAAATAAGTTTACTCTAGTTTGAGCAACAAACAAGTTAGAAAGTTTATCAGATGCTTTTAAAAATAGATTTGTATATAAGTTTCACCTTAAGCCATATGAAGAAAAAGAAAAAGAAAAAATACTAGATAAATATTTGAAAGAATTTAATATAAATTGTAAAAAAGAGATTGTAAAAGAACTTAGCTCAAAAAGTCTACCAGTTCCAAGAGAGATTAAAAATCTTGCAATTAGAATAAGAGATTACCTTATAGCATCAGGTTTTAAAGAAAATAATATACATATAGACAAAGATATATATAAAGAATTACTCAAAAATTTAAAATTATGAGAATATTGACTAAGTGATTTACAAAAAGAATATATTAAAATACTTGAAACCAAAGAAATATTATGAGTTTGAACAATATCAAGTATGTTAAATATAGCTGAAAAAGTCATAGAAAAAGATATAGAACCTGTTTTAATCAACTTATGAATCATAGAAAAGACAAAAAAATGAAGAAAACTATTAAAACAAATTGACAATTTAAATTAAAAATATAATATAAAATAAATTTAGGTTATAAATATACAAAAATGGATTTGATTTTAACAATTTCAATAAATATCATTATAATATGATGAGCATTTATAATTATACTTTGAGTTGTAGCTTTATTTGTGCTTATAAGTATATTATCAAAGATAAACCATATGGTAAAAGATGCAAATGAAAAGTATGAATTTGTTGTATGAACACTTTTCAAGCCTCTTAATACATTAATGTACTTTATCAATAAAATCAAAAAAAATGGATAAAATCCAAGAAATGCTTATAAAAATGTTAAAAAAAAATAAATTCTTTGAAGATTTAGATAACGATCGTTTAGCAGAATTTGCAAATCTTTTTAAATTGGAAATGGCTTGAGAAAATCAAGCTATAATCATAGAAGGACATAATGTAGAAAATATTTATATACTTAAAAAATGAATTTTACAAGCAAAAAAGGCAGATGGATTACAATCTATTGTTCTTTGAGAATTGCAAGAATGAGATGTTTTTTGAGAGATGAGTTTTTTCAATAAAAAACCTGCAATGGCTTCTGTTGTATGTACAAGTCCTTCAGCAGATTTTTGGAAGATATCAAGAAAAGATTTTGAAAGATTCTTAGAAAAAAACCCTGAAGTTAAAACAAAGATATGAGAAGTATTAACAAAGAGAGAAGAATCAAATAAAAAGAAACTTTGATGAAAAGTATTCTATAATTCAAACAAGGAATATGATGATAATCTTGATGATATACAGATAAATTTATAATTTAATTAACTGTCTTGTAAATAAAATAAGACAGTTTTTTTTATTACTACCCCATCAACTTAGAATAGTTAATTTTTTTATCTACAAGTTTTTTAAGTTTTGTTTCTTTTTCAAGTATATTATGTTTAAGTATGTGCTTTGCTTCTGCCCTTGTACTTTCAAGTAGATGTATATCTTTTAGTGCTTCTTCTGGTAAGTCCATATCTCAAGATTGTTGAGTACCAAGTATAGTACCTGCTCATCTTAAATTTAAGTCTATTTCTGCAAGTTTAAAACCGTCAGAATATTTTTCCATATACTTTAATCTTCTGTATGATTCTCAAGATTTACTTTTTGTAGCAAGAAAACAGTAAGATTGCAAACTTCATCTTCCTACTCTTCATCTTAACTGATGCAACGAAGATAAACCAAATCTTTCAGAATTTTTAATGATCATAATAGTTGCATTTGGAACATCAACTCAAACTTCTATAACTGTTGTTGATACAAGTATCTTTGTCTTTCAAGATTGAAAATCTCACATAACTTTTGCTTTCTCATCTGCTTTCAATCTACCATGCATAAGTCCTATCTTATCTTTCAATTCAGGGAACATTTCTACAACTTTTTCATATTCTTGAAAAGCAGAATTTACATCTTCCAACTTCTCAGACTCTTCTATAAGTGGAGAAACTACATACACTTGCTGGTCTTGCCTTATCTTATTTATCAAAAATTGTTTAAGTTTTATATATTCATCTTCTGATATAACTTTTGTATGAATTTCTTGTCTTCAAGGTGGAAGCTCATCTATAATAGTATTTTCAAACTCTCAAAAATAAGAAAGTGCAAGTGATCTTGGTATAGGTGTAGCAGTCATTTGCAACATATGAGGATGTCATTGACTTGAAAGTTTTACTCTTTGTTTTACTCAAAATTTATGTTGTTCATCAACAATTACAAGTCATAGATTTTTAAATTCTACATCATCTTGTATAATCGCATGAGTTCAAACTACAAAATCCAAATTACCCTCTCTTAAATCTTGTTTGATCTGGTCTTTCTCACTTTTTTTAGTAGATCATGTTAAAAGAGCCATCTTATATCATAAAGGAAGTAAGAACTTTGAAATGCCTGCTATATGCTGTTTAGCAAGGACTTCTGTTGGAGCAAGAAAAGCTATCTGTTTATTATTTTGTTTCATAAGATAGAAAGCTACTGTAGTTGCTACAACTGTTTTTCAACTTCATACATCTCATTGTAAAAGTCTCATCATAGTACTTCAACTATGCATATCATCTATTATAGTTTTGATTGCTTTTTTCTGTGCTTTTGTCAGTTCAAAAGGTATATAAGTTAAAAATTCTTTTATAATATCCCGTTGTGGTTGTGTTGCTTGTCATTTTTTTTCATCTACAGCATTGATATTTGTAATAAGTTGCCATATAAGAAGTTGTTCAAAATTGAACCTATATTTTGCTTGTTTCAAAGCTTCCATGTTATCAGGAAAATGTATATTTTTTAAAGCCTGTTTTATTCACAAAAGATTATATTTTTCTATCAAGTAAGAAGGCAAAAATTCTTTATACAAATTATCTATATCATCTATTTTATCAGATATTTTTTTTTGAAACCAAGATCATTTTATTCATGAAAGATCAGAATATATAGGAACTATCTTTCAAACCAAATTTACATTTACAAGGTCATCATCAAAATTATCTGAAAGTATCTCAGGAAACCAAAAAGTATATTTACCATAAGAAAATTTAGGTTTTCATGAAAGTAATATAGTATTTCATTTTTTTAAAGTTCTAAGAAGATATGTTGCATTCATAAAACTTGCATAAGCAATATTTTGATCTTTATCTTGAAGTTGAAACTCCATTATCTTTTTTCATCTTGGTGTTTTGATAAAATTTGTATCTACTATCTTTGCTTTTACTACTGCCTTCACTCATTCTTGAAGCTCTCATATGCTTTTGATACTTGTTCTATCTTCATAGTCTTTTGGAAAATAATAGAAAAAATCCTTAGGTTTTTCAATCCCCTTTTCTTTAAGAGTATTTATATATTTTGCTGATGTTCTTAATCGAGACCTTAATTCCATAAGAGATTTTATAGTAGAGTAAATTATACCCTAAACTTACTTATTTAATAACTTTTTTCAAAGGAAAAATTTTTTATAATTTTTTAAAAACAAATGATTATAAATTATTTTATATAAAAATATTCAGTTTCATTATTTTCTAATTCATAACAATAAACCTTATTAAAAGATGTTTCTAAAATCCAATTATTATCTTCTTTTAAATTATCAAAAGCTTGTTTTGGATTATTTCATTTACTTATTCATATAACTTGAGTATTTTCTATATCTTTTCAATCTGGCTGTTGTGTAAATCATTCATCAGTTAAAAATATATATTTTTTCATTATTTTACTTTAACATAGTGTAAATATTCAACTACTCCATCTTTTTTATGATTTCTGCTTTCAGTTTTATCTGCTTTAAATCTTCTATAATCTTTCTTAAAAACTCAATAATCTCATTTAGATGACATTATTTCTTTTATATCATCCAAATTCATAAGTCATTCATCATTATAACTTAAAAATATATATTTTGCATCAATATTATCAATTAAATCTTTATAAGCTTGTTTAACATAACTTTTACTACAGTATAAAGACCTTTGACTAGAATTATCTCTCATTCAAGTTTTTCATTTTATAGAAGGATTATCATACTTTGCAATAGTTTCAAGTATATGATAATTTCCTGCATATTGTCTATGATTATATGGTGGGTCTAGATATACTACATCATGTTTGGTATTTTGTATAAGTGAATTTATATCTTCATTGAATATATCATGTTCTTTATCATTTACATAAAGTTCTGCAGGTTTTACATTCAAAGTTTTTTGAGCTGATTTTTTTAATTTTTTCAAAAATGCACCATATACACTTGCTGTGTTTGCAACTTTATCTATAGCTTCAAGTAAACTTGTAAGTAAAAAATAATACTCATCTTCTGTTATTTTATTATTTTCTTTCCATTCTTCTATTTTTTCTCTTATCCCATCACATTTTAAAGCATTTTCATCAGAAAAATATTGTCTTTCAAATTCTTTTCATTTAGTTCATCATAATGAATAATTATTGTATATAAATCACTTTTTTCAAGCTAAATTATTTAAGTATTTACAAACTATTTCTTTATAAGAATTTACATCTCAAATTAAAAGTTCAGGTATTTCAAAAAGTAATCAAGTAAAGTATAAATCTGTATGATTTCAAATATAATGTCTATTTAACACATAACTATAATATTGTAAATCATTTGCTATAACTTTGTGTCATTTTTGTTTAAAAAATCTACCAACTATTCAGGTTCAAGCAAAAAGATCAGAAAAAGTATAATCTTTATTTCAAACAACATGAGTTATACCATTTTCTATAAACTCTAAAAGTGAAAGTTTTGATCAAATATAGTTCATTTACTATTTATTTATTATTAAATTGATACTTATAGTATTCATTTTTTATCTATTTTCAAGATAATTTTTTATTTAAACTTTCTTTCCATTTTTCAGGAGAAAACCAACCACATCATTCACATCCAAGATTTTCTTCATAATTTTCTTTTCATTTATAAAAATAATTTATTCATAAAAATGCTTGTCTTTTTCAAGTTCTTTTACATTTTTCACAGTATCTACTTTTTAAAAGATTATGTTCTCTTACCAAAAGCATAAATTTTGACATAAGTTGTTCATCAGTCATATTTATATAATCTTCTTCTTTTTTTGTCCATCTAACTTGTGGAATTCTATGATCAACTTCTATCTTCCTTCAACTTGGTGTATATCATAAAATAGCATCTTTATTGTCTAATAGTTTAATTATTCTTTCTTTTAATTTTGGGTTTAATGTTTTTGTTCTTTCTAATGAAACATTTTCTTTTTTTAGAGAAATAAGTTTTCTATGTGGTGTTTTTCTTCAACAAACATCACAAAACATATTTTTTGCATAGTTTGGTCAAACTTTTTCCATTTTATAACCTGCTTGTCTTATCATCTGTAATGCTTTTGCTGGTTGACTTCAAGGAAGTTCATGTTCTGAACAGTGCCATTTTAAGTCTGATAGTATCTCAAAAATTTTATAAATTTGTGTTCATTCTTTAAATGGATTTTTAATCATTGTTAAAACATTATTAAAATAAATCTTTAATTTTAATTCAAAGTGCTTTTGATAATTTTTCTATATTTTCAAGAGAAATATTTTTTTCTCATCTTTCTACATTTCAAATATAAGTTCTATGTAAATCACATTTCATAGCCAGTGATTCTTGAGAATATCAAAGTTTTTTCCTAAATTCTCTAAGTTTTTCTCAAAAACTTTTCTTAATATCCATATTACTTTTTAAATAATAAAAAACAGCCATCATTATAATAAATGATGACTATAAATCTACAGACTATAAGTAGAGGTTTATTTTTTAGATTTAGATGTTGCTAAATAAAAATTTAGATTATTATCTAATCTTTTTACTTTTATATCTTTTCTAATTTCATTTATTAAAATAGTTAAGTAAGGCACATAGTCAAAATCTTTTCATTTTGCTTTTTCTCTAAATTCTTGTAATGCAAATAAAACATCAGAGGTTGCAAATAAATGTAAATTATTACAAGCCTTTGCATATCTTATTTCATTTTCTAAATTTTTTTCTCAGTCTGTTATTCAGCTTAAAGATTCAATAAATTCAATATAAAACCTTAATTTTTCTTTTTTCCACTCAAATTCTTCTTCTTTTTTCTTTGTTAAATAATATGTTATTGATGCAATTAGAACTCATCACAAAATTGAAATAATAGTTGTAATTATTTGAGTATCCATAACTTTACTTCTTAAAAACTAAAATATACTCATGCTTGAATAGATAATAATCACTATTTAAAGCTCTATACCTCCAAATTCATCAAGTTCATTGTTTTCATCTATTTCACTCCATATTTTTAACAATAATACTTTTGAGTTTGAAACCCAATTTTTGAGCTTCATTCATACATTGAAAACCTAAAGGTATCCATTCACTTTTTTGATATTTATCTCAAATAACTATAACCATGTATCAATCCTTTTTCAATACATTTTTTGTATTTTCAAGAACTTTTGCAAAATCTTGTAAAAATCAGTCTATTCAATTTGAATTTGATAAATCTTCTTTTTCTTCAGAAAATTTTATTATATCAGCATAAGGAGGATGTAAGATAGCTAAATCAAGTCATTCAATATTTCTATATTTTAATATTTCTTTTATATCAGAAAGTGTTTTTTTACTTTTACTATCTCATACTCAAAAATGAGCTTTAATTTTTTTACCATCTATTATTTCTTTAGCTTTATCTACAAGCTCTTTTTGTATATCAATTCATATTATATTTCTTCATAAATCTTCGCATTCAATAGCAGTTGTAGCACTTCCAAGGAAAGGATCAAAAACCCATCATCATTTTTTTGTATATCTTTTTATAAAATGTTCTGGAATTTGAGGAACAAAATTTCAATGATAATAGTTTGAATGTTTCCCTCACTTTTTTCTTTCTTCTATAACCCATAAACTATCTGTAGATATATCTATATCTTTCCAATTTTCCATATCAAAATCATTAAATTTTGGCATAGTATAATTTTATTTTATAAACTTACCCTAAACTTACTTATTTAATAACTTTTTTCAAACTTTAGTATTAAATTATAATTAATTTTTTATATTTATTTTTTTTATTTGATACAATAAATATATAGTTGTTAAGTAAATAATAATTATAGGTATGTTAGCAATAATTTGCTCAATATGCTTAAAATCAAAAGAAATAATTGATACTAATATTTCTAAAAAAATTAATCATACATATAAAGACTCAACATTTATTGATGTTAACAATAAATTATATATATTTTTTAGTCTAGACTCTTTTTTTTCTTTATTTCAATTAAAATATAAATATAAGTTTATTATATTAAAAAATGAAATAAAAAACATAAATAAAATTAATAATCAAAACAAATAAAGAAAAATTGTAAAAAAACTAACATATTCAAAATTATTATAGTAATCAATAAAAATATAACCATATCAAAAAAATCTTATTATTATTACAATAAGCAATATAGTTAAAAAAAAGTCTTTTATATTCATATTGTGGTAAATATATTAAAAAAATAAATAATTTGCTTTAAATTTACTTATTTAGTAACTTTTTTCAAATAAAAAATTTTTTATAATTTTTTAAAAATAAATAAATGTTCATGCATAATAAGTAAAAAATTATAATCTTTTGATTTATTTACCCAAAATCAAGTAGCTTGACAATTATGTTGTTTTTTAATAATATCCTCTTTCAGTACAAATCAAACTTTTAAAAACCTTTCCATTACTTTAAAAGCAAGTGGTTGATACAATTTTTTTCTTCTTGTATCTCAAATAAGTATAGCACAATAAGATCACTTTTTTAAAACTCTAAAAGATTCTTTAGCAACTTTTTCTATTTCATTACAAAACTGATCTATATCATGTATATTTGATAAATCTTCTTTTATTTCTCAATCAGAATATTTAATTATATCAGAATAAGGAGGATGAGTTAGCACAAAGTCTATACTTTCATCTTTTATTGAAGTTTTTTTTCTTCTTGCATCTCAAAGTTTTATATCAATATTAGGTTTATTTTCTGATTTAAAATCAAGTAAACTTTTTGTTAGCTTAACTGAGTTAGGATTTATATCATATCATATTAAATTTCTGTTTAAAAGTTTAGCTTCAATAGCTGTTGTTCAACCTCAAATCATAGGTTCTAATATAGTATCTCATTCTTGAGAATATCTTAAAATTAGGTTTCTAACAACCTCAGGTGACCAGTTTCATCTATATTTACTATTGTGAGTTGCTCGATTTCATCTTCTTGGAAAAGACCACACAGTTGTACATTCAAGTTCAAAATTTTCTGGTTGTTTTTTCATTTACTCAATTATTTCATCTAAAATACCTTCTTTTAACATTTTCAAGTTATATATATTTCAATTTGTTGCATAATAAGCTTCTTCTAAAGGTTTCAATGCAGTTTTCCATCATAATCAATCAGTTATCCAAAACATTTGAACTCATTGTTCTTGAAGAAATTTATATAAATAATTAAACTCTCAAGATACAGACTTTAATTTACTTCATCATCAACCATAATAATTAACTTCTATTAAAGATAATGTTTTAGTTTCTTTATTAAAAATTCAAAAATCAAATCTCCTTGATGATTTATCTGATTTAACTTCTATTCACCAATTTTCTTTTATCCATTTAGCTGTTGCTTGTTCTTTATACTCACAATTATTTTTATCACAAAAATCTTTTATAAAGTCCTCTACTAAATTTTCCATCAAAGTTCAGCTTCTATTTTTCCTTGCATTGCTATCAAGTCAAGTTTCTATACCAAATACATAATCTTCTAAATTTTTTATATGTTTATTTTCAAAAATTTTTTGCAATCATGAATTTTTGAAAAACTTTATAAGTTCTTTTTCTCAAGCTATATCAAGTTTAACTTTTTTATCAAACAAATATTTAACTTCTAATATTTCTTTAGTTTCTTCATCTAATATTAAATTAAATTTTTCTCTTACAGCTAAAAGTATTGGTAAAACTTCCCTAACTTCTGGGTATTTTATAACAATTTCTAAAAACCTGTCTTCAATGTTTTGTTCTCAAATAAGAGAATTTAATATATTTAATTGAACTTTTATTTTAAAAGTATTTTGTTCTATTTTTGGGAAATTACAAAAATAACTCCATGTAAAAATGGTTTTTCTAAAAGTTGAAATTAGGTTTTGGAAGTTTTTTTGCATAGTAACTTTAAATTAATAATAAAAATTTACTTTTATAATTTTTTCTTTGCTTTTGATTTAAAGTCTTCTCAAGTATAATTACATCTTAAATAATCTCTATTTAATATATCTAAAATTTTTTCAAAATTTGACTTATTTAAATTAATTTTTTTATTTTTATCAAGTTCTAATAATCATCCAAAATATTTATTGTATTCTGCTTCTGAATAAGATTTTTTTAAGTTATCTAACATTTTTTCATCAAATTTTTTAATCATACTATCATTATTTGAATCTTTATTTTCTGAAATTAATTTTACCTTTTTAGCAATTGAATAATTATTTGCTATCATTTCACTTATAATATCTTCATTATCAATATTAAAGATATTATTTTCATCTGAAATAAAATTATCAGTAAAAAATTTTGTAGCTTCATCCTTAATATATTCTCTATAATCAAAAATTGACTTATATTTATTGCGATTTAAACAAAATACATATTTTCATCATAAGTAAATTACATCAATAGTTTTTTTTAAATTTAAATATTCTTTATTATCAATACTTGAAAAAATATTTCAACTTTTATTAAAAAAAAGTGGTATATATTTACTAAGTTTAGTTTTATTTACATACATTTGTGGTTTATAAAACGATTGTAATAAATAAATATTTTTTTCATTTTTTTTATAATGAATTATCCAACTTCTTACAGTAAAATTATCTAAATCATCAATTTTTTCTATTTCCTTTATTTTATCTTTTTTTATTTTACTATCTATCTCTGGAAATTTTATTACATTAGCTTTTTCTTCATAAAAGTTTTTTTGTGTATCATCATCTAAATTATACTCATCAAAATCTTTTACAAAAGTTTCTTCATCAACAACAATATTATTTTTATTTAAACATAAATATGGCTTTAAAAAAGTATCCTTAATACTTTTTTCCAATTCATTATCCACTTTTATTTTCTTTAATTGAAAATCTTCGTCTTTAGATTTATTTTTACATAAAATATATAGTCATTCAAAATTAGTATCTTTCATTGTAAATTAAGAGTTATATAAGTAAATTTCATCTGATATTTTTAAACACCTATCTCTAATAATATTATCATAGTTTATGTTATCATATTGTTTTTTTATTATATATATTATATAATTATTTGATTCCATAGCAATTATATCATATCAAAATATTAATAAAAATATATTATATTTAAATAAATCACTTTTAATATAAATTATAAAAACTGTTCATAACAAAATAATTGTTATCAAAAGTCTTTTATTATCGTCAATTCATAAAAAAGGAATTAAATATGTAAACAAGTATGTTAAAACTTCATGATTATTATTTTTAACTAAAAATTCATTATCTTTAATTTTATTAAAAAAAACTTCATTTATTTTATTTCAATATTTTGGTAACATTATTTTAAATAAGATAATAACAAAAATAATAGAAAATATTAATAAGAAAATTAATAAATATGTTAAAATATTATGATAAAAGTTTGGTATAAAAGAAGAAAAATTTTTTAAATCTATTATTATAAAAATAATAAATAAGGGAAAATAACTAGTTATAAATAAAGATATTTTAGATAATAAACTTAACATAAAAAAATATTAATAACTTAAAACAACAATTTCATCAATTTTTCATCTTCAAGAAGAATTTGAATTTATATTTCTTCTTGCTTTGACAGTTTTAAACTTATATCAAGCATAAAGTTCTCTTATATAAGGTGTATCATGATTTGATAACATTACTTTTACTCATTTTTTATCAAGTTTTTTAAAAACTTCTGAAAGTTCTTTTTGCTCTTTTTTTCAAAATCCTCACTCATTATAGCTTGTAAAATTTGCAGTATCAGTTAATACATCATAAGGAGGATCAAAATATACAAAATCACCTTTTTTAGCTTTTTCTAAAACTGTATCATAAGATTTAAATTGTATATCTGCTTTTGTTTTATTTAAAAGTTTTGAAGTATTTTGTATATTTTCTTTTTGCACAAAATCAGGATTTGTATATTTACCAAAAGGAACATTGAATTGTCAGCTTTTATTTACTCTATAAAGTCAATTAAAACAAGTTCTATTTAGATATAAAAACCTTCAAGCTCTTTGTATGTTTGAATACTTTTCTTTCCAATTATCTTTCCTATCCCAAGCTCTTATATCTAAAAAAGTTTCTTTATCATAATTTAAGGTTTCAAGAAAGTTTATAAGTTCTTTTGGATGATTTTTTATAACCTGGTAAGTATTTATAAGTTCTTCATTTACATCATATAAAGAAGATTTTTTTCTTTGTAAATTAAAAAACACAGCTCATCATCAAACAAATGGCTCAAAATAATTATTAAACTCTTTTGGAAACAAACTTTCAAGTTGTGAAATTAGTTGTCTTTTTCATCAAACCCATTTTACAAAAGGTTTAGCTTTTATGATATCGTTATTTTCTTCAAAAAATTGTTGTCATGATTTTAAATCACTAAATGCTCATGATAATAACCAAGATTGTATGATAAGATAATTTATTCAATATTCTTTTGCCAATTTGTTTATTACTTCTTTATCTCACATTTTTATAGTTTAGTTATAATATAATTAATTTTACTATATTTATTTAACAACTTTTTTCAAATAAAAAAAACCGGTTGTATTCAACCAGCCCTATATATTGTGCATAACTTAGAGGGCCTAACCGGTTTATAGTCGTTAGGACCCCTAAAATAGTAGGTTGCCTACTGTTGTCAGTATATTAGCAACAACAGTTTTTTTTGTTTATGTTTAAGCAACCCTAGAATTCTAGGATCCTAAAAACTATAAAAAAAATTAACACAATTTCAACAAGTTTTTTAAAAAGTTTAAACTATTTTATAATAAAATTCATTAAATAGTAGTTCTTAATTCTACTTATATAGATTTTATCAAACTATTGGTTCAAATATATAATTAGCTTTTAATAATTTAGTTTCTTTATTCCAATTAATTTTTTGATAATCTTTAAGTATATTTTCATATTTTATAACATCTAAGTTAAGTTGATTCCTTTCTTCAAAAGTTTGCTCACATATTCAAGTTTTTATCTCTTTTCTAGATGTTATATCATAGTTTTTATCTTTTTTAAGAAGTATGAACTTATTTTTATTTCAAGAAAAAAGATATATATTTTCATATCAAAGTTTATTAAATAACTCCAATTTATCCATATAATATACTTTATCTAAGTTTCAAAGATGCAATAAAATATTTACTACTTCAGTTCCTATCCTAGTTGTAGAAAAATTTCAAGGTCAAGTAATTATATACAAAGTTTCTATACTATTTTGTTTATATAGGTAGGTTGGAAGCTGAGTTTCAAAATTTTTTCTATCAAAAAAATATAAATCTCAATCATTATATACAAAAGGTACATCACTGGCAAAATTTAATAGCATATAAGAAAACATTAAAACATAAATTAAAAAACATTATAATAATTTTTTAAAAAATTCAATATCAAAAAAAGCCCGATATATCGGGAATTTATTTTTTATATATAGAAAATTATCTTTTACTCCATTGTGGAGATTTTCTAGCACCTCTAAGACCTGGTTTCTTTCTTTCTTTTTCTCTAGGATCTCTTTTTAATAACCCATAAGGTTTAAGAGTAGGTCTATAGTCAGGATTAAATTCAACCAAAGCTCTTGATAAAGCTAATCTTATAGACTCAGCATGACCTCTTAATCCACCCCCATGAACATGTAAAGTAACATCAAACATTTTTCTAGTAGGTGTTCACAATACAGTTAAAGGGAAAAGTGCATCTTTTAAAAGATCTTTAGAACCTTCTCATGCAAAGTAATCTTCTATTTTTATATACTCTTGATCTTTTTTAACAAGCACATTTCATTTACCTTTTGTAAGATGACATGTAGCAGTAGAAGTTTTTCTTCTACCTACAGCATAGTAATATTTGTTTGTAGCCATTTAATTATATTCTTTCAGGAGATAAATGATCATATTTATTTGTAGTACCTACAAATAGTTTCAATCTTTTTAATCTTTCTTTTCTTAATTTATTTTTAGGTAACATTCACTTAACAGCTAATTGTATAACTCTTTCAGGATGTGTATCTAACATTCTTTGTAAAGGAATTTCTTTAAGATGACCTTTATGTCAAGAGTGTGTACGATATAGTTTATCTGATAATTTATTTCAAGTTACTTTAACTTTATCAGCATTTTCAACTATAACATAATCACCACAATCCCAGAAATCACATACATATGGTTTATCTTTTCAAGATAGTCTATTTGCTATCTCTACTGCTATCTTACCAAGTGTTTTACCTTCAGCATCTACAATAAACCATTTCCTATTATTTTTTAAATAATCAGGCTTTATCCAAACAGTTTTATTTAGATTTTGCTTAGTAATATTTTCTAACATCACAAGTTTTTAAAATATAAACTTTTTTATAACAACTGTTAAACTAACTCTAACATAATTTTTTCAACAGCATCACCTTTTCTATAACCAACTTTATAATTTTTTACAAATCAAGAAACTTTTCAGCTTTCTAGATATGTTGACAGCTTATCATTCATAATTTCAGTTACAACATTTTTATCATAAATAATACTATCAAGTATTCTTTTTACTTCTCTTTTTGAAACATCTTCTTCTTTATATTTTTTAGAAGTTCTAACTAATCTTGCAAAAAGTTTATCAGCTTCATGCTTAACTACTTTAGCCTTTTTAGGAGTTGTAGTTATTCTTTTTTCTCTAAGTAAAGAAGTTAGCATATTTCTTAAAACATTATCTTTCTTTTGTATTCCTGAATTAAATTCAAGAAGTCTATTATATCTATGTCTCATAATTTTACTTAAACAAACTAAAATTACTTTTTAGCTCACAATTGTTTTCACTCTTTTTCAAGAGATTCTTGTATCTCATCAACTGCTTTTTTACCAACTCACTTTAATGATATAAGTTCTGTTCTTGTTTTCATTTCAAGATCCTCAACAAACTCTATCTCATTTTTAATAAGTGCATTTCTTGTTCTTTCACTTAATGTAGGTAATGAATCTATAGGAGTTTTTCTAACATCTTTAAATTCATTATTATCAAGCTTATTATCATCCTCTATATCATCAATTTCTGTAAACAAATCTTTATCTATATAAGATTCATCAAAAACAAACATTTTTGTATAAGAAGATATAGCTTCTCATGCAAAAGCAAGAACTTCTTTTGCATCAACCTTGTCAGATATAGTTTCTAGATTTATAACAACATAGTCATTATATTCTCAGTCAAAGTCTGATATAACTTCATCAACATCATATGAAACATTTTTAACAACTTTGAAATCATTATCAATAAGCATATTTCATAATTGAACACCTTCTTCAGATTCAGACAATTCTTTTTCTCTTTTTTGTAGGTCATTTATAGACAAGTATTTGTATCATTTTTCTAATCTATAACTAACTTCTAATTCAAGTTTTGGATCTGTTATCTCAAAAAGATAAGATCAACTAGTTAAAACTTCTATACCTGCAGGCAAATCTAAATCTTCTACATAATACTTACCAACTCACTTAAATTTTTTACTAACCCATTCAATTTTATCTTGAACATTTCATTTAAATTTAAGATCTTTGAAGTTAAGCATAACTTGTAACATTGTTTCTTTTACACCATCAACAGTAGAATACTCATGACTCACTCACTTTATGTTTAAAGCAGTAACAGCAATTCATGGATTATAAGATATTAGTGTTCTTCTTATCATATTTCAAATACTGTGCCCTAATCAAGCAGGTAAGGGTCAGAACTTAAAACTAGATACATTTGTATCTTCATTTTTTAACCATTGAATTTCAGGTTTTCAAAGAAATTTTTGGATATCCAACATTAAAATATACATATAGATATAAAACTATGCTCTAGCATAAAACTCAATTACTTTTAGCACATCAGCAGGAAGCTCTATTTCATCTGCTCTTGGCAAATCAAGAACTTCTATTTTTTTATCTGCAATATTAGCTTTTATATAAGAAGGAGATTTTACATTTTTATTTTCTCAAGCATAAAGATTAGAAGCTTTTAACTTATCTTTAAGTTCTATCAAATCACCCTTTTTTACTAAGTAAGAAGGTATGTTATGCTTTACACCATTTAATAGAAAATGTCAATGTGTTATCATTTGTCTTGCTTGTACTATAGTATTAGCAACACCAGATCTATATAAAACAGAATCCAATCTTCTTTCTAAAATAATTTTAACAGATTTATCATAATCAATACCTGAATTCTTAGAATATTTAGCAGCTATTTGTGTAACAAATCTTTTAAATTGTTTTTCACTCATGTGATAAACTCTTTTTAAAACTTGTTTATTTCTCAACAATTTACCATATTCAGATAGCCTAGCCATACCACCACCGTGTTGACCAGGAAGTTTTCTTCTTTTTCTTACATCATACTTTGCAGGTCAGAATAAATTAATTCACTCTCTTCTACAAAGTTTAAATTTTGGCCCTGTATATCTCATATTATTATATTAAACCAAGATAAAACTAATTTCTCCTTTGTCTTTTTCATTTACATCAACCAAATTGAATAGGAGTAGCTTCTTTAATAAAAGTAATATCTACACTACCCAAGTCGTTAACTGCTTTAAAAACACCATCTCTTGAAAGTCAAGTACCTTTAAAAACAATACCCATTTGTGCTAAGCCATAATTTTTAGCCTCATCCAAAAGCTCTTTAGTAAGCATCTCAGCAGCAAAAGGTGTAGATTTTTTACTTCATTTATATCAAACTGTACCTGTACCACCTCATAATACTTTATTACCTTTTTCGTCTGTTAATGTAACAATAGTATTATTAGAAGAAGTATTTACATATAACAAACCACTAGACAATTTAATATTCTTCTTCTTTTTAGTTGTTGTAGTTTTTTTTATTGCCATAAATATTTAATTTAAAGTCCTAAAATTATTACTTTTTAGCTACTGGTCTAACTCTTGATCTACCCATTAGCTTTTTAGCTGTTTTAGCATTTGTCTTTGTTTGTTGACCTCTAACAGGCATTCAAAGATTATGTTTCATACCCCTAGCTGTTTTTAATTCCTTCATAGCTTTAATATTTCAAAAAACTTCTCTTCTTAAATCATTTTCTAAGTTGTATGTTCTAACCTCATCACTAATTATTTTTTCTTCTTTTTCATCCAAGTCTTTAACTTTTTTATCGAAGTCTATTCATATCTTATCACATATATCTTTTGCCCTTGATTGTCATATACCATATATGCTTGTAAGAGCTATACCCAAAGATTTTTTTTCTGGTAACATATGACCCAATAATCTAAACATAATTTAAATTAATTAATAATTATAAATTTTTAACTTAAAGCACAAAAAACGATTAAACCAATTTAGTTTTAAAACATTTTTAAGCTATAAATTATCCTTGCCTTTGCTTATGATTAGCATTAGAAGAACAAATCACCCTAACAACTCACTTTCTTCTAACTACTTTACAATCCTTACAAATTGGCTTAACTGATGATCTAACCTTCATTATAAACTTTTAATAACAATTAAATTACAACCTATAAGTTATATATCATTTTGTAGGATCAACTTCATTTAATTCTACTTGAACCTTATCACCCATAAGTATTTTAATTCTACTTTTTACTAACCTTCATTTAGGTTTAGCTTGAATTTTCATTCAACCATCTAAAACAACTGAATACATTCATCATCAAAGTATCTTATCAACTATTCACTCTAATACGATTCATTCGCTTTTAGCCATAAATTGCCATTATAAAGATAAATCTTCAACAATTAATTTTGTCTTTTCTGGCCTAAATCATTTTCATTTAGAATTCCTATCAGCTCTAATTTTATTTTTAAATTTTCTAACATACATTTTGTCTCATTTAAAATTAGAGTCTACTTTCAATTTAACTTCTCATTTAACATAAGGAGTTCAAACATTAACATTTTCTTGGTTTTCATCAAAAGTAAGTAATAGTTTATCAGTAGAGAAAGTCTCTCAAGCCTCCATACCAACATTATCAACCTCTATTACATCACCCTTTTTTACTATCCATTGATGTCATTTTAAATCAATAACAGCATACATAATCAACCTCTTATTAAAATCTAAATACTATATTTTTGCACCCAACTTAGCCTTTGTATCATACTCACTTCTTTTTGTTCTATAAGCATTTGAAATAAGTGCTTTAACTCTCCTTTTAAGTCTACCAGATGGGTTTTGAAACTTAGCTCTTCTATAGTACTTTGTACCATAGTGTTTTTGCAATTTTCTTGTTTCTATAATACCAGAAGACCAAAGCTCTTTTTTATAAAAAGAAACTAATCTTTCATTTGTATTCAAATCTCATGTTCTCCATACTACAAATCACATAAGCAATTTTATATTATATTAAATAAAACACATTAAACCAATTAAATATATGTTCCAGCCAACAACACATATTTAAGCAATTTAAGTAGAATGCCAGGAGAGGGAATCGAACCCTCACGGTAAATAATACCAACGGATTTTAAGTCCGTCGCGTCTACCAATTCCGCCATCCTGGCAAATTAGTTGCAAGACTTCAGCAAAAATCAAAAGCTTATCATACTACTCTATATTACTTGCAACTCACATTTTTTATACTTATTTCTCTGAAGCTTCAACAACCTCATCAAAAACCTTTGGAAACAGCACTGCAACATTAGACAACACTTTTCTATCTAATTTAATTTGCTTGTTATACATATTATTAACAAAAATAGAATATTTTGTATTTCTTTGCTTACAAGCAGCAGATATTCTTTCTATCCAAAGCTTTCTAAATTCCCTCTTTTTTTCCTTTCTATTTCTGTATTGATGTTCACCTTGCTTTATAAGTGCAAGTCTAACTTGTTTATAAACATTTTTTCTACCTAATCTAAATCACTTAGCAAGTTTTGTAAACTTTTTATGTCTTTTATGTCTTGTATAACCATTTGTAACTCTTACCATTAATATTTAATTAAACAAATAAAGCTTTTACTCTCTTATTATCAGCAACATCCAATATTTTACCATTTTTATAATTCCTATGTGCTTTCTTCTTATTCATAAGTAAATGGCTTGTAGCACCTTTTTTAAACTTAACCTTACCATTTTTAGTTATGGCAAACCTTTTTTTAGCTCATGAATGTGTCTTTACTCTAGTCATATTACTTCAATTTAGCAAATAAAATCAATGAAAATCATCTAGCCTCCTCTTTAACTCATCAACTTTTAGAATAATCTTCAAGTCTCTCAGCCATAACATACATATGACCTCTTGCTTGATCTCTAAATACATTTTCTCTTCATTTAAGCTTCAAAGAAACTTTAACATTATATCATTTAGTTAATAGTTTTTTAGCCTTATCAACCTTCATTTCAAGATCATTTTCTTCTATACTATACGATATTTTAATTTCTTTAATTCATTTATTTTTTTGAGAATTTTTTTTGTCTTTCTCTTTCTTTTTAAGATCATACTGATATTTACCATAATCCATAATCTTACATATAGACACTTTATCTTGTGCATTATATCAGAATTGAACTAAGTCTAGTCAAGAATCTTTTGCTTTATCTAAAGCTTCTCTCCTTGGAAAAGTTCATATTTGTTCTCAATCTTCAGACAACAACAAAATATTAAAAGCTTTTATAGATTCATTAACATAAGTTCTCTTTTGATTAGATTTTTTTTTATCTATCATATAAGGTATTTTGATATAAATACACTCCTAGCGGGATTCGAACCCGCGATCTCCGCCGTGAGAGGGCGGCATCCTAAACCACTAGACGATAGGAGCAAAATACACCCACCAGGATTCGAACCTGGGACCTTCGGCTTAGAAGGCCGCTGCTCTATCCAGCTGAGCTATGGGTGCACAGAAGAATAAATAGTAAGTTCTTTATAAAAGAAATGGAGTCGAGGAGATTCGAACTCCTGACCCCCTGCGTGCAAAGCAGGTGCTCTAGCCAGCTGAGCTACGACCCCAAAACATGGGCAGGACTGGATTTGAACCAGTGTAGCCTTTCGGCGGCGGATTTACAGTCCGCTGCATTTGACCGCTCTGCCACCTACCCTCAATTAACTTAAATCTAACACTCAAAATAAGGTTAGAAATCATATAACTATCATTACAAATCACAATAGAACATATCATTGTTGAGTTCATCACATATATTGTTCTGCAAAAGACCACATTCAAAACCAGTCTTTAATTTTATTAGAATAATAAATAATTACTCATCAAAACAAAACAAACAACAGTCAAACAAACCAACTCATAATTTATTTTAATTATATAATTAGCGGATGACGGGACTTGAACCCGTGCAAGCAGAGCTGAATTCTGCTATGCTACACCAATTACATCACACCCGCAAAGATTGGGTCAGGTGGGAATCGAACCCACGACCACCGGCTTAAAAGGCCGTTGCTCTACCCCTGAGCTACTGACCCATAAAGAAATAAGACTAAAGCTCTTATTTCAATCAAGTGAATACCAGTATAATAATTTATATATTTATTTCAATATTTTTTTTAAGTTTTTTACTAAAAATCCCAACTTCATTTCATAGATGAACTTTGAGTATAGTTTGTAACTGTACTTTCAAAAAAGTTTCATTTTTCACTATTATGATCTTGCAACCTTGTAAGGTGCTTATAAGGATTTTCTGTATATTCTGGATATAATGGATCTAATCATATCATTTCAAGTCTTTGGTTTGCCAACCATTTTGTATATTTATCTATACTATCTTTATTTATTCATATAATTCATTCTCATATAATATGATTTGACCAAGATATTTCTTGATTAACTGCAGTATCAAACATTTCATATATAAGGTTTTTATCGAAAACTTCTGGAGACTCTTCCTTTAGATCTTTAATTAAATGTGCAAATAATGTTACATGAGTAAGCTCATCTCTTCTTATATAATTTATCATTCTTTGACTTGCAACCATTTTTCACATATCTGCTAAGGTATCAAAATAAGCAAATCCATTATAAAAATATAAGCTTTCAAGTAGAAAATTACCCACAACTGCCCTGAAAAAATTTTTATCTGTTTTATTATCAACAAAGTCTTGATATATATTTCATATAAAAGTTATTCTATCTAATAGATGCTTATCTTCATTCCAAAAGTAATATATTCCATCTCTTTTATCTGCAGGAACAACACTTTCAAGTATCGTTGCATAGCTTTGAGAATGTATGGCTTCCTGATAGTCTTGTATAGCAAGAACTAAGTTTATTTCTGGAGCTGTTATAAAGTCATTTATATTTGGGAGATTTAGTGTTTGTATACTATCTAAAAAAATTAGGAATGACAATATTCAATTATAAGCCCTTTTTTCTTCAGTTGTTAAAGAATTCTTATATTGAGTTCAATCTTCTCATAATCACTTAACTTTTTCAGGAACCCAAAAATTTCAGACCATAACTTGATATAAATTTTTAGCCCGAGTATATTTTGTGTTATTAAGTTGAAAAATTTTTGTTGTTGATCATTTTATAACTTTTCTTTGAGATACATCATCATTACCTTCTGGATTAAAAAGCAATACTTGTCACATAACTTGTTCTCAATCTTTAATAATATCTATAGTTCAATGTTCTTTATATATCAAATCAATTTGTCATGTTATATTCTCAACCAATTCATCTATTGTTTTTGATTGATATGAAATTTTAATTTCTGACCCGTTAACACTAAGTGTTTCAAAAACCTCTCCATAATAATAATCATCAACCCTATCTATTTTGATAGTTATATGCAAATTATTTAAGGGATTTATATGCAACTCCATAATTAATTAATTTATAGATAAATAAAAATTACAATTTGTATAATATTTTTTTTAAAATTAAAATCAATAATATTGTTTTTATAGTGTTGACTTTTACATATTAATTATTATACAATTATTATTTTATAAAAGTAAATTAAATAAATGAACAACTGCCAACCTAAAGTAAATATAAGTTATCATTGAGGAATAGAAGATAAAAAAGAAGGAATTAGTTTAACATGATCATCAACATTAATGAAAATAAAAGATGAACTTTGATGATATATAAATATAATATTTGATTATTGAATGCATCAATGATGATATAAATCAAATAATCTAAATGAAAATATTGATAATGAAATACTAAAAGCAGACTTTCTTATAATAACACATGCACATATGGATCATGTATGAAGAATACCTATGTTAATAAAAAATGGATTTAAATGAAAAATAATAATGACAAATCTTACAAAACAAATAACACAAGCAATGTTAAGTGATTATGTAAGATTAACAGAAAAGCAAATAAGTGAAGTAAAAGAGCAAAATAAAAAAATATGAGAAACATTTAGTAGGCACATACAAGCAGTAAAAATATATGATGAATTAATAAAATGATGAATTAAAAAAAATGAAAGAGAAAAAAAAGAAAGAAAATTAGAACAGCTAATATGAGAAAAAGTAAGATATTGAGAAATTAAGAGAAAAAACATTAAAGAAAAAATAAATGAAATAAAGAAATTATTAAAAAAATATCATATCAAAAATGAAAGTGATATAAGGCTAATACAAAAAGAAGAACCTGTGTTGTTATATGATTTAGATGATGTATATAAAACAATATCTAGAGTGGAAACAATTGAAGTATGAAATGAAATAAATTTAGATAATAGAATCTTCATAAATAATAAAGATGATAATAGGATAATATCATTACCTAAAATAATTAGAGAATGATACAACAAAAAAATATTTGTATTGCCACATATCAAAGCACATATAGTAAATAAATTAAAAAATTATTTAAACGAAATTGCAAAACATAACACAGAAAATAAAAATATTAGAGAAAAATTAAAAAAAATATTAAAAAAGAATAAAAAAACTGATAATGAAAAAAAATTATTAAAAAAATATTGAATAGAAAAGGTAGATGATATAGAAAACTTAAAAAAAGAAATAATAAAGTTCCCATATACTTATGATGAAATTAAAACAGTTTCAAAAAATTTAGAATTAGTTATTGATAAAAATAAAAATAAATTTTTAGAAAGTATAAAGCTAAATTTTCATAATGCATGACACATAGAATGAAGCATTCAAGCTACAGTAAGTATAGTTACTGACAAAATAATAGATCTTTTATGACAATCACCTCAAAGAAGGTCTTTTGAATGAAAAAAAAGAATTGAAAGAGAATTTAAAAATTTTTGATTTTCTTGAGATTTATGAAAAATAACAGAACCAAACATATCATGAAGTCCGGAGATACCATCATATAGATATGACTTTTTTCAATGTGAATCCACATATGCAGATAGAGAACATCCTTGCAAAAAAGAAGAGTTCAAAATGTTTATTAATGAAATATATAAAACAAAATGAAAAGTTTTAATACCAGCATTTTCTTTACAAAGAACTCAAGAAATAATGCTAGAGCTATTACAAAACAAAATATCAAAGCAAGATCTTATAAAAAAATACTGACAATTAAAGCAAGAACTAAGAAAACTTAATATGGAACTTGCAAAATTAATATGAAATCAATATATAGAAAAAGATTATGAACATAAAGTAAAAAACATTAAAGAAAAAATTGAAATAATTAGTAATGAGATTGATAAAGTTTGAGAGCAAGTATTTTTATATGAAATAATTGTTGATTCTCCATTATCAAAAGAAATTAGTGATATATTTTTACATAATTTATGAGAAAAATACAAACTACTTGATAAAAAAGTACAAGAGGATAAAATATGAAAAAACACAATAACATATCTTGAAGATAATGAATATAAAAAACATTACACAGATAAAAGAATAAATAAAAAAGATATAATACTTTCATCTTGATGAATGCTACAGTGATGAGCAATAACAAATCATATAAAATTATTAATTTGAGACCCTAATTCAAAAATTATATTTACTGGATATCAAGCAGAATGAACATTATGAAGAGAGTTGATAGATTGAAAAAAACAAATAATAATAGATTGAGAAGTATATGATGTAAATTGTCAAATAGTACAAATAAGGTGATATAGCTCACATATATGAAAAAATGACCTTATAAATTATATATGACAATATTTAAATTTTTCAAAAAAATCAATAGTAGCATTAAATCATGGTTGAGAATCAAGAAACCATCTTGCATATGAGATAAATAAATTAAATCCCTTGCAAAAAATAGAAATTCCAAAACTTTGAGATACAATAGAAATTAAACTCTAACATATTCTAAAAATTCAAAGCTTATTCAGTTTTCTTCCTTTTTTCAACTACGAGAAGATAATTTAAAATCTTCTTGTATTTTTTTTATAAAATTTTGTTCAAAAAACACATCACAATTAAAATTTGAATAAACTTGAGTTATGTATATTTTATCAGCATACTCTATACCCTCTTTATATATTCTTTTTCCTCACATTAAAAAAATATCACCTGATGTATCTTCTATAGCTTGTTTTAAACTAGAAAAAACTTTATAATTATCTGCTAGATCCAATGAAGAGGATATTATTATATTTTCCCTTCATGGTAAAGGTCTAACTTTTTCTGGTAGTGAATTCCAAGTATTTTTTCACATAATAACAGTTTTTCATTTTGTTTTTTGTGAGAAAAATTTCAAATCTTCTTTAATAGTCCAACAAAGGTCATTATTTTTTCATATACCATAGTTTTCATCCATTGCAAATATAAGGTTTATCATTTCTCTACTTGAAAAAAGTTAAAAATTTAATAATTTATCATCAAAAGCTTCTTCAAAATCTATTTCTAAATCTTTATTGTATAATGGTAATCAAATAAGTTTATAATTTCAAAAGTTAGAATCAATAATCTCTGCCTTTTCATCTATTCAAGATAAGAATTTTTCTTTCCATCATTCTTTTGAATTTCAAAATAATCATTCAGCATCTTTAAATTGACTTCACTTAGGTTCTATAAATATTTGATAAGTTAAAGGTTTTTTAGTTTCTTTTTCTTTCATAAATAAAACAAAATCTGGTTCAAATCTATCTCAATCATCAAAAGAATATATTGCAAAGTGTCTTTCATTTCTTATTAAATATATATCATCATATTTATTATTTAAATCTTGTAACTTCTTTTCAAATAGTTCTATAAGATGTTTTTCTTCACTTGTTGCTGTTATTTTATCAAATACAAACCAATCTTTATCTTTTGTATAGTCTTCATAAGAATTTACTTTTATAGTTTTATCTTTAAATATTTCTGATATTGCTTTTGCATCAAATGCAGTAGTTCATTCATATTTTGTTTCTTGTTGTTTAATCTCACTTTCCATAGATTTTAATAGTGCTGATACTGCTTTTAATAAATCATCACTGTTTAAGTTGTCTAAAACTTCTTTTGAACTATATAAATCAATTCTTTTAGATGAAAGATATTTATAGTCTGTAATAAATTCATCTATACTTTTAAGTTGTCATATATAATTTTTGAGATTATCAAATTTATAAAAATCATTTTGTTGTATAGCTTTTCTAATTATTTTTTTATCTATATCTTTCATTTGAAAGCTTTTAGGTTCTTTCTCTTGTTTTTTTCAAACATCTTTTTCATTATTTTCAAAAACTTGTATATCTCAACTTTTACCAGTATGTAGTGTAAATTCAAATCTTTCTATTTTCATTCATACTTCTTCTAAGCTTTTAACTTCTTTATTATCTTTTTCTTGTCTTTTATTAGTATAGATATATCAGTTTTTATAAAAATTTGTTTGTTTAAAACTTTCTTTAAGTTTAAGAGTAAATTCCTTTTTTTCTTCTTCATCCATCATTCAAGTATCTTTTAAGGCTTGTTTAATTTCTGTAATATATAATCAGTCTTTATCATAAAAAGTATGATAGTAAAAAGTTTCTAATATTTTCAATTCTTCATCTTCTTTTTTATCAAATTTTCTTTTATATTTACTTTCTCATAATGCTTTTTCGGTAGTAAATGGAAAATATCTTGCTCATCTTCATATAAGCTGTGCTTCAGACATTGTTTGAGGTCAAACTTTTACTTTTCAAGTTTTTTTATCAACAACATTACTTCTTGATTCATAAAGTCTTACTATATCAAAAAGATTTAAAACATCCCATCATTCATTTAACTTTTGAACTGCAAATATAGCTCTTATTCTATTATCTTTTTCTTCTAAAGTATTTAATAAAATTTGATTTTTATTTGCTTGTTTATCATCATTTGCACTTATACAATTTTCTTCAGCAAAATCTTGTTTTAATTCATTTGTAATATCTTCCAAAGATAAATCATTGTTACTAAAAAAGTTGAATGCTTTTATAAGTATATCTTCATTTGTTATGTTTTTTATTCTTTCAAGGTCTTCAGCTTTTAAGTTTTTTATTAGTTTATTAAATTTATCAAGATTTTCTTCACTTTCAGCTATTGTTTTTTGTGCCTTAAAAAGAATAACAGGTTTACAATATATGTTATTTTTTTCTGCAACTTTCAATCTATACTGACTTAAAATAAGGGCTTGTAATATCCTATCTTTTTGTTCCATATCAGCTTTTAAAATATCTACTTCTTTGCTATATCCATCAAGTCTAAATTGTTTTAGATCATACTTATATATTATCTTATCAATATATTTTTCTGCTATATTTTCATTTTGTAAATCTACTGTTGCTGTAAATTCTAAAAGTAAATTGTCCTTATGAGATTGTAATATATTTTTAACAGTATATTCCCAAGAAGATTTTTCCAATTCTTCGGTTTTATTTAATTTTCATTTTTTTGTAGTGCTGTTTATATGATGAGCTTCATCAGAAATTATTGCTACCTTATTTTCTTTAAAATCTTCATAAGAAAGTCAGTTTTCTTTTGGAAAATTTAAATCCATATGTAATCATTGTATAGTAGTGAATTTTATATTTATATCATCTTTTTTAGATTCTGCAAAATTATCAACTTCTTTTATATTTATTTGTTCACTATCAAAAGTTATTTTTTGATTAAAAAGGTATTTTGAAGAGTTTGAATTTAAAAAATTTTCTTTAGTTTTTTCTATAATATTTGTAGAATTTACAAAAAACAGAAAGTTTTTATATCATTTTTCATAAAGTTCTAAAATTAAACTTGCCATTATGAAAGTTTTACCACTTCAAGTTGCCATATTGAAAAGCAAATGAATAGGTTGTATTTTATTTGGATATTGATTAAAATAATAAGAAAATCTTGCATAAGCTTCTTTTTGATATTCTCTTATTTCAAAATTTTGATTTAAGTTTTTTGAAATATATAAAGGGATAGTTTTATCTAAAACTCACATTTCTGATAATGTATCAAGTTTTTGATATAAGAATTGTTGGTTTTGCATTTTGTTAGTTTAATTATAATGTAAATATAAGTATAACAAACAATATTATACTAATTCATAATATTAAAGAAGACTTTTTTATATTTTTCATTTTATAATTAGCAATTGTTGAGTTTATATATATCTGTTCTAATATTTGTTTTTCTTTTTCTGTGTTTGATAATTTTTTATATCATTTAATAAAATCTCATATCTCCATACTTGATATACTTCAAAAATAGAAAAAGTTTTTGCAAGATAAATTATTGGTATTAATATTTGGATAAACTGAAATTAATAAAAAAGTTATTCAAACTATAATAGACAATATAAAAATAAGTAGTATTCATAAAGTAATATAATCACAATTATTTAAATTTAAGAAAACAAAATCAGACCTATTCCAAATAAGAAAAGTTATTAATAAAGCATAATATGTTGATAACAAAGTAAACTTTTGTTCTGCAAATTTTATCCATTCATTAACTTTACTTAATTCATTCTGAAGTATTTGTATTTTATCTGACATTTATAATTATATTTATATATAAATTTTTTAATTATCTAATTGTATTATATTATTACACCAGTCTTTTCAGTGTTTTTCACACCAATTACTTTTCAATACATATGCTTTATTAAAATCAAATCTATTATCTTTTAATAAATTTCTTGTATTCCATAACTCTTCTTTATATCAATGATTTTCACTGTTAGTACATCAACAAGATTTAGTAACTAACTCTGAAGTATTAATATTTTCATAGTACCTATCAGAAACATATAATTCTCATTTATCTGAAAGTGAAGCTAATTTTGCAGACATATTTATTGGTTTTCAAGCCCATACTTCATTTTTTCTATCATCTCTATCAGAATTATTTTTTAATCATAAAGATTTTACCAATACTGTTTTTTGGTCTATTCACATATGGTATCAGATTTCTACTTTTCAATTAAGTTTTTTGGTTACTTTTGGTATAAAAGTATTATCAGCAAAAGTTTTAAAAGTTATAGCAGATGCGAAAGCAGTAAAGGGTTTATTTTTAGAAAAAAGAGCGAAAACTCAATCTCACTTAATATCAATGTATTCTGCTCACATATTATGAAAAGTTTTTATTGCAGTGCCAGTGAAAAATTCATAAATGTTTGCTGTTGTATTTTGATGAGAAGTAGCACTCAACCCTGTAGAGTTTTTTATATCAACAAAAACTGAAATCACATCTTTAACTTTATACCAATGATTCATTGGATATTTTCAATTTGATGGAAGATTGTTAATATTTTGTATAGATACACTATTATTAAACTTTTCAACTGAGGAAGCTATAATTTTATCTATATTATCCAAATATTGATTGCTCATAATTTTTACCCCTTATAAAATAAATCATTCAATTTTTTATCTTCATCGTCTATATTATAAGTTTCATCTTCCATTTCACTATAATTTACATATAATAAGTTTTTATCAAGTAATTCTATCAAGAATTTTTTCATATTTTCTATAGAAAGATTTTCAAATTCTTGTATATTTTCATCAATAGTTTTTATATCTACATCATAGTTTATAAATCAAGTTTGTTTGATTTGTGAGTAAATATCAAGTAATGCTTGTTTGTCTTGTGATTTATTTATCTTGTTTATAAAAATTTGATTTGATTCCATAGTTTCCATATATACAAAATCTCATCATCATTCCCAATTTACAGATTTACTAATTCATCATTGTTCTCATTCTATTACTTTTTTCATTCTCTCACAAGTTATATCTTGTATATAATCCATTTGTTCAATTCCTATATATTGTCTTCACATTTTATGAGCTACGGCAGTAGTTGTTCAGCTTCATAGATGATAATCCAAAACTATATCTCAAGGATTTGTTGAAAGTTCTATTATTCTTTGAATTAGTTTTTCTGGTTTAGGAAAAGAAAAAACTTTATTTCAAAACATAATATTTAATTCTTTATTTGCCTCAGAATTATTAGTAAAGTCTATAATATTTGAATATGGAGTTTTAGATTCATATCATTCATATCTTTTTGTATATACAGACCATCAATTTTTGGTTTTAATAAATTCTATATTTCAATTATTTAATTCTTCATAAAATCTTTTTTCAGAAAGTCTCCATTGCCAATCTCTATTTTTTGATAATCATTCTTTTCTTTGTTTAAATTTTTTTTCATCATTTCAAGGATAAATATTTTGTCAATTAGGAGATGAAATTATAAAATCATTATTTGGTCTATATTCTAAACCTCATCTATCTAATTTTTCAATATTATATTTTCATTTTTCATCTTGTCTTTTAAAATCTATATTAAGAATTCTTTTATTTAATTCAGTAAGATTATCAGTTTTTCTAAATAAAAGAATATTTTCAGTTTGCACTGCAATAAATTTTGAATCATTTTTTCAAGAAGATTTTTTATATACTATGCTTGAAACAAAATTTTCTCTTCCAAAAACTTCATCCATCAAAACTTTTAAATAAGCTTGTTCATTATCATCACATTGTACAAAAATAACTCAATCATCTTTCAATAAATCTTTTGCAACTTCCAACCTATTTTTCATAAAAGTAAGCCAAGTTGAATGATTGAACCTATCATTATAACCAAAACTATCATTACCAGTATTATAAGGTGGATCTATATAAATAAGTTTTACTTTGTTTGCAAATTGTTTCTTTAATGAATGCAGTATAAGTAAATTATTTCATTTTATTATCAAATTATCTGTAATAGTATCTTCACTCAATCATCTTTTTTTATTCAATTCTTTATCTTTATTGAATCAATCAAGTTTATGTTCTCAATTTTTATCTATTCTTTTATAGTTTGTAAATACTTTATCATCCAAAAGTCTATCAATTTCATCTTGTCATAAAATTTCATTATAAAAAGTTTCTTGTCTTTTGCTATCTTCTTTATCTTGTCATCCAGCTAATACACAATCTTTGAAAGGAAAAGAAAGCACAACTTCATTTGAAGATGATATATAATCTCAAGATTTATTTGTAAGTCATATTTTATTTTTGAAACTTGTATAACTATCAGGTAAAAATTCTTTATTGTTTACAAATTGTACAAATTTTTTGCTATCAAAAACTATTACATCTTTTATAGGTTTAAAAAATACTTTTCTTGTATCATTATTTTCCAAAAGTAAAGAAATAAGATTTTCATCAAGTTTTTCTGCCTTTTCTCTGATAGTATTTTTAAGTAAATATCAATCTTGAGATACAAACCTTTCATCTTGTTTTAAAACCTCTATAAGTGTATTTTGTAGTTTGTTTTGCATAGGTTTACATTTTAAAATTAATATAAAAAGATAGATCTATTTAATTTTCCATATTTTCTTTCCAATATTTTAAAGCTTCTTCTTTAGTATCAAAAAACATTTCATCAATTTTTTCAACTTCATCAAGAGGTATAGGTCAAGATATAACATATTTTTCATCTATAGAAGAATAATCTAATATATATCTATATCAATTTTTTATAAACTCTTTAATTCTTTTCATTTTTATTTGTTAAAGATTTAAAATGATAATTAATATAAAATAAAAATATATTTATAATTAACATAAAATCAACCTTTCTCTACTTGAAAAAAGTTAAAAATTCTATATTCTAAAATTATTTATAATTAAAGAAATTAAAAATGCAACATGGAGAATTTCAATATCTAAATTTGCTAGAAAAAATAATAAATGAATGAATTGATAAAAATGATAGAACATGAGTTGGTGTAAGATGAATATTTGGTTCTCAAATGAAGTTTGACCTTACAAAATGAGATTTTCCACTTCTTACAACAAAAAAAACTTTCTTAAGGTGAATAGTTGTTGAACTTATATGGCTTATAAGATGAGAAACAAATATAAAATATCTAGTAGATAGAAATGTACATATATGGGATGAATGGCCTTTTCAAAATTGGTTAGATAATTCAAATGAGGTAAATGCTACAAAATATCCAAGATATTCTAAAGAATGGTTAGAACTTAAACAAGAATGGATAGAAAAAATTAAAAATCTTGAAGAAACAAATGAATGGGTATTAAAATGGTGAGACCTTTGACCAGTATATGGACATCAATGGAGAAACTTTTGAGGTTGAGAAAGCTTTTCTTCTTGGGTAGAAGATATATCAAAAAGACAATGGTGAACACCTTGATGAGTAAGTGCCCTATCAAATACAAGTGGTGCTGACCAACTTAAACAAGCTATAGAAAAAATTAAAAATAAACCTACTGATAGAAGAATTATAGTAAGTGCTTGGAATCCATTACAATTTGATATGATGTTATTACCTCCTTGTCATATGTTCTATCAATTTAATGTAGATACAACAAATAAAAAATTAAACTTACAAATGTATCAAAGATCTGCTGATATGTTCTTATGAGTTCCTTTTAACATAGCTTCTTACTCTGCTTTATTGCTTATAATAGCAAAACTTACTTGACTAGAACCTTGAGAATTTACTCATACTTTATGAGATGCTCATATATATTCAAATCATTTTGATCAAGTTAATACACAACTTTCAAGAGAGCCTTTCCCTTTTCCAAAACTAGAAATTAAAAAAGAACTTAATACTATAGAAGATATAGAAAATCTTGAATGGGAAGATTTTGCTCTTATATGATATGAATCACATGAAAAAATAAAAGCTCCTGTTGCAGTTTAATAATTTAAAATAATATAAAATGAAAAATAATAAAATAAAAGAAAGTGAATGAAAAATAAAAGAGAACAAAGAAAAAGAAAATGAAAATAAATTAAAAGGATGGTCTGTTTTTGATCAACTAGAAGAGCTACTCAAAAATGAGGAAAAAAAATGAAATAAAGATCTTTTTAAATAGGTTTTTATATTATTAATTTTATAATAAGTACCTTTGTCCTGGGTACTATTTTTGCTATACAAGTTAGCACCTCATTTGAATCTTTATCAACAACTAACGGCTCTTGAAAATATTCAATATTTTCTTTTCATTCTTCTACCAGAACTTTACATATTCAACAAGCTCAGGACATACATCAAAAAATAATACCATCAAAATTAACCTTTTCCATAGCATCTATAAATGCAATTTCTTGACTTATTTCAATTTCTTGAATGTTTTCTCATATTTTATTATGTATTATAAGTTTCATTATATATTTTTATATTTAAATACTGATTATGAATTACTAAACAAACTTAACCATTAAATCATTCTATAAAGTCAATAATCTCATCACCTTGTATTAAAATTAAGTCAAATTTATACTCTAAAATACTTTCATCATCATACTTATATATCCAATATTGGGCAGTTTTTTCCAAAGCTTTTAGCTTTTTTGGGGTTATATAATCTTGAAAATCAGTTGATTCACTAACTCACTTAACTTCTATAAAGCTCACAATATTATTTTTCTTTGCTATTATATCTATTTCTCATCACCTTATAGTAAAATTTATATTAAGTAGATTAAATCATTTTTTTTTCAAAAAAGTTCTAGCTATTTGTTCATATTTATATCAATTTTTTTTATTTTGCATTTAAAAGAATAATAATGTAAACTAATATAATGTTATAAAATAATATAAATATTTTTTATGTTTTAATATTATTTTTCTTTAAGGTACTTTCTAAATATATATCATTCTTTTCATTCATAACCATCTTTTGATTCTATAATTTTAACCTTAAAGAATCATTTAGGATGTGGTTTTGTTAATCTTTCAAGTATATCTCATTTATACAAATATGCATTTGTTCTTTCCCAGTAAGGATCTGCTTTTAACTTTATAGAATATGTTGCAACTTCATATAATTTTCATTCTATACTTTCATTAACTTGTTTTTTAGTTTCTTTATCTAAGTTTTCTTCCATATTTTTATCAATTTGTTCTGGTTGTTTATTATTATTTTCTTCTATTTTTTTATCTTCTTTTATGTTTTTTTGCTTTGAACTTTTAATTACATTTTCTTTATACATAGTATCAAGTTCAACAGCTTTTGATATAAGTATTGGTTTCAATCACTTTCTAAGTTTTGGATCTTCCTTATATATTGTAAAGTATATAACAAAAGAACTTAACTCATCTAAGAATCTTGATTTAAATCAAAGTGTTTTATATTCTTTAGACAAAACAAAATCAGCAAGTTTTTCAAAAGCTTTATTATAAGTTTTGTACTTTGGATCATCTATATATACAAGTTTATATATTCAAATATATTTAGTTTTTATAAGTGTTGAAAGAACTTTTATAGAAGTATCATCAAAACCTTGTTTATCAAGCAAATTATGTGCTAGATCATTATACTTATCATCATCTTCTGAAGAATATTCTAATAGATCTCATCTTAATTTTGAAAGCATGTTATCAGCATTTGCAGTTATATTATCCATAGCCCACTCATAGTATGGATCAAATCAACAAGTTTTATCATAATAACTTTCTGAAAAATCACCATAAGGACAATTATCTTTAACTAATCTTGTTCATCATCAAGAAGATTTATATTGATTTTTATCTGTATTTTCTATAGTGTTATCTTCTTTTGTATCACCCTCTTCATTATTGTCTTCTGGAATATTTATAATAGGATTGCCATCTTCATCTAACTCTATAAGTAAAAAGTAAGAAAAATGGTCAGTTTCTATTATAAGGTTATTTCATTCTTCCTTAGGCTGTCAAAGTAATTCCCAAGTTTCACCATCTTGTGAAGTTATTACAGTGTAGTTTTTATTATCATCTTTTGGTAGTTTTATATTAACTTTTTTATTAAGTTTCATTCAAACTCAAAGAGTATCAGCTCACACTTTTATAAGTTTTCATTTTTTATAGTATGAAAGTTCTTTTCAATTATACTTAGCAGTTGAAGGTATAAAATGATTATGATTTATAAGTTTTGGTAAGATAAATCAACCATTCCAAGTTTTATTATCATTTGAAGTAAGTTTTTGTATATAAGTTCATGAAAAAGCTTCAAGTTTTATATCATTATCTCAAGAAAAAAGAACAGTTCAAGAGTTTGATAATACTATATCTTCAACATCAAGATCTAATCAAGTTCAAGTTATTTGTTTATTTTTATGTTTTTTAAATACACTTGGTGTGTCTATATCAATTTCATTTTCATTATTACCCTTTTTTAAATTGGGAGTTATAAAACTTCAAGATAGTTCTTTTTTATTGAACTGATTATCATATATTGTAAGAGTATAATAATATTTTTTCTTATAGTTTGTATCAAAACTTATATTATATTCATTATCAGAGATTGTATAATAATTTTTCAATCTCCACCAAGATACTTCCCTTAGGTTATCTTCTTCTTGACCATAAGCAAATCTTATATAAGAAGCTTGAGAATTATGAAAATTTTTATCATCAACTTTAAAACTTAAATTTGTTTCTCATCTTGAATTATATTTATAAGAAAAAGTTTTATTAAATAAGCTTATCTTTGAGTTTTCATTATCAATATAATCATTTATATCAAATTTTCATCAAAGTTCATTGCTTATATCTTTATTATAAAGAGCTTTGAATAATGCACTATACACTGATCTATAATCTATTCAAACACCAAGCCAATTTTTCTCAGAGTCTTTTATAGACATATTTCAGTAAGCTTTATTTGGAAGTTCTTCATTTAATAGCTTATCATTATTTGATATAATAAACATTCAACCTGCATGTCAATGATCCACACCATTAGAACTATTTAGTTTATTTGTTCTTCAAAACTCACTATATAAAACTATAGTCACATTATGTTCATCTTTTACATTATCAAAAAACTTTGTTATGGCAGAAGAAAATTTTCTAAAATTACCATTTAGATAATCTTTTTGATTTCTATGTGTATCATAACCACCATCTGCCCTCAACCATGAAGCATTTGCTAATCATTCATCATATAGTGAGCTTAAAAATGTAAACTTATCATCCATATTATATCAAACTCAAGATCTTCAACCATTTTCTTTAGAAGTTTTAGATACTGAATCTATCTTTGCAGATTGCTGGAAAACAACTCAGTAATCTCAAGTATAAGTTCTATTTTTTTGTATATCTTTTAGTTTTTCTATCATATAATCTCTAGATTCCTCATCTATCCAAGATTTTCAAGTATCTATATCATATGTAGCTGACCTTCATATTCACATATAATTTCATCCTCTAAATATATAAGGTTTTCTTCAACCATCAAGTACTATTGTATTTCAAGGATTTTCATTTTGTATAAAATATCAAAATATACCATCATCTTCACCATACTTATTATGCAATGAAGTCATCTTTCTTGAAGCACTATCATGCCCTCTTGAATGGTCAGGAGTTCAAACTCTATTTATAAGTCTTAGATTTCAATTATCATAAAGTTCTTTAAAGCCAGTTAAATTTGCATTTATATAGTAATTTTCATCAAGATCTTGTATTCAGGTTCATACCATAGCTCAAGATCATCTTAGATCTAAATATTCATCATATTCTTCTTTTTGTATAATAGCATGTAAGAAGTCTAATCAACCAGGAGCTTTAATAAAAACTACTTTATTATCATTTTTAAACAATTGTCAATTATCATTATTAGTTTGCTTTTGTTTATTATATCAACTTTGCAATACATATTCAGGTTGATTTAACATCATATAGATAACACCTCTTAGATTGATTTCTATAAAATCTTCATCTTCAAAATCAATTTCTATCTTATTTCCATCCTTATCAGTAGTAAGAAAATCTATAAGTTCTAATTTTGTATCTTCTCATAAAGTTCTTGAAAGGTAAAGTTTTTCTTCAAGTATGTTTATTATATCCTCTGCTTGAATGCTAGAATCATCTATAATAAAACTAGCACTTCAAGAGTTAATACTATATTCTGTATTACTCGCAAATAAAACTCAAGAACTTATATAAAATTTATCTTCATCAAAATCTATTATTCAATTATCTATATCAATATAAGTTCAAGAGTTAATATAAATATGATCTCAATTTAAACTTCAGGAATTATAAGATATATTCCATTCATCATTATCAAACAAACTTATTCCAGAAAAAACTATATTTCAAGTAATAGAAGAATTATTATTTATTAATATTTTATTATCTTCATATCTTGTATTATCAGTTTTAATACTTTCAAATAAAATATTATCATATACATAATCAATATTATAATCTATCAAAGAACTTGCTAATCTTGATGAAGAACTTGTCCATTTGTTTGCAATGTATGGAGTAAAGAAGACTCTATTATCATCATAGCCATCTCTTCAAAATATACTTCAAGGATTATAAGGTGTAAAATTTAATCTATCAAGTATAAATCTTAAATCAAGGTTACTAGCAACATTTTCTAACTCTAATTTTTTTATAGTTCATATAGCAAGTTCTAAAGGATTTTTATATATTATAGAATTTAAAGATTTTTGAGAATACATAAAATTTGATGAAAGCAACCATTTTATACTTGGATATATTTCAAAATCATTTTCTATGATCTTATCTGCTATTATATCAAGTTCTTCCTTAGTTGGGTCATTAGCTACATAAAATCTATAAAATTTGTCTGCTAAGAACATAGCTATAGCATATTCTCTCTTTGAAAATATATAATCTACAGTATTATCTGGTAATCAATTATTTCAATCTATAGACTCTTTCATATCTTGTATATATAAAGTATCTCAAGAAAGAAAAGGAAAATTATCTCAAGTTTTTAAACTTCATTCTAAAAAATCAACTTGCATATTTGTATTTGAATCAGCATCATAAGTTACTTCATGAGTTTCCTCATCTGCTTTAAATCAAAAAAGTATCTTTGCTAAAGCCAAAACATCTTGTTCTGTATAATTTCTCTCTGCTCAAGTATCTTCAGATTCTGTAGGTATATATTCTAACATCAAAAATAATTGCAATATCTCTCTTGCATAGTTTTCATTTGGATATGAAGGATTTTTTTGATTAAAAAGATCTAGATACTCTCAAAGTGAATAATCTCAAGCTTTTCAATTATTATAAAGATTTCTTTTAACCATTTCTTTATAATTTCAAAGTGTATGAGAGTATAACATATCATGAGTTTCTTCTATATCACCATAATTTATTCTATTTCTTCTTGTATCTACTGAGAAAGTATCTTCAAAAACAGAAAATAGTTTTGACTTTGCTTCATATGGATCATATAATTTTTTATATAGGTAATATTCTCTCATATTCCAATTACTTGTATCTTCAAGCCAGTCTCAAGATAATAAACCTTCTAATTTTATATTATACTCTGTTCTATCAGGTCATTCTTGTGAAGGGAAAAGGATATCCACTGCTCAAGTTGCACTTCAAGCTTCATAAAGTTCTTGTACTTTTTCTTTATCTGCTCCATAAAGGGCTTTCTTAGCAAGATGCTCTGCCATTTCCATAGTCCATTCTGCATTTGCTATGTTAAACATAGACAATATAAATACTATAGGTAATAATATTTTCTTCATTTATTTAAATTACATAATAAATACAAATTTATAATATTGTTTTAATAGCCTTTTTCAATTTAAAAAACCACCAGAATTAACTGATGGGATTATTATATTTTTTCTATTTTTCTGATAACTTACCACTTGTTACTTGCAACTTGCTACTATTACTACCCTGCACAACTTTCACACTTTTCAACTTCTAAGCTCATAGATCTCACATAATAAACTGTTTTTAGATCATTATTCCAAGCTTGAAGGTAGTAGTTAAATAAATCTACAGGAGAAACTTCCATAGGATTTATAATCCATTCAAAACTAATACTTTGATCTATCCATTTTTGAACAGAAGCTATAACATCTATAACATTTTTCATGTTCATATTTACATACTCTTTATATAACCAAAAACTTTCTTTTGATAAGTTTGGTGCTACATTTACAGTAGGTGCTGCTGAATTTGTTTCTACAAAATATTTTTTATATACAGGCAATAATCAAGCAGTTGTACCCACAACAAGTGCAGTAGATGTATTTGGTGCAGGAGCTTGATGATAACCAAATCTTGTGCCATATTTTTTAATATTTTCTATAAGATCTTTCCATTCAAGTGCATGGTCAGAATTTTCCTCAAACCAAGAAGTATCTTTACCAAATAAGATACCTTTTGACCAGTCAGATCCTTCAAATTTACTATATTCTCATCTTTCTTTTGCTAAGTCTAATGAAGCTTTTAAAGTATAATAAGCATATTGTTCAAAAAGTTTATCTACATGTTCAACAGCTTCTTTACTATCATACCTTATCTTTGCTCTTGTTGCAAGATATTCTGATAATCACATATAACCAAGTCATACTGCTCTATATTTCATTGCAGTTAATTTAGTTTCTTTCACAGGATAAAAGTTCATAGTTATAACATTATCCAAAACTCTCATAGATGTATTATGAACATCCTCTATATCCTCTGAATAAGAATTTACTTTTGCAACATTTATACTAGCAAGGTTACATACAACAGTATCTCAAGGTTTATACTTTATATTTACTGTACCATCTTCATAAGTTTCTTCTTTAAATTGACTTTCAGAAGTATTTTGTATGATCTCTGTACAAAGTTGAGTAGAATATACCATACCTTCATGTTTATTAGGATTATATTTATTTGCAGTATCTCTAAAAAATACATATGGCATTCATGTTTCAACTACTGTTCTTAAAAATTGTTTAAATAAATCTTTTGCATCAACTTCTTCTTTTAATTTTATATTTGGATTATTTTCTACTTCTTCATATAATCTTGAAAATTCTTTACCATAATAATCTTCTATCCTAACTCAAAGTACAGTTCTTACTTCTTTTGGATCAAATAAAGTCCATTTTCCACCAGCTTTTACTCTTTCCATAAAAAGATCAGGTATTGAAAGTGCTGGAAATACATCAAAAGATTTACTTCTTATATCTCAAGTTTCAGTTTGTATCTCAAGAAAATCAAGTATATCTAAATGCCAAGCATCAAGTGTAACAGATATTGCTCAAGCTCTAGCTCAAAGTTGATTAACTGCAATAGCAGTATCATTCATTACCTTTACCCAAGGAAGTATTCAACCACTTGCTCATTCAACTTCTCTTATACTTGCTCACTTTGCTCTTATATGTCAAAGATAAGATCCTATTCAACCACCAAATTTAGATATTTGTGCCATATTCTCTATAGTATGATATATACCTCTTAGGTCATCTGCTATGTTAAATTTAAAGCAAGATGATAATTGATGAAAGTTAGTTCTTGCATTTAAAAGTGTTGGTGTTGGCAAAGATATCTTTCAAGTTGAAGTATAATCATATATTTTATAAGCAACTTCAATTCTTCTATTTTTTAACCAAGGATGTTGTAAAGTTTCTTTAGATATTTCAAGTATATCATCAAGAGTTTTATTCTTATCTGCAATTATAGCTTTATCATTTTCTGGTAATTCATTATATATCTCTTCTGGCAAACTATCTAGTCCTTCAGGTATTGCTAAAAATAATGCAACAGACATATACATTTGTTGAGGAATTTCTTTTATTATTTTATTTGGATTTAGAAGATATCTTTTATTATACATCAAAACAGTAGTATAACCATAATCAAAATCTCTTTCTTTTTTAATATACTCACCTGCTTTTAGTATCTCATTATCCTCATAAAAGTTTTTAAAATCCTTAAAATAAAGATTATTTTCTATATAATGATTAAATAACTTAACATAGTTTTCCTTATTATATAGATCATCAATTTTAGTTCATAAGTTTCTACTAGCTTCTTTATATATAAACAACAGTGAAAGTCTTCAAGCTATCTTTTGCCAAGATGTATTTTCTATACTAATTTTATCTACAGCTGATTTAATAAGAAGCTTCATAAGTTGAGAAGAACTTATCTTAGGGATAAGGTATTTTTCTACCTCTTTTTTAAATTCTTCATAAGAACATTCTTGTATATCCTTTGAAACAATATTAAATACTTTTTCTATTTTTTTGAAATTAAATTTTTCTTCTTTGCCATTTTTTTTTATTACATATGTATTTTTTGCTTTGTTATCTTCAACTTGTTGTTCATGAGTTTTAGACCTATAAAGTATATAAGACTTTGCTATATCATATTCATTAAGCTCTATAAGTGTTTTTTCTACCAAGTCTCATATAAATTTTGTACTTATTCTATTATTATCCACAAAGTCTTCAATTTTAAGTTTAAGTATATCCATAGCTTCTTCTATATTATGAGGTTCTTGATTAACTGATTCGTAAGATTTTAATAAAGACTTTCTTACTTTAGCAAAATCAAGATTTTGTTCTCTACCATTTGATTTTATTATAATAATTCACATATTTAAAGCTTATGTAGTTAAAATACAATTTAATCTTATTAATTATTTTTTCAAATATTAAATTAATATAATATAATAATATATATTTTATTTCAATATATTTTATTACTTTTTTAAATAAAAAAAACACGAACTTAATTAAAGATCGTGTTAATTTATATTATAATATTTTACTATATTTTTCCATAAGCAAATCAGCATTTATTTTATTAATAATTTCTTGTACAACTCAAACTACAATAATTACTCAAGATCAAGAAACTACTACTGGAACTGCATCAAGTCATCAACTTCTTACAGTATCTTGTATAAAAGGAATCCAATTAATAACATAAGTATATATACCTATTAATGCAAGTCATATACCTCACCAAAATGAAAGATGAGCAAGAACATCACTTATATATTTTGCTGTATCTTCTCAAGGTCTTATTCATGGAATATAACCTCATCTTTTTTGTATTTGTTCAGACATTCTTTCAGGTTTAAACATAACCCAACTATAAAAAAATGTAAACATAACTATAAGAACAAAGTACAATCATACAGCTAAAACATGAGGATTATTTGTATATATATTTAAATAATTTTCAACAAAGCTTTTAAAACTTTCAGCTCATGGAGATGTAGGATTCAATTTATATATTATATTTCCTAAAAGATATGGAAATGAAACAAATGCCATAGAAAATATAATAGGTATCATTCATACTGGATTTAAAGGAATAGGCAATGTTGCTGTTTCTTGTATTTTACCTGCTCTTGCATAAGTTATAGGAATTTCTTTTTTTGTTCTTATTAAAAGCACAGCAAGAACTATAAGAACAAGCATTATAACAAGAATAAAAACAAGAATAGACCAAAGATTTGATCATGAACCTGGATTCATAAAGTTCATAAAAGAACCAGTCATTCATGATATAATTGAAGCAAAGATTAAAAAAGATATACCATTACTTATACCTCTTTCTGTTATCATTTCACCTAACCATATAAGCAATATAGTTCAAACTGTAAGAATAAATGCTGAAGATAAAACTAATGAAAAATTAGAAGTATCTATAACTCATGGTATATAGCTTGATATTAAGTATACCATTCATATAGCTTGCATAAATGCCAATGGTAAAGTTAGCCGTCTTGTATATTGTTGTATTTTCATTGTTCAAGTTTCTCACTCTTCTTTTAATTCTTCCAACTTAGGAACAACAACAGTAAGTAACTGTATTATAATAGATGCATTAATAAATGGAATCAATCAAAGTGCAACTAAAGAAAATTGCTCTAAAGATCATCACATTAACATAGCAAAAAACTCAACTCATCAAGTATCACCAGACACAGCAGTCTTTAAAGCATCTATATCAACAAATGGAACTGGCATAAACACAAAAAGCCTATACAATACAAGTATAGCTATTGTGAATAAAATCTTATTCCTTATATTTTTTGAAGTAACAATATGTTTTATTGTATTTAACATCTGCAAAAATTATTTTAAATAAATTCAAAAATGGACCTTAAAATAAAGGTCTATTCTTTTATTTCTCATCATTGTTCAGATATTTGTTCTTTAGCAGAGTTTGAAAAAGCATCTATTCAATCAAATTTAAGTTTTTTTTCTAACTTACCTTTTCATAATATTTTAACCAATACTGAGTTTGAAGATATTAAATTAGCTTCTGCCAATTTATCTTTTGTTATAATAGTTCAAGCTCTAAAATCATTAAGATAAGAAACATTTACAACCTCATAATTTTTAACAAGCTTATAATATCTTTTGAATCATTTTAATTTAGGTGTTCTTTGAATCAATGGTGTTTGACCTCATTCAAACCAAATAGGTTTTGCACCACCACTTCTTGCTCTTTGTCACTTCATACCCTTTGTAGAGTAATTACCTGTTCAAGAAGCATTTCATCTACCTAATCTTTTTTTAGAGTTTTGATACACTTTACTTTTTTGTAATTCATGTAATAACATTATTTTAAAAGTTTATTTTTTAAATGTAGAAATTGCTCTTATTGCTGCTTTAGCATTATTTAATTTGTTATTTGTTCAAGTTATTTTAGATAACATATTTTTATAACCAGCTAATTCTAAAACTCTTCTTACAGAAGATCAAGCCTTTAATCATGTACCAGGAGCAGCTGGTATAAGCTTTAGTGTAGCTGACTTATATTTTATAGATCTAGAATAAGGAACTGAACCCTTATCTGTTATATTTGCAGTAGCTAAATTTTTATATGCATCATGAGTAGCTTTCTTTAAAGCTCATAATACATCTGATCATTTAGCAGTACCTATACCTATTTTTCATTTTTTATTACCAACTAACATTGTAGCTCTAAAAGACATTTGTCTTCAACCAGTAGTTACTCTAGTTACCCTTCTAACTTCAAGCAATACTTCTTCAAATTGTTTTTCTTGCTTTTTATCTGTTTTTCTAACCATAAGCAAATTTTATTAATTAAAAATCAAGTCCAGCTTCTCTTGCAGAATCAGCTAAGGCTTTAACTCTACCAGCATAAGCATAACCATTTCTATCAAAAGCAATTTCTTTAATTCATGCTTTTTTAGCATTCTCAGCCAATATTACTCACACTTTTCTAGCTCTATCTGTTTTATTTCCTTCTGATAATTTAAGATCAGATGCAGAAGCTAAAGTATGAGACTTACTATCATCAATAATTTGAGCATATATATATGTATTACTTCTATATATTGCTAATCTAGGTCTTTTAGTATTTGCAGATATTTTAGCTTTTACTCTATTTGACCTTTTTTGATGTTTCAAGTTTTTAACTTTTACTTTATTAGTTAACTTTTTCATGATTGTTTATATATAAATTAAATTATCTTAATTAAGTTTATTTACCTGCTGTTTTTCATTCTTTAATTTTAATATACTCACCAACATATCTAATACCTTTACCTTTATATGGTTCTGGTTTTCTAAATCATCTTATTATAGCAGCAACTTCTCATACCTTTTGTTTGTCATAACCTTCAATTTTTATTAAAGGAGCTCATTTAGGTCATTTGTCAACTGATATTTCTATTCATTTAGGAGCTTCATATTCAACAGGGTGAGATAAACCTAATGACAACACTAATTTATTACCTTGTATTTTAGCATTATATCAAACTCATATAACAAGTAATTCTTTTTTAAATCCATTAGTAAGTCATTCTATCATATTTGATATAAGTGTTCTAACAAGTCCCCAATAATTTTTATATTTATCAGATTCTATACTAACAATTATTTTACCTTCTTCCTCCATAACTTTTACTCAGTTAGGATAAGTATAAGACATTTCTCACTTTTTTCATTTAACAAGTACTGTATTGTTTTCTATTTTAATATCAACACTATTTGGTATTACAATAGGATCTTTTCAAATTCTAGACATTATTATTATTTTTACATTTTAAACTGATTTTCAGATATTATCTTAGATTGTTCAGTTATTATTAAACAGATTAAACTAAAAGCAATATAAAGTAAAAATATAAACTTTTAATTATCTATTCAACAAAACAATACTAAATCTAATTAATTTATATCATAATACAAGAGTATCATTACATAAATTAGTATATTTCGAACATCAATTCTCATCATACTTTTTCTTTTCTTGCTTGTTGTGTAGTCATAACTCATTTATTTGTAGATATAACACCGATACCTAAACCACCAGCAACATTATGTATATCTTTATAAGATGTATATATCTTTCTAGATGGTTTTGAGTGAAACTTAACAACAGGAACATCCTGTATAGGATTTGTAACTTCCTTTATAGTAATTGATAAGAACTGTTTGTTTCAATCTTTAATAAGCTCATAGTCTTTTATGAAACCATTTTTTTTCAATATCTCAAGGATATTATTTTTAAACTTAGAATATTGAACATTTCAAACATTTGTTTTTCTCGCCATATATGCATTTTTGATTTTTATCAACATATCATGCAATGGTGCATTTACAAAATTACTCATAAATATTGATTTAAAAGTATAAAAATTACCAAGAAGACTTTCTAATTCACATTAACTTACCTTCTCTACCATACATTCTTATACAAACTCTACATAAACCTAGTTCTCTATTGTAAGAATGTACTCTACCACAAACTTTACATCTATTATAATACCTTGTTTTACCTTTATATTTTTTGTAAAGTTTATATCTTTCTTCCCAACTTAAGTTCTTTTTTCATTCCAATGCTTCATTATATTTTTTTCTTAAGTTGTCTAGCTTTTCTTGTTTTACAACCAATGCTTTTCTAGCCATACTTAGTTATTAGTGAATAAAAAACCTAATGACTCTAACAATACCTTTGTATCTTCTTTTGAGTCAGATGTTGTAGAAATAGTTACTTGGATACCTTGAGACATTTTTATTTCATCTTGAGATAATTCAGCAAAAACAGTTTGATCTTTAAAACCAAAACTTATATTACCTTGATTGTCAATTTTTCTTTCAGATATTCCTTTAAAATCTCTAACTCTTTCAAAAACATATGCATTCAATCTTTCCAGCATATCATATGCCTTTTCTCTTCTTAAAGTTACCTTTAACATAACAGGCATACCTTCTCTAAGTTTAAAATTAGAAACAGACTTTTTAGCATTTATCACAACAGGCTTCTGTCATGTGATTTTTGTTAAATTTGCTTCTAAGTCAGAGAAGTCTTTTACTCATTTTTTTGTTGATAAATTACCAACTCACATAGCAACAACAACTTTATCAACTGAAGGAACTTGATGTAAGTTTTTTTTACCAAGTTTGTCCTTTAATTCATGTACAGTTTTATCTTTAAAGATATTATATAAACTTGCCATTTAAATAACTTAAAGTTTAAAAATTCTTAAAATACAATAACTAAGCTTTTTTAGAAACTTCACTTAAAACATTTCATGTTTTTTTATTGTATCTAACTTTTTTTCATGTTTTTTCATCTATTTGTATACCAATTTTAACAGCCTTTTCTTCTTTGTTATCATAGTAAGCTATATTACTTATATGTATACTAGCTTCTTTTTCAACAAATCATTGTCATTTAACTGCCTTCTTTACTTTATTTACATCATGTAAATAAACTCTATCACCTTCTACTTTATTTATAGTAGATTTTGTTCATTTATGAGATCAAGCTACAACTATTATAGGATCTCACTTTTTTAATTTTTTCATTATATATAAGCAACTTAGTTAAATAAATTAACACTTTCAGTGAAAATTTCACTTTCTAAGGAACCATGTAATTAATACACAGTTATCCTATATAACTTCTTCTGCTAATTTTGCAATTTGAGGATATCATTTTTCTTTAACCTCTTTAGCAATAGGTCAAAATATTCTTTTTCACATAGGTGCAGAATCATCCTTAAGAATAACTACAGCATTGTCTTGAAATCTAACAAAAGAACCATCCTTTCTTCTAATTTCTTTTTTAGATCTTACAACAACTCATTTAACAACATCTCAAGATGAAACAGAACCATTTGGTTTAGCTTGCTTAATTGCCAATACAACCCTATCTCATATAGTTGCACTTTTACCCAAAGACCCTTTAAGCACTCTAATAACCTTTCACTTTAATGCACCAGTATTGTCTATTATAGTTACTAGACTTTCATTTTGAATCATTTAAAAATATTACAAACTAAATTAGCTTTTAACCTTTTTAAGAGTTTCAACATAAGACCATCTTTTCATTTTACTCATAGGTCTATGTGCTCTTATTTTAACAGTATCTCATTCTGATATAGAAGCATTATCATCTATATGTGCATAATACTTTTTACTTCTAACATATCTTTTATTATATAAAGGATGTACTTTAACAGTATCAACCTTAACAGCTAGTGTTTTATCCATTTTAGTACTAACTACCTCACCAACTAGCTCTTTTATATTTTTACCAGCAATTATTGTCATTTTTGTTCTTTAGTCTTAATTGATAAAGCTGTATTTACTCTAGCTATATTTCTTCTTGTAAGTTTAAGAAGATGAGTTTGCTTTAAAGATCAAGCTTGATTTTGCATTTTTAGAGTGAAAAGTTTTTTCCTCAATTCTGTTCTTTTACTTACAATATCTTTTATAGAAAGACTTTCTATATCTTTCATAAGTATTTTTTTATCACTCATAGATAAAATATTTAATTATAAAACATTAAACTAATTAATTTCGTGTTTTGAAACTGCCTTAGTTTGTATACCAAACTTATATCCTGCTTGTCTAATAGCTTCATTTGCTACTTTTTCTGACACTCAAGATATTTCCATTAAAACAGTTCATCTTTTAACTCTCTCTACATAATGGTCTACTCAACCTTTACCTTTACCCATAGGCATTTCTAATCATAATTTTGTGTAAGGAATATCAGGAAACACTCTAGTCCAAATCTTACCAACTTTTCTATTATATCTAACTAAAACCTTTCTTGCAGCCTCTATTTGTCTAGAAGTTACATATCAGTTTGTTAAAGCTTTGATACCATATTCACCAAAAGCAACATATGTATTACCTTTAGCTTTTCATTGGATTCTTCATCTAAATTGCTTTCTGTGTTTCCACCTCTTTGGCATTAACAACATTATACATAAAAGTTAATTTCTAAATATAAATAGAGCAAATACCCTATTTTAAACAAGCTACCATAAAAGATAATTATTTCTTTACTCTAGGTTTTCTTGAAGATTTTTTTGTAGAAGATTTTTTAATATTTTCTTCTATATCTCATTTATATATCCATACCTTAACACCAAGTATACCATACTTAGTTACAGATGGAACATAATGATAATCTACATCTGCTCTTAAAGTTTGAAGAGGTATTCTTCATTCTTTGAAAGTTTCAGATCTAGCCATTTCAGCACCATTTAGTCTACCAGCTATATTTACCTTAATTCACTTAGCTCATTTCCCCATAACTTTTTCTATAGTTCATTTTATAACTCTTCTATAGGGCATTCTTTTTTCAAGTTGAGAAGCTACATGATCAGCCATTATTTTTGCAGACATTTCTGGAAGTCAAACCTCTTTAATAATAACTTCGAAATCTTCTCAAAATTGTTTCTTTAAAGACTTTTTAAATTGTTCTAATCTTGCTCATTCTTTTCAAAGAACTATTCCAGGTTTAGCAGTAAATATCAAAACATCATTTTTTGTTTTTTCACCACTAATTCATTTTCTAAAAACAACTTTTGCTATCCCAGAATGCTTATAAAAATCTTCAACAAAATTTCTTACTTTCAAATCTTGAACCATATATTCTGCTGAAAGTTTTTTTGTAGGAGCGAAATATTCACTTACCCATCATCTAACAATACCAGTTCTAAACCCTCTTGGGTCAACCTTTTGTCACATACATATTAATTAGAATTTAAAACCACTCTAATGAAAGATCTATACTTTTCATATCAGTGTACTCTAGACCTTGACGCAAATCTCATTCTTTTGATTTTCATTCATCTTCACAAATCTATTCTTTCTATATAAAGATTATCCACAGACAAAGAAGCATTATTTTTTGCATTATATAAAGCAGATTTTACATGTTTATATAATATTTTAGCTGCTTTTTGAGGTAAGTTATCTAATATAGTTAAAGCCTCTTGTGCATTTTTACCTCTTATAACTTTTGTAACAACAGAAAGTTTTTTAACAGATGTATCAGCATAAGACTTTTTTGAAGTTCTAGAAGTTATACTAAATGATTTACTTTCTTCAAGTCCTGAGGCCAAAGAATTATTTTTCATTAATTTTTTTCTTTCCACAAACTTTTTAGCCATTATTTAACTAATAATAATTTAAAAACTCCTCACATGAGGCAAAGAAGTCGGATTTATCCGGTTACTCCTTTCTTTTATAAAGATTTATTAAAACGGATGTCACCTAAATACCTTTGTACCTGCAAATTCTCAAAGCTTATAACCAATCATATCATCATTTACATAAACTGAAACAAATTCTTTTCAGTTATGTACTGCAAATGTATAACCAACCATTTCAGGAATTATAGTACAAGATCTATCCCAAACCTTAATAGGCTTCTTATTTCAAGACTCTTCCATTTTTTCAACCTTTTTTAGAATCTTTGGATTTACATAAAATCATTTCTTCAATGATCTAGCCATTTATATTCATTTAAGTTTTAAAACTATTTATTATTTTGAGGATATAATTTTCTCTTTCTACCTTGAACAATAAACTTATCTGACCACTTATTTTTCTTTCTTGTTTTTTTACCGTAAGGAACAGGCTTACCAACAAAGTTTTTTGGTGTTTTCATACCTATAGAAGTATGAGCTTCTCAACCACCATGAGGATGATCTACTGGATTCATATTTATACCAAGAACATGTGGTTTTCTACCTTTCCATCTTTGTCTACCAGCTTTACCTATAACAATATTTTTTCTTTCCTCATTACTAACTTGTCAGATAGTTGCCCAACAAGTATCATGATACTTTCTAATTTCACCAGAAGGCATTTTAACAAAAACAAGCTTTTTAGCCTCATCTTTACCTGTTATAGTCCCAAAAACTCATGCAGATCTAAGTAATTTAGCCTTTGTATTTGGAGTTACTTCAAGTGCATATATAGTAAAACCTTGAGGAATATCTTTTAATTGTTTAGTACAACCATTCTCTAATGGAGCTTTTTCTCAAGTTTCTATCATATCACCAACTCTAACTCACTTCCAAGCTATTACATACCTTTTTTCTCAATCTTTGTAATTAATAAGGCTAATCCTAGCAGTTCTGTATGGATCATACTCTACACTAGCAACCTTTCAAGGAACTCATATTTTATCATACCTTCTAAAATCAACAATTCTATACAATCTTTTATGACCACCTCATCTTGATCTAGAAGTAATCCTACCATGATGATTTCTACCACCTGTAGAACCTATAAATTTAGTTAATGATTTTTCAGGTTCTGTTTTTGTTATCTCATCAAATGTATATCATGTTAAAAACCTTCTTGAAGGAGTATAAGGTTTATACAATTTTATTCACATCTATCATAGCTCATAAAAATAAAATTAAGCAACTTTATCTAATGAAGGCATTTTTTGACCTTCCTTTAAAGTAACAACAGCCTTTACATAAGCTCTTCTTACTAATCATCTTCTTTGTCTATTCTTATAAGGAGTTTTAATGATATTTATTTTCTCAACATCTATTTTATATAATGTTTTTAAAGCCTCCTTAACATCGTTTTTATTTGCTCATTTCATTACTTTGAAAGTTATCTTTGAAGTTTCTTTTACGTCTTCTTTCACCTTCACTCTTTTTTTATCCAAAGTATTACCTGATTTAAAAGTTACAGTATAATTTTCCTTTTCTTTATTACCATTTTTATCCAATACAGGAGTTTTAACTTTAGATACTATCTTAACTTGATTATCAGTTTTTTCAGTTTTTATAAAACCTAATATAATATCAGTAGGAGCAAATTGTCATATTTTTTTTGTTTCCAAAACTTTTTGCCCTCTTCTTTTCAACTTTTGTTTATACAATGATGTTTGCATATTTTCTTTGTTATTTACTTAAAAAAGTGTCTTCTATTTTTTGTAAACTATCTTTCATAAAAACAACCTTTTTGTAAGATAGTAAATCGAAAGGATTTACATAAGCAGCACTTACAACTTTAACACCAGGAATATTTCTAAAAGATCTAGTAACCATATCATTTTTTCATGGTATAACTAATAATACTTTTTCTCCTGTTAGCTTAAGGTTAGATAGAACATTGTTAGCATTTTTAGTTTTGATATCTGTAAAATCATAACTATTCAATACTAAAGAATCTTCATCTTTAACTCTAACAGATAAAGCAGAAAATAAAGCTTTTCTTCTTTGTTTTTTTGGCATATTTTTTATATAGTTTTCATTTCAAGTTGGTCAAAATATAACTCAACCTCACCTTCTTATTCATGAAGCAGCATCACCAACTCTGGCATTACCTGTACCTTTTTGTCTATATAACTTTCTACCTGATGAAGTAATTTCTCATCTAGCTTTAGTTTTTGCTATATTTTTTCTAGAATTAGAAAGTTGCATAACAACAAATTCATGCATCAATGAAGTATTTATATTTTCATCAGAAAATATATTTTGATTCAATTGAACTTCTTCTAACTCTTTTCATTTAACATCATATACTTTTACAGAATAAGTCATTGAAAGTTATTTTAATTATAAATTTATTTACTTATATATTCTTAATAAAGAATTTCTTGATCATGGAATAGATCATTTTACAACCAACACATTATCACCATCAGGCAGTGAATGAGTTGCAACTACATTTATATTTTTTACAGTTACATTTCTGTGTCACATATGTCAAGGTAGTGGATGATTTTTATTTACTCTATTTGGTTTCATATTACCTATACTTCAAGGACCTCTATGGAATTTACTACCATGAGTTGCTCTTCATCAACCAAATCAAAATCTTTTCATAACTCATTGAAAACCTTTTCATTTTGTTGTAGACTTAACAGTAATATTATCTATATCATCATTCATAGAAACCTTATCTCATACTTTATATTCATCTACATTTTCAACTTTAAACTCCCTAACATACTTATAAGTTGTTTTTCATTTTTTTTCTTTTTTAACTGCTCATACAACAACAGCATTATAACCATCATTTTCTTGAGTTTTTATTCTAACAACTTCTTGATCATCTAAGAATTTTAATAATGTAACTGCCTCCATCTTGTCATCTAAAAGCATTTGTGTCATTTCTTGCTTTAAACATAAGAAACCTCAATTCATCATATTTTTTATATTATCTATCTAAACTCTATTTTGGAAGATCTATCATAACTCCAACAGGTATTTGAATATTATTCAAATATTCAACAGTCTTTTCTCATAACTCCTCTATATCAACAAGTCTAGAATAAGTTATCCTTTCAAATTGTTCTCTAGCATCTTTATAAACAAAAGGAGCTTTCAAAACTGTATAACCTTTCTTTTTTTTAGGCAATGGTATAGGTCATTTAATTTTTGCTCATGACTTTATCAAAACTGCCATTACCTTTGAAACAGTAGCATCCAACATTCTTAGTTCATATGACCTGAACTTTATTCTCATAGCAGGCTTATTATTATCTTTATTAGCCATTAAATTTTTCCTTATTAAATTAAATATTTATTAAAGACAATAAGCCCCTTACAATGGTAAGAGACTTATAGCTTTAATATTATTCATTAACTTTTGTAACTACACCAGCACCAACTGTTCTACCTCATTCTCTAATAGCAAATCTTAAACCTTCTTCCATAGCTACTGGATATAGCAATTCAACATTTATTTTTGCATTATCACCAGGCATAATCATTTCTGTACCTTCTGGTAATGTTACTGTACCAGTCACATCAGTAGTTCTGAAGAAGAATTGTGGCTTATATCATGTCATGAATGGTGTATGTCTACCTCATTCCTCTTTCTTAAGAACATAAACCTCAGCTTCAAATTTATTATGAGGAGAAGCTGTACCAGGCTTAGCTATAACTTGACCTCTTTCTATTTCATCTCTATCAATACCTCTTAACAATAAACCAACATTCATACCAGCTTCAGCACTTTCATGTTGTTTATGAAACATTTCAACTCATGTTATAGCAGTCTTTTTAGCATCTTTACCAAGACCAACTATTTCCATCTCATCACCAACTTTAACAACACCTCTTTCTATTCTACCTGTAGCAACAGTACCTCTACCTTTAATTGAGAATACATCTTCTATAGGCATAATAAAGTCCTTATCCATATCTCTATCTGGAGAAGGTATCTTTTCATCAACTGCAGCCATAAGATCCCATATACATTTAGCATCTCAAGACTCATCAGTAGGATTTTCCATAGCTTTAAGAGCAGAACCTTGTATTACAGGAACATCATCACCAGGATATCCATATTTAGATAAAAGATCTCTAACCTCTTCCTCAACAAGCTCTATTTCTTCCTCATCATCAACCATATCACATTTGTTTAAGAAAACAACTATATATGGCACATTAACTTGTTTAGCTAACAATATATGTTCTCTTGTTTGAGCCATAGGTCCATCTGGAGCAGCCAAAACTAAGATAGCACCATCCATTTGAGCAGCACCAACAATCATGTTTTTAATATAATCAGCATGTCAAGGACAGTCAATATGAGCATAATGTCTATTTTCTGTTTCATACTCAACATGAGCTGTATTAATTGTAATACCTCTCTCTTTCTCTTCTGGAGCTTTATCAATATCTCAAAACTCCATACCTTTTGCAAGTCATTTTGTAGCTAATACTTGTACAATAGCAGATGTAGTAGTAGTTTTACCATGATCCACATGCCCTAATGTACCAATATTAACGTGCGGTTTCATTTCAGCCATAATAATCTTTTAATTAATAAATAAATGTTACGTAAATATATATAGTTACGTAAATATTTTATAAAATATTTACACACAACTTTAAGCCATCTAATGGTGGGCATGGATGGACTCGAACCATCGATCTCACGATTATCAGTCGTGTGCTTTAACCAGCTAAGCCACATGCCCTAAACCAAACATATCGGGGTGGCGGGACTCGAACTCGCGACCTTCTGGTCCCAAACCAGACACTCTAGCCATCTGAGCTACACCCCGTAAATATAAAATGGTGCCGAAGGGCAGGATCGAACTGCCGGCACAAGGCTTTTCAGGCCTCTGCTCTACCACTGAGCTACTTCGGCATAATACAATATTACTATACTTTTTACTTTTACAAAAGTGATCTATAATATAATAATATGAAAATAAATTTCAAGTACTTTTTATAGTTTTTATATATTTATTATTTTAACAATATACTCCATCTTTTTTCTTTTAAAAATAAGTTAGTATTTCAATGTCAAACAAACTCTATAGTATATTTATTATCCTTACCTCATAATAATTCATCTAAAAAATCCCAATTTAAAACTTTTTGAAATCTTATATTTTTTATTTTTTGGTTTATTATATTTTCAAAATGATAAGCATCATAGCTTGTAGGTATTATAGTATCGATATTGAAACTTAATAATCTATTAAGGTCTGTTTTTATAAGTTTTCTTATCATCCAATCTCTTTTACTTAAAGCTATTATATTATATTTCCAAACTCATATATTTTTTTTATATATTGAAAATCATTTAAAATGTTTAATATTTTTTTGTCTTTTAGTTGGTGTATAATCTAATTGTTCTATATAGTTTTGAACATATTCCATATCAAGATCATTACCTAAAAGTCATATCTTTCAAACTAAAGAATATTTTAAGCTTTGTTTTATTATATTTTGATATATAGGAAGTATAAAATTTTCATTTTTATATTTTAATTCCCACATAGGAGGCAATATTATCTTATCTACTTTTTTTTCAAGTAAAATGTCTATAGCCTGTTTGATATATTTTTCTTGAAAATCTATACTTTTATCGTCCAAAGGCCAGGCATCTTGATTCATATAAACTATGATATTATGGTTGTATTGTTTTAAAGTATTTAAAAAAGAAAGGTTTTCTAATCAAGATGTAAATATTCAAATTTTCATATACTTATTATTATTAAATTAAATATCTTCTAATTTTTTCAAAAACTCTTTCCTTCAAAGCTGTTTATTTTCCTGAAAAAAAGATTCAAAATCATCTCATATCAAAGCAATATACTTATTATATAATTTTTTAAATATTTGTTTTTGTGAGAAACTAAATCCAAAATAATCTATATAATTATCTAAATTATCTTTTTGAGGGATTGTTTTAAGATATGATTTTATTGATTCTAATATATTTTTAAAGTCTATTTTATCTAAATTATCTAAAAAAATATTTTTATCAAACTTTTCTCATATATTATCAACAGGTGTTTTAAGTATAAGTCTTGGTAATTGAAAACTATCAGCAACCATTTCAAAACCATAACTTTCCATGTCTACAATACTATCTTTTATATCAAATTTACTTACAGGTTTTTCAAAACAATAACAGTCTATTAGATTTGAAACTTTAAAATTTATAGGAACAAGTAATTCTTTATCATTGGAAGAGTTTAATATCCTTGCAATTTGATATATAGTTTTATCTAAATTCTTATGTCAGCAAGATCATATATTTACTATAAAATCATAATCTTTAGATGAAAGATATTTAGTTAGATTTAATATCATATTATAATTTCACATTCAAGTTGAGAAAAAATCTATTTTTAAGTTTGGTATGTTTAATTTTTTAACCCTTTCTTTTATAGGTTTAAGTTCTCAAGACAATGCTGATACAAAAAGTATTTTATACATAATTTTATAAAGAAAATATATAACTAAAAATTATTTAACCATAAAGTGTAATATAAAAATAGATTTAATATCTTTTAGCTATTTTAATTGACAATTCAAGTAAAACCAATTACACATACTCCCATACAGCCTTTTTCTGTCAATCAACTTCTTTAAGCTCTAACATCTTAACCCTTATACTATCACCTATTGAAAAATAATCTTTCCAAGATATACCTTCAGGTAGATTTATATTTTTCTTATGTAAAAGTCATTCATATCATCCAGCATCTACAAATAAACCATAATTAAATTTTAATTTAACTTTTCATTCAAATATATCTCATACAGAATTATCATTAGTTATATTTTTTTTAGGTTTTATGGGTGGTTTATATTCTGTTTGATTTTGTTTATTAGGAGCTTTTTTAGTCTTTTCTTTTTGAATATCTTCTTCATTTCATGAAAGTTGAGATTGATCTATCATTCATTGTATTTGTTCAACAACATCTTGTTTAGGTTTAGTATATTTTTTATTAGACAGTTGTTTTAAGTTCTTAACAAACTCTATATCTTTAACTTTACTTTCATCTATGGTATTGGTTTTCAATCAAAAAACATCAGTAGAAGTACCATCTATCATTATCTTTGAATAAGCCTTAAACTTAGGGATAGATAATATGTCATTTACAGTAACTTGATTTTTAAACTGATTAGAAAGTACTTTTGCATCATCATTTCAACTATTAAAACATATTATATTTCATACATTTCAAAATATAGAACTTTGTACTTTTGTATCTATCTGACTTATGTACTGATTGGCAACTACAAGTGAAAGATTATATTTTCTTGCTTCTGATAATATAGTAGAAAAACTATCAGTTACAAAATTTTGAAACTCATCTATATACAATGTAAAGTTTTTCCTTTCTTTCATAGGTATATTTGCCCTTTTCATAGTCTCAAGCTGTATTCATGAAACTATAAATGATCATATCATAGCAGAATTATCCTCTCATATAAGTCATTTTGATAGATTTACTAACAATATTTTATTCTCTTGCATTATATCTTTTATAGATATTGTAGAATTTTGTTGTCAGAAAATATTTCTTATTATAGAAGAAGAAACAAATTGTCCTACTTTATTCATTATAGGACTTGTAGCCTCTGAAGAAAACCTTTCAGACCGTTTTGCAAACTCTTTTTCCCAAAAGTCTTTTATAACAGGGTCTTGAACATGTGTTAATACTTTTTTTCTAAACTTTTTATCTGTTAATATTCTCATAATATGTAAAAAATTTGCATCCTCATACTCAGATAAAGTTAGTAAAACATTTCTAAGTATATATTCTAACCTTGGACCCCAACTATTACCATAAAGTTTTTTAAAAATTGAAAGTATCGTACTTACAGACAAATCTATATTATCATCATCTTTCCTTTCAAAAACATTAAATCATGGTATATTCTTAGTATCTGAAACATCAAAGATAACAACATCATCCTTTCTTTCTTCTGGAACTATTTGCATTATATTTTCTACCAAATCACCATGAGGATCTATAAGAGCAAGTCCTCTACCTCTTTCAAGGTCAGAAAGTGCCATATTTGATAAAAGTGTAGATTTTCATACTCATGTTTTTCAAACAACATATACATGTCTTGCCTTATCTTCTTGTTTGATTCATACAATTTGTTTATCATCAGCCCAATCAGCATATCATATAGCAGTTATATCATCATCTTTTGTAGGAAGATTTGAAGGAGGAGAAAGTCTTTTATAGTTTATATATCAAAGTCAGCTTATACTACTTGTTGGCACATAAAACATTTTTGAAAAATAACTAAGTTTAGTGCTAGAAAAAATCTCCTCATCTTTCATGTAAAGATCAAAATTAGTCTTAGAATTTATATAATTATAAAAAGTTTTAATACTTTCATGTCATCAAACTCATATACTTATAGCAGTTCATTTAATTCAAGTTTCTACCTTTTGTCTTCTACTTACAGTTTGTAATTTAGGTTTTTCTCAAACAAATACTCTATAGAAAAAATAATATATACCATATATAAAAAGTTTTAATCATTTCCATATAAGTTCAAATAAACTTTCATATTCATCCTGTGTATCTCAAGTAGAGTTTATAACAAGAGAGTACCTTATAACAGCTTTTGAAGATGATGGAATATCTTTAAACAAAAAAAATGTTTCATCAAAAAAATTCTTTTCTCAAGCTTTTGAAAGTTGAACATAATCATCTCATACAGAATGTATAAACTTATCCAATTTAGGTTCTTTAAAATCTACTTTTTCTAATTTTGAAGAAGGAAAATGATTATAAAAATTATTTTTAAATTTATCATCTAAATTTTCAGGAAAAGATATTATAATCTCTCAATAAGTATTATTTCAAGCTAGATAAAAATTTATTCTTTGAGAATATGAAGAAAAATTATTCAAGAATTTCAAAAAAACTTTAGAATCAAAATCATTTTTATGATAAGGTATTATCTTATAATAAACTTTTTCTAAAGTTTCTTCTGTTATATTATTATTAGTTTTTTTAGGTATATCTTGTTTTTTTTTAGGCTTATTATCAAAATAATCAACAATCTTTTCTGCAAGTATTTCAATTTTTTTTATCATTTAATAAACTTAATATATAGAAAGTGACTTTTATTATATGCTTTTAAATAAAAAAGTAAAATAATAATATTGACATATTATATATAATATATCTTTAAAATAAAAAAACAAGCTTTACAAAGCTTGTTTTTTTTATTTTACAGTCTAATAGATATAGAAGGTAAAAGGTTATATATTAAGAATATTTGTTTGTTATTATAAGCACTTCTAGATCAGTGATCCATCTCCACGTTCTCGTAGAGATACCTTGTTACGACTTCACCCTAGTCATCACTTTTCTCCTTAACCCC
>JASMTN010000022.1:0-26578 GCA_041694255.1 Candidatus Altimarinota bacterium
TTTTAAACAGGTCAAGTTTTAATATCTTTTCATCTATAAATTTTAATAAACTCAAATCTTTCTCTTTAAGCTCTCAAGAAAGTTTTTTATTTATTCAAGCAAGAAGCTTTACAGTATCTAAATCATCAAGTAAGTAGTTTATAAGTTCACTATCTTCTAAATCTTTTTTTGTAGGTTCTTTTACATCGTCTAAATCATAGTTTTTTAGTTTTTCAACTATCTTATCATAATGTTTTCAAACAGCTTCCAAGTCTTCAAATGAAAAATCCTGTATATTTCTATAATGTGCAAGGTATATAAAATATTTAAATTTTAAAGGATCAATTCATTTTTCTTTGATAGTATCTAGTGTTATTACATTTCACTTAGACTTTGACATCTTATCATTTTTCAAGTTCAAAAATTCATTATGTAACCAATAATTAACCCATTTATCATCATAACAACATTCAGTTTGTGCTATCTCATCTGTATGATGAACTGGTATATGATCTATACCTCAAGTATGTATATCAAAGTGTTTTCAAAGATACTTTACACTCATAGTTGAACATTCAAGATGCCATCAAGGAAATCAAACTCACCAAGGACTATCCCATTCCATCTGTCTTTTTTCATTAGAAGGAGAAAACTTCCAAAGTGCAAAATCAGTTTTATTTTTCTTTTGGTTATTCTCTACTCTTGCACAAGCTTGAAGTCATTCTATATGACCTTCTGGTAATAATTTTCAATAATCTTCTACTTTTGAAGTATCCATATATATACCATCATCTTCTATTTTATAAGTATATCATTTTTTTTCCAAAACCTTAATCATATCTATCTGTTCTTTTATATGTTCAGTAGCTTTAGGAAAAAGATCAAAATCCAAATGCAACATCTTTAAATAATTATGAAAGATAAGTTCATATTCTTTTGCAATATCAAAAGCTGTTTTTCATTCTTTTTTAGAAGTTTTTTCAAGCTTGTCTTCTCAGTTATCTCAATCATCTGTTAAGTGCCCTACATCAGTTATATTTACAACATGTTTTACTTTATATCAAAGTATATTTTCTATTACATTTTTAAGTAAATTTGCAAATATATAAGATCTCATATTTCATATATGTGGTTTTCAATATACAGTAGGCCCACAAGAATATATACCCACTTGCTTTTTATCTATAGGTTCAAAAACTTGTTTTTCCCTTCATAAAGTATTAAAAATATTAAGTTCCATCATAAAAAATTATCTTTTAAATTAAAACTTATAATACATAATATAGCTTTAAAAACAATATTTTATTCTATAAGTTTATAAATTACATTTTCTTTAGGGTTTGCTCTTATATCTTGAATATATCTTCTAAAAAAAGACCTTTGTTTTTTAGCATAACGATGAGTATTTATCTTTAATTTTTCTATTGCTTTTTCCTTGTCATACTCTCCATTTATATATGGAATTATTTCTTTATATCATATACTTTGCATTCATTGATTATTTTGATTATAACCCATTTTTAACAATCATTCTACTTCTTCAACCAAACCTTCTTCAAACATTTCTTTGATTCTTTTGTTTATCTTAGGATTTGCAATATCTTTTTCTACATACTTTATTATCATAAAAATTGGAAATGGAACTTTTTGTTCATAACAAACTTTACTTTTAGGTTTTCAAGTTTTTTCATATATTTCAAGTGCTCTTATAATATATCTTATACTATTGGGATGCAATACCTTTGCACTTTCAGGATCTATTTTTTGAAGTTTTTTATGTAATATTCAAGGATTTTCTTCTTCTTGTTTATAGAGTTTTTCTCTAAAAGTAAAGTCTGGCTCTGCTTTTGGTAAAGAATAGTTTTTATATAAAGTATCAGTATAAAGTCATGTTCATCATACTATAAAAGGAACTTTTCATCTTTGTTGTATATCTTCTATTTTTTTTAAAGCCTCCTTTTTCCAATCTCAAGCTGTAAAAAATTCATCTGGCTTGCAAATATCTATAAGGTGATGAGGTATCTTTTCTTGTATTTGTTTAGAAACTTTATCTGTTCATATATCCATATACTTAAAAATCTGTCTTGAATCAGCAGATATAACTTCAGCATCTATTCACTCATTTATAAGATCTAAACTTAATTTTGTCTTTCAACTAGCAGTTGGTCATACTATAAAAACTACTCCATTAGGATTATCTTTTAACCATTTTTTAACTTCTTGTGAAAGCATATTTTTGAATTTAATTTTAAACTTTTTATTTTATATACATATATTAGCTTTTTTCAAATAATAATATTGTATTTTAGAATGAAATTAGTAAAAAAAGACTATTATTTTATATAGTTAGACATTAAAATGAATCAAACAAAAGTATGAGTTTGAGTTATGATAGTAAAAAATAATAAAGTTCTTTTATGAAAAAGAAAAAACATACATGAAGGTTGAACTTGGGCATTCCCATGAGGACATTTAGAATTTATGGAAAGTTTTGAACAATGTGCTATAAGAGAAGCTCTAGAAGAAACAAATTTAAAACTAAAAAATATATCTTTTCTTACCATAACAAATGATATATATAAAGAAGAAAAAAAACATTATGTTACTATATTTGTAAGATGAGAAGTTGATAGTTGAGAATTAAAAAATATGGAACCACATAAATGTGAAAAATGGGAATGGTTTAGTTGGGATAATTTACCTCAACCTTTAATGCTTACTATGGAAAATTTTATAAAGCAATGATTTAAAATATAAACTTGTATTTAATAAAGAAATTAGTAAAAAATGGTTACTATTTTATATTTTAAAAAGAAAAAATGGATGAAATGATTATTATTAATTTAATAAGTTATTTAGCAATTTTTATTGCATGAATAATTTCCCTTTGAATTTCATATAGAACTACTATGAATAATTCAAAATTATTAAATGTATCTTTTAAAGATGCTATATTAATATGATTTCTAGCATATATAATAGTTATTATATTATTATGAATAATTAACAATATATTAAATATGGATTGATTTTTGGTTAATTTATTAATACAAAATATAATTATATGAATTTTTATTTATTTTATATTACAAAAAAAGATAGATGAAACAAATAAAAAAATTATTTGACTAATAATTAGAATATTAATTGCAAATATACTTTTATTTATAATAATAAATTTTGTTTTATCTTTTATATTATGAATAATAATACAAAGTATGTTTCCATGATTAATGTTTTATATGTAATTATATATAATTTAACTTTAAAAAAACTCAATGAACAATTAAGGATAATCACCTTGGTATCATTGAGTTTTTTTTATTATTTATTAAACTTTTTCTTATAATCTTCATGACATTTTTTAAGTATATCTTGTGCTTTTTCTTTTGTATCCCAACCATTAAGTTCAACAGTTTTATTGTGTAAGTCTTTGTAATGTTTCATAAAGTATGCTATATCTTCTTTTTCTTTTTCACTTAGATCATCTATATTTTCTACATGATCATAATATTTATCATCTGCAACAGCAACTACTTTATAATCATCTTCTCAAGAATCTATCATTTTCAAACCTCAAACCACTCTTAAAGGAACTATAGTTCAAGTTACTAAAGATTGAGAACTTAATATAAGCACATCTAAAGGATCATTGTCTCATTCATTCCAAGTTTGTGGTAAGTCACCATAGTTAAAATTGTAAGGTATAGGTGTTTTACCTACTCTATCAACCCACATAGCTCAAGTTTTATAATCAAACTCATACTTTACATAACTACCCTTTGGTATCTCAACTACTGCATTGATCTCAGAAAAGTCTTTTTTATCTGTTAAAGGAATATCAAAATAATAATTTCACATAATATATAAACATTAAAAACTAAAATATGTAATGACAAATATATCAAATATCTTCATAAAATCAAATAGAATTTAAATTAAAACTTATAATACATAATATAGCTTTAAAAACAAGCTATATTAAATATTTTTTATAAAGCAATGAAATAATGAATATTAAAATAAGAATAAGAACTATTGTTGATCATGTTGATGTTCAAATAGCATAAGAAGACCAAAGTCATATAATAACAGAAAATATAGATATTAAAATAGAAAGCATAAATACTTGCTTTAAACTTTTAGATAATACCTTAGATATATTAGGAGGTATTATCAAGAAAGCTCATATAAGAAGGATTCAAAAAATTTTTATACTTAATCATATAAATATAGATAAAGAAAACAAAAATATTATATTATAATAATCAATTTTCAATCAACTTGATATTGCAATATCTTTACTTATTATTATAGAAAGAAAGTTTTTGTGAAAAAAATAAAAAATAGCACAAGTAAATAAACAAAGAAGAACTAACAATATCAAGTCAACTAAATTAATAAAAAGTATATTTCAAAATAAAAATGTATTTATATCAACCTGAAGATATTCAAGAAAAGAAAGTATAAAAATTCATCAAGCTATTCAAAATTGTGATATAATCTCTTTTGTAGATTCTTTAGTTATAAAGTTAGTCTTTTCTACATAAAAAATTAAAAAACTTGCAATTATAGCAAATAAAAATGCAAACAAATAATAATTAGAACTTATAAATATAGAAACTGAAACTCAAAGAAATATTATATTTGCTATAGAATGTGTTATATTTGCTTCTTTTCTCATTACTATAAAAACTCAAAAAAATGATGCTATAATTGAGACTAATAAACCTCAAATTAGTGCATATTGGAAAAAATCATAAGTTAATATATCAAACATTCTATATATTGAATTAAATAAATTAATTTTTATGTGTAGTATGAGGATTATGTTCATAAGGGGCAAGAAAATCTCAAAAAATATCTTTTATATTTCAAGATATATCAGATGGTTTTCAATGGCAACAATAATTATCTTTATGCAAACATACAACATAATCAGAATTTTTATAAACAAGTTTTATATTATGAGAAACTAAGATTATAGAAATATTTGGAAACTCTTTTTTTATATCATATATATTTTTATAAAATAGATCTTCTCATATAATATCTATTCAAGAAGTTGGTTCATCAAAAAGTATAAGATCAGGATTTGAAATAATAGATGAGACTATAAGAACTTTTTGCAGTTCTCATCAACTTAAATTAAATAAATGCTTATCAAGTAAATATCAAGCATTAAATTTTTCTAAATAAGAAAAAATAGAATCATATGGAATAGATTTGTTATATATTTTTATAAATTCCTTAACTTTTATAGGAATTGTATCATCCATCTCTAATTTTTGTGGAACATATGATAATTTTTTATAATTCTTATATATATATCAACTATCTTCTTTATAAATTCAAGCAATTATTTTTAGTAATGTCGACTTTCAACTTCAATTTTTTCAAATAATACTTAAAATATCTCATTTTTTTAATGAAAAACTTATATCTTTTAATATAAAAGAATTGTTAATTTTTTTTGATATATTTTCTAACTTCAAAACAAAATTACTCATATATTTTTGAAAAACTGTTTAAATTATTATCAAGTGTATTAAAATACTCATTATAATTATTATTTGTTCATAATGGATCTACATTTAATATAGTCATATTATATTTATTTGCAAGATCTATAAGTCATTTTGATTCAAATTGTGGTTCTTTAAAAATTATTTTTATTCCATCATTTTTTATAATATCAGTTATATTTTTATAATCATCAACTCAAACCTGTTTAAGTATATTTTTTTGAAAAACAACTTTTTTTTCTAAATCAATTCATAAATCTATTAAAAGATAATTATAAGGGTTATGAGAAATTAAAAACTTATTAGATTTTTTTCACTTTATCTTTTCTTTAAATAAAGAAACTTTTTGATCTATAGTTTCAATAAATTTTTCCAAATTTTCATTATAGTAATTTTTATTTTCTGGATCCTTTTTAGAAAGTTCTTCTGTTATTAACTTTGCTATATATTTTGATTCATCTATACCAAGCCAAACATGAGGATCTATACTTCAGTGATTATGTTCTTCTTCATTATGTTCTTCTTCATGATGTTCTTCTTCATGATGTTCTTCTTCATGATGTTCTTTATTTAAAGAATTTAGATCTAACAAACTAATTCAAGAAGAAATTAAAGTATTTTTATCACTTTCTCATAGTCTTTTTGTTAAAAATCAATCTATAGACTCAAGACCAACTGAAAATATAATATCAGACTGATCTATTGAAATAAGCTGTTGAGGTTTCAATTCATAACCATGAGGAGAAAATCAAGCAGGAACCAAAGTTTCAACATCAACTTTTCAAGATCATATATAATTTACTATACTTCAAATAGGCATAATAGAAGTAACTACAGAAAGTTTATCACTATTTTCTGTTTTTATATTACATCAAGCTAAACTGAAAGTAAAAACAATTAAAATAAATAATTTTTTCATAATATATTATATTTATAAAATATATAAAGTGTTTTAGTTTTGTGTATATACATTTTTAAAACTGTTTTTCAATACAATTTAAGATTTTTTACATACATTACAGCTTTGCTTATGTTTTTTTGACCATTTAATAAGTGTAGCTGTTGAAATGTTATATTTTTTTATAATCTCTCTTGCAGACATGTTTTTATGACAATACTCTAAGACTATATTTAGCTTATAGGATCTTAAATAAGTTCATCTTTTTCATCAATTAGTAAAAGATTTATAACATTTTTTGCATCTATATCTTTGTCATCAATATTTTAAAATTCAATTTTTAACAATATCAGAAGTTTTACAGTATATACAAAACATAATATAAATTATACATTTAAAAAACTATTCTACAAGCTTATAAACAACACATTTTTTAGGATTTCATTTCATATCTTGAATATATCTTCTAAAAAAAGATCTTTGCTTTTTAGCATAACGATGAGTATTTATTTTCAACTTTTCTATTGCCTTTTCCTTATCATATTCTCAATTTATATAAGGTATTATTTCTTTATATCATATACTTTGCATTCATTGATTATCTTGATTATAACCCATTTTCAATAATCATTCAACTTCTTCAACTAAACCTTCTTCAAACATTTCTTTGATTCTTTTGTTTATCTTAGGATTTGCAACATCTTTTTCTACATATTTTATTATCATAAAAATTGGAAATTGAACTTCTTTTTCATAACAAACTTCACTTTTAGGTCTTCAAGTTTTTTCATATATCTCAAGTGCTCTTATAATATATCTTATACTATTTGGATGAAGTATTCTAGCAGTTTTAGGATCTATTGTTTGTAGCTTTTTATATAATATTCATGGATTTTCTTCTTCTTGCTTATAAAGCTTTTCCCTAAAAGTAAAATCTGGTTCTGCTTTTGGTAGGGAATAGTTTTTATATAAAGTATCTGTATAAAGTCATGTTCATCATACTATAAAAGGAACTTTTCATCTTTGTTGTATATCTTCTATTTTTTTTAAAGCCTCCTTTTTCCAATCTCATGCTGTGAAAAATTCATCTGGCTTACAAACATCTATAATATGATGAGGTATCTTTTCTTGTATTTGTTTAGAAACCTTGTCTGTTCATATATCCATATATTTAAAGATCTGTCTTGAATCAGCAGATATAATCTCAGCATCTATTCAATTCTCAACAAGTTCTAAACTTAGTTTTGTTTTTCATCAAGCAGTTGGTCATACTATAAAAATAACTCAATTAGGATTTTCTTTTAAAAAATTTTTAACTTCTTGTGAAAGCATATTTTTTATATTTAATATTAAATTAAATCAGTTTATATACATATATTAAGTTTTTTCAAATAATAATATTGTATTTTATCTGTAAATTATTATAAAAATATAACATATTTATAATATATAAAACAAATATAATGTACAATGAAAAAGTTATAAATTACTCAAAAGATTCAAAATATAATTATGAAATGGAAAATTATACAATAAAATATGAATGAAACTCAAGAACTTGCTGAACTAATTTAGTTGTTTATCTTAAAATTGAAGATGATAAAATAATAGATTGGTCATACACATGAGAATTAACTATTATTGCAAAATCATGTGCAAATATGTTTTGAGAGTATTTTATAGGAAAGCATTTTGATGATATTATGATATTAAATGAAATATATATATACGATAAAGCAGATATAACATTATCTTGAAGAAAAAAGGAAGCATGTTTATCAGCACTTCTTGCAACACAAAAGGCTATAAACACTTATATTCATTGATGAGATGAAGGTTGTTTTTAAATTTTAAAACTAAATAATGAAAAAAGATTTCCCTATATTTAATAAACAAAAAGATTTAATATATCTAGACTCTACTGCAACAACCCAAAAACCATATAAAGTAATAAATGCAATTAATGATTTTTTAGAAAATGATTATGCAAGCATACATAGATGAACCTACAAAATAGCAGATAATGCACTAAATCTATATATTGAATCTAAAGAAAAAGTTGCAAAATTGATAAATGCAAATTCTTATAAAGAAATAATATACACATACAATTCAACTTATGCACTAAATTTACTTGCAAGATCTTTAGAACTTTCAAAATTCTTTAAAAAATGAGACACAATTCTTTTAAGCATTACAGAGCATCATTCAAACATAGTACCTTGGTTAATATTGAAAGAAACAATATGAATAAATATAGAGTACGTAAAAGTTGATAATGATTTTAACCTAGATTTTAAAGACTTAGAAAGCAAAATAACAAAAAATGTAAAATTAGTTAGCTTAACACATGTTCCAAATACTACTTGAATAATATATGATCTTAAAATGGCATGAAAGATTATAAAAAACTATAATGAAAACATAATTTTTGTTGTAGATGGTTCTCAAAGTATACCTCATATAAAAGTGGATGTAGAAGATATATGATGTGATTTCATGTTTTTTACATGACATAAAATATTAGCAAATACTTGAATAGCAGTTTTATGGTGAAAGGAAAAAATATTATCAAAATTAAACTCTTGATTTTCTTGATGAGGAGCAATATTAAATGTACAAGAACAATGATTTGCATGAACATGAGAGTTGCCAAATAAGTTTGAACCTTGAACTCCAAATATAACATGAGCTATAAGCTTATGAAAGGCTATTGAATATATAGAAGATATATGATGATTAAAAAAAGTTGAAGATATAGAAAAGCCACTTATAAAATATACTTATGAACAATTTAAAAATATTGAATGAATAAAGCTTATATGAGAGAATGAAATTAAAAATAAAGTTTGAGTATTTAGTTTTATAGTTGATTGAATCCATTCTTTGGATATAGCAGATTATTTAGGTGATAATAATATTTGTATAAGAGCATGACAACATTGTGCAGAACCTTTTTTAAGTAGTTTAAATATAACCCATACTTGTAGACTAAGCTTATATATTTACAATACAAAAGAAGATTTAGATATTTTTTTTAACACTCTTAAGAAAGCTATAAAAGATTTAAAAATTTAATCTTTTTTTAAGGTATATGTTTAATATAAGAAATTATTTTATATATTTCTAATGAACTTATGAAAAAGTTTTTAAAATATTTAATATCATTATTTTTTATAATATTTTTATTTACGGGTGTTTTTGCTAAAACATGAAATTACTTATATTATTATGGTGAAACTTGTTCTTCATGTATACAACTATGAGAATTTTTTAAAAAAAATGATATATATGAAAAATATAATATAACAAAAAAAGAAGTGTTTTATAATGAAAAAAATAGAAAAGAATTATTAGAAAAATGAGAAAAAATGTGATATAATTTACAAGATATTAAAGTTCCATTTTTTATAGATATAAACAACAATATTGCATATAATAAATCAAGTGATATAGTTAATATATTTCATGATAATTATACAAATCAATTTGATGAAAATAATGATGGTAATTGTGATATAAACTGAACAACATGTACAATTGAGGAGCTAAATAAAAATAAAGAAAAAAGTAGTATGAATTTTTTATTAGTTCTAATACCTGCTGCACTTGCTGATAGTATAAATCCCTGCGCTTTTGCTATATTATTTTTAATACTATGAACAATTCTTTCAAGAACAAAAAGCAAAAAAAAAGTGATAATTTCATGAATATCATTTTCTTTAGCAATATTTATAGCATACTTTCTTCTTTGAGTATGAGTATATAAATTATTATGATTAACAAATTTTAGCCAACATGTAGGTATATTTAAAATAGTTGTTTGAATAATTGGTATATTAATATGACTTTTCAATATAAAAGATTATTTTTTCTATGGTAAGTGGTTTGTAATGGAAGTGCCTTTTGCTTGGAGAAACAACATGAGAAAAATTGTAAAAAAAGCTACCTCTCCTGTATGAGCATTTATTGTATGAATTATAGTTAGTTTATTTTTACTTCCATGTACTAGTTGACCTTATTTAACTGTGCTTTGATATTTATGAGCTGATAGTACATTAAAAATGATTGTTTGATATTGATATTTAATATTATATAATCTAATATTTATATTACCAATGCTTGTTCTTACATTTATTGTTTGATTTGGACTTAAAAATATAGATGAACTTAAAGAAATAAGAGAATTTAATGTAGAAAAAATACATCTTATAGTTTGAATACTTATGTTATTAATTGGTATTTATATAATATGAGAAGTATTATTCTTATAAATAAAAAAACTCGATAAAACAAGTTTAATGTATTAACTGTATTTATCGAGTTTTTTTCTATTTATTAAATTTTTCTTTATAGTCTTCATGACATTTTTTAATTATAGATTGTGCCTTTTCTTTTGTGTCCCAACCTTTAAGCTCAACAGTTTTGTTGTGTAAGTCTTTATAATGTTTCATAAAGTATGCTATATCTTCTTTTTCTTTTTCACTTAGATCATCTATATTTTCTACATGATCATAATATTTATCATCTGCAACAGCAACTACTTTATAATCATCTTCTCAACAATCTATCATTTTTAAGCCTCAAACTACTCTTAAAGGAACTATAGTTCAAGTTGCTAAAGATTGAGAACTTAGTATAAGTACATCTAAAGGATCATTATCACCTTTATTCCAAGTTTGTGGCAAGTCACCATAATTAAAATTATAAGGTATAGGTGTTTTTCAAACTCTATCAACCCACATAGCTCAAGTTTCATAATCAAATTCATACTTTACATAACTACCCTTTGGTATCTCAAGTACTGCATTAATCTCAGAAAAGTCTTCTTTGTTTGTTAAGGGAATATCAAAATAGTAATTTCACATTATAATAAACTTTTAAAAACTAAAATATGTAATAATAAATATATTAAATATCTTCATAAAATCAAATAGAATTTGAATTAAATACAAAAATAAATATTATGTTAATAAAATTTTAGTATATGAAATATAAAAATATGATATTTTATGATATAATGTGATATAACTACCCTGAAGATAAAGAATACTTTAAGATCAATAAGGACCTTATATCAAATATAAAATATAAAAGTATAAGACCAAAAAAACTCAAAGGAAACATCAAGGAACAAGAAGATATTATCAATAAATATAGTTTTTTATATAACAAAATACCTTTTATAGAACATATTTATATAGCAAATAGTTTAAGTTTCAAATCTATACATAAAAATTCAGATATAGACCTTTTTATAATCACAAAAGAAAATAGAATATTTTTAGCAAGATTTTTTGTTTGGTTATTTTTTAAACTTTTTTGAATGTACTGAAATCATAAAAAAAATAAGTTTTGTGTAGGATTTTATATAACAAGTAATAGTAAAGACCTTTACCCTATAAGTATAACTTGAGTTGATATATATCTTGCATATTGGATAGCACATTTACAAAACTTATATAGTGAAACAAAAAAAGAGAAAGATGATATTTTTAAAGAAAATATTTGGGTTCAAAACATAATACCCAACTACAACAAGCAAGAAAAAAATATACTAGATATAAAAAAAACTTACTGAAGTTCAAAGACAAAAAAAGTATTTGAAAAAATTTTCTGATTTGATGTTTTTAATAAGATATTGGGTATTATATGGAAAAAGAAGATGAAAAATTGAAAGAAAAAACTTTGAAAACTTTGAAAAGATATTATTATATCTGATAATATACTTAAGTTTCAAGCACCAGATATAAGAAAGATAGTTTATCTAAAATATAAAACTTTAAAAAACATACCTAAGAAAAAAGTAAAAACTGATAAAAATTTATTTTAAGATAAAAATTATTAACAAATTAATTTAATTTGACTTAATATGCTTTATATATATAATATCAAGTATTTAATTAACTTAATTTAATATAAAATGTGAATATTTAACAACAAATCTATAATTATTGAATTAGAAAAATTATCATTTAAAGTATGAGATGAAGTAAATTGAAACATAATGTTTGATTTTGATGATGAATATATAAAAGCTAGAAATATAAAAGTATCATTAATAAGAGAATATCATTGAAATTCAAATAACAAAAATAAATATACATATCTTGAAGAAATAACTTTAAAAAATGAATGAGAATACAACAAGGAAGAAATACCTTTCAATTTTATTATACCTAAAGATAGTTTTTGAAGTAATATTTCATTAGATTTCTCAAAACTTATAGATAAACTGCCTAGTGTTATAAAAAAAATAATAAATACAATATGAACAATAATTAAATTTAATAATAAATATACATTTGAAGTAGTTGCAAGAATAGATATACCATGGTGAATAGATATAAAATCAAGTAAAAGTATAAATATAGATAAATAAAATGAAAATAAAAGACAAAATAAATATAACAAAAGAAACTTTATTTAATATGTACCCCGAAAACAAAACCGAGCTTTATTACGAAAATGATTACCAACTTTTAATAGCTGTTTTGATGTCTGCTCAAACAACAGATAAGCAAGTTAATAAAGCAAATAAAAATTTTTTTTCAGTTGTCAAAAAACCAGAAGATGCAATAAATTTATGAACAAGTAAAATAAAAGAGTATATAAAAACAATATGATTTTTTAATATGAAAGCAAATAATATATTTAAAACTTCAGAAATATTAAAAGAAAAGTATAATAATAAAATACCAAATAATTTAGAAGAACTAATAAAATTACCATGAGTTGGTATAAAAACAGCTAAAGTTGTAACTTCAGTGCTCTATAATGCTCCCTACTTAGCAGTTGATACACATGTACACAGAGTTTTAAATAGGATTTGAATAGTAAATACTAAAACACCACTTGAAACTGATAAAGAAGCAGCCAAAATTTTAGATAATGATGCAACTATTAAACTTCATCATAGTTTGATATTTTTTTGAAGGTACCACTGCACTGCTAAAAAACCTAGGTGCAATAATTGTCCATTAAAACATATTTGTAAATACTATAAGGAAAGTAAATAATTAATTTTTATAAAAAAACCTAGCCTTTAAATTTTTAGACTAGGTTATATTTTGTTATTTATATTGTTTGAAATTTTCTCATATTGGTAATTTTTTACCTAATATAACATTTGATTTAAGATCATCAAGTTTATCTACACTTCACCTTATACTATTACTTACAAGAATTCTCATAGTTTCTTGGAAAGAAGCAGAAGATAACCAGCTATCAGAAGCTTTAGCAAGATTTGTAAGACCTATAAGTAGTCTTTCTCATACAGGTGCTTGTTTACCTTCTTTTTCAAGTTCTTCTGATACTTTAACAAAATCTTCATATTTAACTATATCTCAAGGAGTATATATACTATCACCAACTTCTTCTATGTATACTCTAGAAAATAAGTTTTTAACAACAATTTCTACATATTTGTTGTTAAGATTTTGTCATTGACCTACATATACTTTCTTTATTTCATCTATAATATATTTTTGAGTTTCAAGGTCTCAAACTATCTTTCTATAAGATCTTAGATCTATTACTCAAGATGTCAATACTTGTCACTTATATACATTATTTCCATCTTTAACCTTAATATTCATATTATTATGTATATCATACTCTATTGTTTGTTGTATTCAAACAATTATTTTATCTTTTTTAACTTCAAGAACGTTACAGTCTTCATTTACTTTAAGTTTACTTTTTCATTTTATAGCAAATTCAGAACCTTTTTTTAACATTTCACCTTCTTTAGCAACAGTAGTATATCAAGGTTTTACTATGTATGTATCTTTTTCTAACTTTCAAACTATCTTAAGTTTAACATAATTTCAAGAACTATATATACTTGCTTGTCAATCAAATGGAGATATAACAGCTGGATTTTTAGGTGTTCTAAATTCAAATAGTTGCTCAATTCTCTTAATACCTTGTGTAATATCTGCATCAGATGATGCAACTCAACCACCATGGAAAGTACGCATTGTTAACTGAGTACCTGGTTCTCATATACTTTGTGATGCAAGAACACCAACTGGAGCTCATATTTTAATAGGTGTTCTATTTCAAAGATCCATTCAAAAACATTTTTTACATACTCAAGATGATGTTGTACAAGTAATTGGAGACCTTACCTTAATATAATCTATATCATTATTTTTAAAGATAACAACATCTTTTTTTTCTATCATATCTCAAACATTTTTAAGAATATTTCATTCCACATCAGTTAAATCTTCAGCAAGAACTCTACCAAAACTTTCTTCAAAAAGATCAGTTCTTTTTTCTTCAACTTCTTCTTTTGTAATAAGCAATGATTCTGAAGTTCAACAATCATCTTCTCTTATTATAATATCTTGATTTGCATCAACAAGTTTTCTTGTTAAATATCAACTTTCAGCAGTCTTTAAAGCAGTATCAGCTTTACCTTTTCTTGCAGAGTGGGCAGCAATAAAATACTCTAAAGATTCAAATCATTCAATAGAAGATGACTTAATAGGAAGTTCTATAACATCACCATTTGGATTACTAACAAGTCATTTCATACCTGCCATTTGAGTTAGTTGTCACCAATTTCATTTTGCTCATGAATCTATAAGTGAATATAAATTATTACCTTTTGTATAATAAGGTTTTAAAATAGATTCAACTTTAATTTTTATGTCTGTCCAAATAGAAACTATTTGATTATGTTTTTCTTCATTTGTAATGAATCATTTATACCAAGCATCATGTATTTTCTTAACTTTTTCATCACCATCATTTATAAGATCATTTTTTTCCTGTGGAATAATGAAGTCATATGCACTTATAGTATGTGCTGACTGTGTGGCATATTTAAAACCATAATCTTTAAGTATATCAGACACTTCAACCGTTTTTTCTCTTCAAGCAGCTTCATAAACTTCATCAAAAAGTGTTTTAAGTTGTTTTTTTCTTAAAGTTTCATTTTTAAATCTCATTTCTTTAGGTAGTATATCATTCAATATTACTCTACCAACTATGGTTTTTATATTCTCACCATTATGAATAAAAACTACTTTATCTTTTATGTGTAAGCTACTGTCATTGTAAGCTTTCAAAACATCTTCTATGCTTCTAAAATATCATTTAAATACTCAAGTATCATCATCATCTGTAAGATAATATATACCTAGAATAAGCTCTTGAGTTAAAGCAATTACAGGTTCTCAAGAACCAGGATTAAGTATATTTTTATCAGCAGCTATATATTTTTCAGCTTCTTCTTGAGATTCTTTAGATATAGGAAGATGAAGTCACATTTGATCACCATCAAAATCTGCATTGAAGGCTGGACATACAAGAGGATGTATTCTTATGGTTTTTCAAGGCATTAATTTTATTTTAAAACCCTGTATACCAAGTCTATGTAATGTCGGTGCTCTATTTAAAAGAACATGCTTATCTTTTATTACCTTTTTAAGTATTTTCAAAACCATAGGATGCTGTTCTTTTATAAGCTTTTCAGCTTGCTTTGGAGTTGTAGCATATCCAAGTTTAAATATTTCAGATATTATAAAAGGTGTAAATATCCTTAAAGCAATATATAAAGGAACTCAACATTCATTAAGTTTAAGGTCTGGTCAAACAGTAATTACAGATCTTCAAGAATAATCAACTCTCTTTCAAAGTAAATTTTTTCTAAATCTACCTTCCTTACCAACAAGTATATCAGTTAATGATTTATAAACCTTAACTCATGATCATCAACCATTTTGATTTTTCTCTCAAACAAGTAAGTTATTTACAGATTCTTGTAAAAGTCTTATTTCATTTCTTTTAACAACTTCTGGCATTCATGCATCAATCATTTTCTTAAGTCTTATATTTCTCATAAGTACTCTTCTATAAAAAATATTAATATCAGATGATGCAAATTTTCAACCATCAAGTTGTACTATTGGTCTTAAGTCAGCAGGTATAACTGGAAGATAATCTAATATTACTGAATCTGGATTTATTCAAGAAGTATAAAAACTTACAAATATTTTAAGTCTTTTAAATAGATCTTCTCTCTTTTTTCACTTAGCACTTCTTAAAGTTTTAATTATAGATTGTATTTCATTTTTAATATCAAGATTCTTTAACATCTCCTTAAGAGCAGACACTCATGAAGCAAATGTGAAAGCTCACTGATATTTAAAGTATATATTTCTATAATCTTTTTCATGTATTGTAGATCCTGGTATTAAAGTCTTTAGTCTTGATTTAAGATCAGAATATTCTTTTTTTAGATTATCTAAATTAGACTCTTTTAAAGAAATATTTGATTCATATTCCTTTTTGTAATCTGTTTTATTTAAACCTTTTTCATCAAGACCTAATATCTCTTTATCAAAAATATCTTCTATTTCCTTAACTTTATTATGATAATCTCTATCTAAAGTTTTAACTATATTTTCTTTCTGTTTTTCATTAATATCTACTACAACATACTTAACATAGTTAATAATTTTTTCTATTTCTCTTGATGATAAATTTAATAAAGATCATATAACTGAAGGGTTGGCTTTGTAATACCATATATGAACTATAGGAGAATTAAGTTTTATATGTCACATATTTTCTCTCCTTACTCTCGAAGAAGTTACTTCTACTCAACATCTATCACATACAATACCTTTATATCTAACTCATTTATATTTACCACAAGAACATTCATAATTTTTTACAGGTCAAAATATCTTTTCACAGAAAAGTCATCATTCTTTTGGTTTTCAAGTTCTATAATTAACTGTATCAGGTATTGTTATCTCTCATTTTGACCACTCTTTAATCTCCTCTCAGCTAGCAAGTTTGATCATAATTCAGTCAAAACTTTCTTTTATTGACATTATATATTTATATAAGAAGCTAAATGTATTTTATATATTTTTTAATCAGCATCATCTATCTCACCATATTCTTCCATATCTTTTACTATCTCATTCATTACTTTATCTTTATCTTCATCTTCTTCTTGATAATATGAAGACTCTATTGTCTCTCAAGATGTTATTCATTTAAGGTTAAGTTCTCTTATTTTTTTAATTCTTTCTGCATGAATACTATCTATATTATCATTATCTAAAAATAATATATTTTGAGCTAATCATTTTAATTCATATACCAATAAATTAAAACTTTCTGGAAGTCAAGACATTTTTATTAAGTCTCATTTTATAATAGACTCATATGCCTTATTTCTTCAAATAACATCATCTGATTTTATAGTTAACATCTCTTGAAGATTGTTAACAGCAGAATAAGCTTCAAGAGCCCAAACCTCCATTTCTCAAAGTCTTTGACCTCAATTATGAGCCTTACCACCAAGAGGTTGTTGTGTAATTAAACTATAAGGTCAAACACTTCTTGCATGTATTTTATCTTCAATCATATGAACAAGTCTAAGAGTATACATATATCATACAGTAACTTTTTTATCATATTTTTCTCATGTTTTACCATCATACATATCATACTTACCATCTTCTGGAAGATCTAACTTAATCATAAGATCTTTTATCTTATCAGCATTAAATCATGAAAATAAAGGGACAGCAAGCTTTTCTCCTAAACATTTAGATATCATTCAAAGATGACTTTCAAGAACTTGTCATAAGTTCATTCTTCAAACAACACCAAGAGGATTTAATATTATATCAACTGTTTCTCAATCTTTAGTAAATGGCATGTCTTCATCTCTAACAATTTTAGCAACTATACCTTTATTTCAATGTCTTCAAGACATCTTATCTCAGACTTCTATTTTTCTTGTTGAAGCAACATATACTTTTACTTTTTTAGTTACATTTGCAGGTAAGTTATCTCATTTTTCTGAATCAAGTTCAACTATATCTACAACCTTTCAAGAAGTACCAGCTGGTAGATATAAAGAAGTATCTTTAACAGATTTTGATTTATCTCAAAATATTGCATGAACAAGTTTTTCTTCTGGAGTTAGATCTCACTCTGACTTTGGTGTAACCTTTCAAACAAGTATATCACCTCACTTAACATGAGTACCAACCTTAACTATACCATCTTCATTTAAATTTTTTAACTTTAATAAAGAAACAGAAGGTATATCAGAAGTTATTTCTTCAGGTCATAGTTTGGTTTCAGATACTTCAACTTCAAAGTCAACAACATGAACTATAGATAAACTATCATCCTTAACAAGTCTTTGATTTATAACTATAGCATCTTCAAAATTATAACCTTCATAAGTCATAAATGCAGTTCTTAAGTTTTTACCAATTGAAAGCTCACCATCAACAACTGAAGGTCATTCTAAAAGAATATCACCTTTTTTAACTTTTTCTCATAAAGAAACCTTAGGAATTTGATGAATTATAGTTTTTTGATTAGATTTTTGAAAAGTTAATAGCTCATACTCTTTAATTCAAAGTTTATTATATTTAATTTTAATTCTTTTAGCATCAACTTGTATTACTTCACCATCTTCTTCTGCTTTTTTGACAGCATAAGTTCTTTCTGCAATATCTCATTCTATTCAAGTTCATGAATAAGGTGCTTCAGGTCTTATTAAAGGAACAGCTTGTCTTTGCATGTTTGTACCCATTAATGCCCTAACTGGATCATTATGATCAACAAAAGAGATTGATGAAGTATTTGCAGAAAATATACAAGAAGGATCAACATCTACATGAGTAATATCATTTACATGATATATTTTCATATCATAATGATGTCTACCTGGAACTCTTTTAGCTAAAATATTCTTATTATTATCTAAAGGTATAGTAATATCTGCAACTATACATTTTTCATCCTTTTCTGGAGAGATATATTCACTTTCTTTTGATACAAAAGGCCTAACTTGTATATTAGTTGAATATTCTTTTTCTATTTTTTCTGCAGATTTTTCATCTATATAATCTCAATCACTAACTATAATATTACCCTTTTTATCATTTATATCTTCATCAACTATTCTATTAATAAGTTGTTCTTTTTTAGGTTCCACTTCTTTTATAACTCTTAAAGCAGGAACTTCAATAAAACCATCTTCATTTATTCTAGAATAAAGAGCTTGATATATAACAAGACCAATATTATGACCTTCTGGTGTCTCAATAGGACATATTCTACCATAATGAGAAGGATGTACATCTCTTACCTCAAAAGTAGCAGTTTCTCTTTTTATACCACCAGGTCAAAGTGCTGTAAGTCTTCTTTTATGCTCAAGTTCTGTTAATGGATTTGTTTGATCAAGAAATTGTGATAACTGGCTTGTTGCAAAGAATGACTTTATACTATTATCAATCATCTTAAAATTAACTAGGTCTGTTATTTTAAGCATTTTAGGATCTGTTATATCAAGAACAGATAATTTTCCTCTTATAGATTTTGCAAATCTTCTAAAAATAGGTTGTAAGTTATTATACATAATTTCACCAAAAAGCCTTACTCTTCTATTTGAAAGATAATCAACATCATCTTCATAATATCATGTTTTTCAGTTTGCAAGATTTAAGAGATACTTAACAGCATTTATAATTATATCATCTGTTAAAATATTATCTTCTTCCTTATTATGATCTTTTTGTAAATTTAGTTTTGAGTTTATCTTTCTTAAAACGATAGACCCAAGTTCCATTCTAGAAGGATTCAAAAAAAGATTCTTTAAATAATCTTGTGCAGATTCTGGATCAATATTTTCACCAGGTCTTATTTTATTATATATAAATAATGCTGCTTCATCAGCAGATGTAGTAGTATCTTTTTTTAATGTAAGACCTATATAATCTATTTCTCATTCAGTTAGTTCTGGAAATAGTTGCCTTATAGATTCATCTGTTTCAAATCATAGTACTCTAAGTAAAGTTGTTAGAGGAAATTTTCTAGATCTGTCTATTCTAACAGTTATATATCATCTTTTTTCAACAATAGTTTCTAACCAAACTCAATTCTTAGGAACCAACTTAAAAGATGTAGTTAATTCTTTATTATTTTTACCAAAAAATATACCAAAAGATTTAACAATTTGAGAAATAACAACCCTTTCAACTCAATTAATTATATATGAGTAATTAGATGTCAATATAGGAAGCATAGCTATATTAACAAATTTATCAAAAAGAACTTCCCCTGTTGTTTCATTAACAAGCTTAAGTTTTCATTTTACTATTCATGCATAATTTTTTTCAGATCTTTTAGCTTCATCTACTGTTATAGTAGGTGCATCTATAGTTATATCAGTAACATCAAGAAGTATTTTTTGATCTCATGCTACATACTCTATAGGCATAGCTTCCTTAAAAAGTTGATGTACATAGTGATTAATAAACTCATCAAAACCTTTTTTTTGTGAATCTAATAAGTCAGGCAAATCATCAAGTTTTCTATGTTCAGCCAACAGAACTCTACCATATTCATTCTTTTCATAAGAAGATATAATACTAGATTTAGTTTTAGTTTTAGGCATATTTAATTACAAATACAAAAATTAAAAAATCACCCTACTACAAAAAGTAAGGTCTATTGTTGATACATACAAATAACAAAAGAATCTCTCATTAATATAATTAATAACTGTAAATAAGCTGTACTATTTTTTTGCTACAGCAAGAGATTTTCTTCATTTAAGAAGTCTATTTTTTAAAACTTTTAATCAAGATTTTTTTCATTTTCTAACTAAAAAACCATGTGTTTTCTTTCTTTTGCTCCATTTATATTTTCTAATTCTATTTAACTTTCCTGGCATAATAAACTTTTAATAATATAAATTATTTTATATATGGTATAAGTCAAAGTTCTCTAGCATTTATTATTGCTTTTCTAACTTTTTTTTGATGTTTTACAGGTAATTTTGTAAATTTTCTAGACTTTATATTACCAAATCTATTTACAAAATATCTTAATAATAAAACTGATTTCCAATTAAGTAGATAATCATTTTCTTTATTAAATATTACTTTATTCATTAATTATAATAACAAACTAAAAATTAATCTTCACTATTTTCTTTTCAAACCTCTTGAGATTTTCTTTTAACCATAAGCAAATCATTAACAACTACTTCTGTTATTAACCTAGGTTTTTCTTCTCATTCAAGTTCTATTTTTCTATTATGTAAGTATCATCTTATATGAACCATATCTCAAACATTCAGCAAATCAATAGCTTTCTCTCAAAGCTTTCCCCAACAAACTATCTTATGAAATTGAGATTCTTCTTTTCTTTCTCAATCTTTTGTTGTCCAAGTTCTTTTTGTTGCAAGGTTAAATATTACAAGCTTTTGACCATTTTGAGTTTCCTTCAATAAAGGTTCATTAGCAACCCATCATAATAACATAACTTCATTTACAGTTCTCATAGTATATGAATAATCATATAAATTAAGATTTTATTTCATTAAATATACCTGATTTAGATATATCTGAAAAATCTATATTTCATAATTCTTTTTCTATATCTTTAAATTTTAAGAACTTTTGATTATCATTCATTCTTAAAACTTTTGTTCTAACAACAGTAGGTGTTATACCTAGTTTTCTTTTTAGTTCTTTATTATTTTCACCATTAATTTCAACAAGTATAGAGTAAAAATATGGATTTGAAGAAGAACCTATATTGTATAAAGTCTCAAGATGACCTATATCATCTCTATCTAAAACCTTACCATCAAATTTACCAATCAAAGACTCAACCTCTTTTTTAGCTGAATCTATTTTCTCTTGCGAATTAGATGCATCAAATAAAACTACAACTTCATATTTTGATAAAGCCATTTTAATATATTAATAAATTAAATTGAATATCTCACAATATCTACCAGTTCAAAATCTCAAGGCATAATTGATTTAATTTTTTTACTATCATCTCTTATCCATTGTTGTTCAGTTAGCACCATAGAAGAAAAGTGCTTATTTAATTTACCTTGAACTATGTTTTCAACAATATTTTCTGGTTTTCAAGAAGAAATAACCTCCTCTTTAAATTCATTGTATAAATTATCCCTTACATCTTGAGGAATATCTTCTATTTTAACATAGTCAGGGTTCATAGCAACTGACTGTAAAGCAAGTTCTTTTGCAATTTCATCAGCCTTTTCATTTGTAGAATTATAAACAACAATACCTGATATTTTATTACCTGGATGTTCATAAACAAAAGCTTGATCTGCTTTCATTTTTAAAATATCTATAACTTGAACATTTTCTCAAACAACAGCAACTGTATCAGATATAATATCATTTACTTGTTGTTTTTCTTCCTCAGAAATATCATCCAAAGAAGATATATTATCTTCAGAAAAAGAATATATAAGATCAAGTATCTTATCAGCTGAATCAATAAATTGTTCATTTTTTGCAACAAAATCTGTTTCACAAGCCAATTTAACACCCAAAATAGTAGAATCTTCTTTTTTAACCTTAACTATTCATTCATTTGTTTCTCTATCTGCTTTTTTAGCAGCCTTTATAGCTCACTCTTTTCTAAGAACTTCTTGTGCTTTTTCAAGACTATCTCAAGCCTCAAGCAATGCTTTTTTACAGTCCTTTAAAGGAGCATTTGTTAGTTGTCTCAACTCTTTCAATAGTTTAATATCAACCTTAGACATAATTTATTATTTTTAAAGATAAACTTTATTTTTTCACATTAAACTTAATTTCAAACACTTCCAATATCCAGTTTCAAATTCAAACAAAAAATGGAAGTAAAACTCTCTCTTCATTTCAAGTTATATCAATAGAATATTTTCCTTCCCATGATTGTTTAACAAACAAAATCCAAACAACAAACATAAAAAGAAAAATAAGTATTGGTATAATCTTAATAAATGGTAGAAAGATAAAAAACATAGAACTTATGAAAACTAGAAAAAAGACAGTCCACCATCAAATAGCCTGTCTTATATGAAAAAGTTCATATTTAGATACATTTTTTTTATTTATAGATATTAAAATACCTACCAAAAAATAATACAATACTACTTTCTTTCTTTCAGACTCAGATGGTATATAATTTTCTTGTAACATTTCTGCCACATCCAAATCCAGACTGTCATTTTTTTTAGCCATATTTATTTTAATAAGTAATTCAATAAGTAAGTAACACTTTCATAAGAATCAGTATTTGCAACTACTAGATTATCAGTTTTTAACCATCTAGATAAGTTAGTATTAGATATAGCTATATAATCAATATTAACATTTTCAATTTCTTGTATAACTCAAAGATTATACTCAGCATCCAAAACAACTATAAGATCAGGCAATTTATTTAAACCATTAACTCATTTATATATAGTTTCAAGCTTATTAAGCTCTCTTTTTTTCATAAGTTGTTCTTTTTTTGTTAACTTAGCAAAAGCAGGAGACTGAATAAATTTATTAAGCTTATTCATTGAATATATTCTTTTTTCAAAGGTTTTAAAGTTAGTAAATATTCAACTTGGAACCTTATTATTTAAAAACAATATATTCGATAATGAACAAACATTTTCTATATCCTCTCTAAATACTTCCTTATCTCAAACTAATAATATTGTTTTATCATCTTTTTTTGCTTGATCTATTTTTTCTTTTGCAGAAACTAAAGAATCAGCAACTTTAGAAGGATCAAGAACAATTTGATTTTTAGATTTTCACATAACAAAATTATCAGTTATCTTAGGAAAATATTTTGATCTAGTAGTTCAAATATAAACCTTATTATCTATCAAATTATTTATTAATGCCTCTTTATTAACTTCAGACATAAAAATATTTTTAAATTTTTAAATATATATTACTTCAAATTAATTGTAGCACCAGCTTCTTCAAGTTTAGCCTTAAGATCCTCAGCTTCCTCTGATGGTATTTTTTCTTTTATAACAGCTGGTAGAGTTTCTAATTTAGCTTTAGACTCTTTTAAACCTAAACCTAATGCTTCTTTAATAGTCTTTATTACAGCTATTTTCTTATCACCTATCTCTGCAATTTCAACAGTAACTTTATCATCACCTGCTTCTTCCTCAGCACCTGCTGCAGGAGCAGCTCAAGCAACAACAGCACCTGCAGCTGCAGATACACCAAATTCTTCCTCTAAAGATTTAACTAAATCAGCTAATTCAACAACTGATAATTCCTTTACTAAATCCATTATTTTTTGTCCGTTTTCTGATAATGCCATTTTATAACTTTTTAATTAATAAATATAAACAATAATTATTTTTTAGCAATTTGATCCAACACTTTAGCAAAATTTCAAATCACATTAGAGTTTGCTGTAACAAATCCTTGAATTGGATATTTAACCATATACAAGAACTTTCAAACAAGCTCTTCTTTAGATGGTAATTTAGCCAACGTAGAAACATATTCTGCATCTTCCCATTTACCCTCAAACCATCATCATAAATAATCCAACTTAGAAGCTGACTTTTGCTTTTTCCATTGTTTTTTAAACTCCTCAACAACTTTTAAGTTCTCAATACCATCATTACTAGCAAAAAGAACAGATATTGATGATGTTAACTTATCAAGATCAACATCATAACCAAGATTGTTGGCAGCTCTAGCAAAAACATTTTTTTTAACAACCTTATACAAAGCTCATTGACTCCTAAATTGTTTTCTAAGAGCAACACTTTCTGAAACAGAAATACAATCATAAGAAAGAATAACTATATTTTCAGTTTCTTTCAAAAGTGCTTCATACTCTTCAACTAACTTAATCTTATCTTTTCTAGTTAGAGCCATTATTAACACTTAAAAATAAAAAAAATTCCCTTTCGGGAGCATATCATAAAATATATATATAATATATCTCCCTTAGGATTTACTTACCACCTAAGATCTTCAATTTATAATTTTTTAACAATATGGGCCAGGTAGGACTCGAACCTACGACCCAACGGTTATGAGCCGTTTGCTCTAACCAACTGAGCTACTAGCCCTTAAATGGTGGGTAATATAGGACTTGAACCTATGACCCCCTGCTTGTAAGGCAGGTGCTCTCGCCAACTGAGCTAATTACCCAAATAAATCGACCCTACGGGGAATCGAACCCCGACCTTTAGATTGAAAGCCTAATGTCCTAACCGTTAGACGATAGGGTCATAAACAATTCTTAAACTAGCCAGGTACGAGACTTGAACTCGTGACCCTTCGCTTACAAGGCGAATGCTCTACCAGCTGAGCTAACCTGGCAAAATGGCGGGATTGACGGGACTCGAACCCGCGACCTCCTGCGTGACAGGCAGGCGTTCTAGCCGTCTGAACTACAACCCCAAACAATGCAAAAAGATTAAGAAATCTTTTTAGCTAATCTAGATTTTTTTCTAGCGGCATTTTGCTTTTTAATAATTCATTTTTTAGCAGCTTTATCTATAGATGAATAAGCTTTTTGAAGCAAAGAAGACAACTCACTATTATCTTTTTTACTATCTACAGACTGCAATAATAGCTTTATAGACTTTTTCATATTATTCTTAAATCACACATTAACATTATAGTTTTTTACACTTCTTTTAGCAGATTTTTTAGCAGCTTTTATAATAGCCATTACAAATTATATTCAGTTAATAAATACATAACATCAAACTCCAAGGGTGGGACTCGAACCCACGACCCAGTGGTTAACAGCCACTTGCTCTACCAGCTGAGCTACCTTGGAATAGATAGAAACATTTATAATATTTTTATTCTATTTTTCAATAGAAAATATTAAATAATTACCGAGAGTGGGACTTGAACCCACACGCCAGAAAGGCACCTGGTTCTAAGCCAGGCGTGTCTACCAATTCCACCACCTCGGCAGAATATTGCGGGGGTAGGACTTGAACCTACGACCTCCGGGTTATGAGCCCAGCGAGATACCACTTCTCCACCCCGCAATAAAAAAACAAACTGGGATGGTAGGACTCGAACCTACGAATGCTGGGTTCAAAGCCCAGTGCCTTACCAGCTTGGCGACATCCCAACAAGAAATAGCGGGTGACGAGACTCGAACTCGCAACATTCTGCTTGGAAGGCAGATGCTCTAGCCAATTGAGCTACACCCGCAGATATCTAAAAAGTCTAATAGATATAGAAGGTAAAAGGTTATATATTAAGAATATTTGTTTGTTATTATAAGCACTTCTAGATCAGTGATCCATCTCCACGTTCTCGTAGAGATACCTTGTTACGACTTCACCCTAGTCATCACTTTTCTCCTTAACCCC
>JASMTN010000023.1:0-2586 GCA_041694255.1 Candidatus Altimarinota bacterium
ATCTTTCACATAATTAAGTATATTTAATAATTAAAATTTTATATAGCACTGGTAGTATAATGATGCTATAAAAAAAATCAAGAAAAAATATCACTTTTTTATAGTGGGTGCTATATACAAAAAACCTAAGCTATCTAAAGCCTAGGGTATGATCTTATTTTTCACAATTATCTTCACATTGTTGTTTTGTATCAAATCAAGGACAAGAACAAGCAGCTGAAACTGTTATTTGTTCACAATTTCAATCATCTCAAAGAACCCACCTTTCTCAACAGTACATTTGGCAAGTTACAGTTCAAGGAGCTGGTTTTTCATAATAACATTGTGGATTTATTTCTTTATCAGTTTCTTTTTCTATTTTAAATTTTTCATTAAAATATACAGTTTGTTCTTTTCATTTATTAAATATATTTAGAAAATTATTATTTATCAAGAAAGGAACAATATTTTCTCATAAACTATAATAACTTACTCTATGATCTTCATTTTTGTAACTATATGAATTTATATTTTCTTTATCTGCTTGATTGTAAAGTTCCATATAATTTTTAGACATAATCTCACTTATTCAATCATTCTCATCTATCTTAAAACCTTTAATTCATACAAAATATGGTAGTTTTGTATCATTTGTATAACATTTTTCACCATCTTTTATTCTTTTTCCATCTTTCCAGATATAATTTACAGTACATCTTTCTGTTTTACCATCTTCTGCCAAGTATACAGGAAGAAGTATATTCATAGAACCATCTTCATTATCATAGTTTATGAAAGTTCTTGGATTATCAAAAACTGGTGTATAACTTCCATTTCTTCAAGTTTTTTCTTCATTTCAAACAACTTTTTTAAACTTTTGAGTAACTTTAATATAATCTCAAGATGTACTAGCATAGTCTATTTCATAAAGGTCTATTTTTATATTTTTTGGTAATGCATAGTGTTCATTTACTTCTTCTGCTTGTTGTCATATACCTATAAGATATTGTTTAGATCAAACTTTTTTATAAGGATGTAGATATAAACTATATCAAGGTATTTTTAATTCTCATATTATCTTTGGATTACTATGATCTTGCAAATCTATAGCAAATAATGGATCTGTTGTTTTAAAAGTTACCAAATATGCTTTATCACCCATAAATCTTGATGATTTTAGTTCTTCACCTGGTGCAATATTATTTATCATACCAAGTAGTTTTAAGTTTTTATCAAAAGTAAATAGTTCAGTTTTTCTTTCTGGATAAGTTGATTTTGTAAATATTCTAAAGTTTCAATTTGTATCTTCATCCATACTATATTGATTGATAGGCTGTCATGATATAATAGAAGAATCTACATAATCAAGTTGTTGTCAGTTTATAGAAAGTTTGTGTATAAGTGTAAAGTTTCACCTATGATAATATGGTAATATACATCTTGCATTTACAGTACAAGTCCAGTTATAATCTATATAATAATTATTTACTAGATATAAACTTTTTTGTGTCATATGTATTTGTCCATTACTCATATTTCAAAACATAACATACTGAGAAGCTTTTTTTTCTTTATCCAAATCTATTATATTCACAATATTGAACTTAAGGTTATATATATCTATATCATCAAAGTTTGTAGGTAGAAAAATAATATTATCCAAAGAAGGACTTATAAGATCTATATCAAGTGGATATTTTTTTCAATTAAATTTATATTCTGAATTTTTATCAACTTTTATATCTATACTAGATTGTATCAATTTATCTTTTATAACTTCAAGCATTTCTTGTTTATCTATATCTTTTTTATGCTCTTTCAAAAGGTTTTCAAACTCTTCTTGTAATCTAGAATAATCAAAATCTTTTTCTTTCATATTTTTTATCTTATCTTCAAGACCTTTGTATATATAATTATTACATATAGATCTTGCAATACTTGAAAAAGAATAATCAGTTATAAGGTAAAGTTTTCAATCTACTATCCTTGCATCTTTATAATTTCATTTTACATCATATATTCTATCAAAACTAGCTTGACCATCTTGGATATTATAGAATACAACATCAGTTATACTTGATCAAAAACTTTTTGAATATCTTGAACCAATTACAACAAGTTGATTATCAACATAAAACATTTGAACATTATATTTTCATATCAAAGAAGGAACCTTGATAGTATCTTGTATATTTACATTTTCAATATTCAAAAGACCGTCATCATTTGGAGATTTGATAATATATACTTTATGATCTTGTTGATTATAATAAGCTATATAGTCTTTACTAAGTTTTATTATCTCAGGCTCATCTACTCACTTTTTTTGCAAATTTGTATCACCATAAGATAAATCATCTCTACCTCATCACATTCATTCATCCACAGAAGTAGATTTTGCCATATCTTGAGAAACAGAATTTTCTAGCATTACATCATCTGTCATTACATCTCATCACATTCTATAATAAGGTTGTGGATAATATCTATTTGAACAGCTATCAACTATCTTATCATATACTTTATCTAATATAAAACTTTCAAACTTTTCTTCTGTTTGGAATTTTTCTAATGTAAAAGTTTCATTAAGTTCTTTAACTTGTTCCT
>JASMTN010000024.1:0-16793 GCA_041694255.1 Candidatus Altimarinota bacterium
ATCTTTCACATAATTAAGTATATTTAATAATTAAAATTTTATATAGCACTGGTAGTATAATGATGCTATAAAAAAAATCAAGAAAAAATATCACTTTTTTATAGTGGGTGCTATATACAAAAAACCTAAGCTATCTAAAGCCTAGGGTAAGAGTATTTTAAATTTATTTATAATTTTTATCTTTTAAGTATATGATGAATATATCTATTATCATCTGACCTATCTATCCATCAACATACTCAATTAGTGCTTCAAAACTTTTCTTGACATTCTCATAAACATTTTTGTTTTGTTAGCACATCAGCAAAATTTGTATATGACAATAACTTCTCATTTGGAGATATAACCTGACCATCTTTTAATATTTTTCTTGTGCTCAATAACTTATAAGTTCATAAATAACATTGTCATAATGCTACACAAGCATCTTGCTCTTTTTTGTATCAATCATTACATTTAACTTGTTTTTCTTCTCTTCAACTTTTTTCCCATTTAAAACCATTTAGATTACACCTAAATTTTTGTGAGTAAGCTACCTTTCAAGTATCATTATCAACTTCTTTTGTAATTGTAACACTTCAAGAAGTTTTTTGAGGAACACTATATCCATCAATAGTTGTAGGGAAACATCATTTAGCTGCTCTTTCTTGATATGCTTTTCTTTGATCAGCTTCTTTTCTGGTTTTTTCATCTTGATTTATAACACTATTTGCCCTATTGATATCAGCTTCGCTTGGATTACAGTTTCAATTATCCTTTACTATAACATATTTTCTACTAGAATCTCATATTAAATTACAATAATATCATTTATCCTTTGATCATTGACTTATTAATGCATAAGTTCTTTTTTTTGTGCTTTCTCTAGGTCATACAACCGTTCTACCATTTCAAGAGCAGTCATTACTATCAAAACCTTGATAAGTATAAGAATAAAGACATGAGTTTAAATTTTTGGATGCAGTTACATTCTCTTCCATAGAACATATAACCTCACTCATTGCAGATCAATTAGCCCAGATTGACCATAAAGATGAATTATATTTTGCTATTTTTCAATCATAATTAGCAGATCATCTTTCAGAAGTTTTAAGGGGATGATCTCTTGTATAATAATTCTTTTTATAATTAGTAAAGTTTTTATATCACTTTGATTGACAATAAGCCCATGCATTTTCATCGGTTGGCCAAATTGGATATTTTAATCAATTAATTATAAAGTAAGGATTTTCAAATGTTTCTGTTTCAATTTGTTCTTCTTTTTTACAAGCTCATTTATGTTTTATTTCTACATTTCAAGCTTTACAAGAATTAGAATATGTTTTTCAATTAACTCAACATACTGGACTATATTCCATAGTGCATATTTTTTGATCTTCATTATCTTCTCAATTCTCATTTTCTTCTTCAATAAGTCTATTATATTCTGCTTCAATTTTATCATGATAATCCCATACATTAAATCATTCTTCTTCACAATATTGTTCTACTATATTTTCTGTAGCTTTTTTTAATATTTTATTTTCTTCTTTTTCAGCTTCTGTTGGGGTATAATTTTTCATTTCATTATAATATTCTTCAATTGCATCTTTTTTTATTTTATACACAAGTTCTTCATTATCATCATTTCCCACATCTCATGTTCAAACACTTGGATTATCTTCTCATTCTTGTTCACAACTTTCCAGTCATAGCTCACACATTAAGTTGCTTACAGTATTATCTTCTACTTGTCTTGCTTTTTCTTCTTCTATATTTGTTTTTAAGTATCATAACATACTCGATGTTATCTCATTGGTTGCATATGCTTCATTTTCCAATAACTCATCTACTTGTTCTATCAATCATCATAAAAATTCTACATATTCTTCTTTTGTCTTTTCTTCTTTAAATGAAAATATTGCTTCCAATGCTTGATCTAGTTTGTCTTTATATGGCACCATTTGTTCTTCTTCTCATTCTTCCACAGAACCTATAACTCAACAATCTTCTCATTCACTACATATACTATAGTAGTATTCTCATCATTGTTCATAACACTCACTTCTTTCATATGCTGTATATATTCCATCATTTCTTTCTTTTGCTTCCATACATTCACTTTCACTTCCATATCATGGCGAGGTGCTTATTCACCATGTTTGTCATATTCATACTATTCACATTAACACAATTCACAATAACTTTTTTTTCATTTTTGGTTTTTTTATAAATAAAAATTACCACAATGTCATTATATAAATTTTTGATATTGATTTCAAGTAGAAGTTTTTTAATAAAAACATTTATCTAACTTATTCAGCAATTGGATACTATCTTCAAAATTTATACAAGAATCTGTAATGCTTACTCAATATTTTAAATTTTTTTTATCATCTTTGCATGGGTCAAATTTTTGATTTCATTCATTTATATTGCTTTCTATCATGACTCAGACTATATTTTTATTTCAGTTTTTTAGTTGATATGCTATGTTTTCACCAACAAGTATTTGGTTTTTGTGATTTTTTTGACTATTTCAATGAGACAAATCTATGACTACATGAGGATTTTCGTTATTTTCTACAAGTTCTTTAATTGTTTTTTTTATATTGTCTTTATCATAGTTTGGTCAATTTTCACCTCATCTTAATATAAGATTTAAGTTTTTATTTCAATTTGATTTTATATTTGATACATATCAACTATCTTATCATATACTTTATCTAATATAAAACTTTCAAACTTTTCTTCTGTTTGGAATTTTTCTAATGTAAAAGTTTCATTAAGTTCTTTAACTTGTTCCTGTTCTGCCTTCTTTTCAAGGTCATTTATAATATCCTCCCAATTTCAAAAAACTGGAGCAAACAACATTAACATCATTGAAACAATAGATAATTTCTTCATAGTTGTATATTAAAATATAAACATAAAAGTTAATACTAATTAAACATAAAAATGTGACATAGAAAAATTGTATGATTAAAAAAAGTATTTTCAAGAAAAAAGCAATATTTTTTGTATTGACTTTAATGTGTTTTTTTATATACAGAAAAATATTTAATTAATTTAATAGTAAATTACCATGAAAAATAAAGAAGAAATTCTATTATTAGAAGATAAATGAGATAATATAAAAAATAGAAAATCCAGAATAATTGAAGATATATCAAATAGTATAATAAAATTAATAGAGTGAGATAAAGATAATATTGAATTAGATCCCAATATAAAAAATACACTAGAACAAGAGATTTTTGAAAAATTTTCTGAAAAAATTGTTTGACAAAAAGATGCAAAAATAGCACTTGTAAATGCAATTATAAATAATTTATTTTCAATAAGACCTAAAAAATGACCTTTATGAGTTTTTTTCTTTACATGACCTTCTTGAGTTGGTAAAACCCAAATTGCTAGAACACTTGCTGATACACTGCTTTGATCTGAAGACTATCTAACAAAAATAGATTGTGAAAACTATACAGAAGAGCATACTGCTAATAATCTATTTTGATCACCTAAAAGTTATGTATGATATTGAGAACCAACACCATTAAATGATATAAAGTTATTTAAAAGCTATCAAACAGCAAAAGCAAACTGAACAGTACATAACCAAATAAGATATTTAAACAATTTTTCTATAATACTTTTTGATGAAATTGAAAAAGCACACCCAAAAATACATCAGTCATTATTATCAATGATGTCAGATTGAAAAATAAAATTTCCTTCTTGAAAGGAGGATGATAAAAGACTTAATTTTAGTAACACAACTGATATATCAAATAGTATAATTATTTTTACATCAAATATTTGAAATAGTAATTTTCTTAGTAATGGTATGTGATTTATAAATCAAAAAAGCAATGAAAACAACAAAGAAGACTTCAAAGAATCATTTAAAAAAACTTTCTCTCCTGAATTTATATGAAGAATAGATGATTTTATAACATTTGATATGTTAACAAAAGAAGATATATATAAAATAATAAAAATTGAAATAGAAGATTTACAATGGCATTTTTGAATATTGGACTGAAATATAAAATTAAATGTATCAGATGATGTAATAAATAGTATAATAGAAAAATCACATTCATTGGAATATGGTGCAAGACCTGCAATAAAAATGTTCAAAGATACAGTTGAAGCAGATATAAATAATATAATAAATTCTTGACAATTAGTTAGTGCATTTGATAATGATAATTATATCTTTACAATAGAAGTTAAATTTAAAAAATGAGAATATAAATATCTTTTAACAAAATCATATTGAAATAAAAAAGAATATATAAATAAAATATTATCAAAAATAGAAGAAGATATAAAATTTGCCTTTATATCAAACAATTATATTGATATAGAATCAAAAATAAAAAAACTTAAAGAAAATGGTGATGTATCAGAAAGCTTTATAATAAACAATATAAATAATATATATTACAACCTAATAAATGAATATGATTTAATTCATGAGATTGACTCTTATGAACAAATAATACTATCCTCTCAAGAGGAAAAAAAGTTATTTAAAAATATATGACGAAGAGTTGTTAAAAAAATAATTGAAAGAAAATTAGATCTATATAATTGAGACATGGATTATGATTCAAAAGAATTTAAAAAATTATTTATTTCAATATTAAAATACATAAAAGACATAAATTGAAAAGTACTAAACCCAAGCCAAGTAAAAGAAATTATAAAAATTATAGATTATTATAAAAAATCTACTTTTGCTTAGATAATATTACTATATTTCATATTACATTATTTCATTTTAAAATTTTATATGTAGAATTTTTTGATCTAATTCATTTTGTATTATTTAGTGAACGACTTCTATAATATGTACTATGTTCTATTTTAATATCTGAAAAGTTATATCATCATATTTCATATTTTATTTTAGGTATATTTTTCAAGTGCTTATGCTTTATAATATGATGTAATACAAAATAAAGCAGGATAATATCACTTATTTTATTATTATCTATATGATTTATAAAAAGTGGAAAGTCTGTAGGATCTTGTAATTCTCTATATCTAGGATTATTTATCCATTGCTTATAGTAATCTATTGTTTTTGATATATTTTTTCTAAAATTACCATCTGCTTGTAAATATATAAATTCATTTTCTTTTGATCTTAAAAAATGCTGTATTAGATTTTCTAACTTTTTATAATGAGATGATGTTGTAAACTGTATAGGAACTGATTTATATTTGGTAGACTTTCAATTAATTGAGTATATCCAATTAAAATCTATTTTTTCTTTTGTATCATCATTGTAAGAAGCTGGTTTTATATATGTTGCATCATATCAAAGAAATTCTCTTGTTTTATTTTCATATTTCATAGCAACTTCTAAAAATATATTTTCTGAAAAGGTTCATTCATTAAAAAGTTTTGAAAGTTTATCATGAAAATGATGCTTATGCAAATCAAATCAAGTAAGCTTTATATCTTCAATAAGCTTCACAATAGAAAGAACCTCAGATTCATTAAGTTGTTCTATATTGTTAGATTCAAATAATTCTTTTATAGATTGATCTTTTAAAAATTTTTTAATAACATCATATAAAACAAAATTAAATCATTTTACAAAAAATAAATGAAGCATTCTATTTATTAATACTATTTTTTTATACTGAGTTAAATTTAACTTACTTGAAGCATTTTTAATTATTATAGAGTCTATATTAGGTAAAAAACCATGAATCATACAAAGAACAAAAAAACTAGCTGGATTTTTAATATAAGTTGATGGAAGTCAATTAATTGGTTCTATATAAGTTCTATACTCAGCTCTTCAAGATGTATTTTCTATAAGTTGAACATATATATTAACATCAACTATTCTAGATTGTATCTCAGATTTATTAAAGTTTTTATAAAGATTTTTATAATAATAATTTAATATAGAATTAACTTTAGAATATTTATTTGATTTTATAGGTTTTTGATTTAATTTTTCCATTATATATATTTTTAAATTAAATAGCTTTACTATTGTATAATTAAAATTAAAAATATGTCAAAAAATAATTAAAATTATTAATAAATATAAAAAAACACAGAAAAAATACTCTGTGTTTTTTATATTTATATTTATTTTACTAATTTACAAGTATAAGTATCCATACATTCTTCTGTTGTAACTCAAGTCTTCAAACTTGATCTACTCCAGCTATTTCATCATCAACAATCATGAGTATTTCATATTTGTCTTATTATAGTTCAAGGCAAATCTCAATCTAAATTTTTTCAATTTCATACATATAAACTCATTCTTATATCATAACCAAATGGCTTATCATTTGTGTCAAAATATAGTCAATTTGTAGCAGGAGTTGATCAGTAGTTGTAGTTAAAAGTAACATCTCATTGATATGTATCACAAACATAAGTTGCATCTTGTGCATTTTCATAAGTTGATTGAAGTCCATCATCTCAAAATTCTACACAACCATTTCATTGTTTTAACCATCAATCATTACAACTCATTCTATAAGTTTCATCACGATAATTATCATTCCATTCATTGTTATCTTCACATTTCCACCATTTAGAATATATAAGTTCTCATCATCTTATATCTTCACTTCTAGTAAATCTTTTAATTTCTCATATAGGTTCAGAAGTTAATTTATATCAATCATCACTTGTTATAGCAGCACACTTATCTTCATCTGATATTTTTATATAAACTTTTTTATCAAAATCCGGAGCATCCCATGATCTATCTTCAAGGTCTCAATGTAAACATCTTAATCTAACATAAGAGTCTTTTTCTATTGAAATATCATCCCTTGTAAAGTCAAAACCATTATAATTAGTTTGAGTAGTTCATCAATTTTTATCTTTAAACTCTAACATACAATTACTCCATCATTCTGCTTTAACTGTGTATGAAAACTTTTCTCATAAATTTACAACTTCCTTAGAAAGGTCTAATTCTGCAGTTGTTCATTCAATAGCTTCACCATTTTTATATCAGTTTTCTTTCAAATCATTATTATCTTCTTCTCAGTTATTATCACCATTATCAGCTCACTCATCATCTACATTATATGTTTTTTGTAAATCTCATCACCAAAAACAGTATCATCAATCAGCAAAGAAGTCATCCTCATTACCAAGACTATCACATAAAGAATTACATTCATTTAATGTTCTATTGCTAAAACTATCTCAGTTTAATCAACCATCACTATTAACTGTAATCATACATTGCTTTTTTTCATCACTATCTTCTTTTCAATCATTAGTGTCTTTAGCAACGCAAGAGTTTGACTTTTCTCATCAAGAATTAGAAAACTTATATTTATATCAATTTGTACAGAAAGATTCATTATAACATTTTTGTAAATCATCTGTTCAACAATCATTTATTATAGCATCACGGAATGCACTTGCACTTTGTACAACAGGCTCTTTAGAGTGTTCTGTCCGATAATTATATCAATCAACATCTGGACACCTATCATTTTCATAATATAAATTAGCTATAGGTCAAGTTAAACTACAATCTAACTTATTAGATCATAAAACATCATTTGGATTAAATTCACTTTCTCAATTAATAAGTTCTTTTTTAAGTTCATTTACCAAATAAGTAAATGCTCAAACTAATTGTTGATCATTACTACGTAATGCAATGATTTGTTCTAATTTTTGTATAATTTTCTTTAAGAAAATATTAGAATCTCATTCTAAATTATTTGCCTTTTCTAAAAGTTTTTTTAAAAAAGTATCAAGTAGTGTTTGTAATGGATCTTCATCATTAGATGATTGTAAACATCATTCTCACTCACAAACATTATAATAATAAAGTCACTCTTTTTCATAACAATTGCTTCTTTCATAAGAAGGATATTCTTCATTACCTACCTCTATAGCTTGTTCACAAGCTTCTATGGTTTCATATCATTCTTGAGATTGATTCACTCAAACTCAAAATGTTGATCATAGGACAAAAAAGCTCATAATAAATAGCAATAGTTTTTTCATTGTTTTTAATTTAATATATAAATAAACAATAAAATTTTATATAATAATATAATTAAATCAAGTACTTTTTATTGATTTTTTAAAACATAATGATATTATTAAAGTGTTAATTTTATAAATCAAATAAACTTAGTGAATGAAAAAAAAAATTATTTTATTTTTAATATTTTTTGTAGGTTTACCTTTTTTTTCTATTGCTAATATTGATAAAAAAAGCTCTTGAATAAGTAAGATAGAATATAAAGTAGAATGGTGCCATCCCAAAAGCTGATGTAAAGAATGATATTTTTTAAACACAACAAATAATATATGACCAGTTCATTGAGAATGATTTGTTGAAAGTTCTGATTATAAGGTATATTGTTCGAAAGACACAACATCTTGTACTGCTTGAGAAACAAATTGAACACCATTTTCTCCATCTTGATTACAATCTTTTGTACAAAAAAAACTTAGGTGAGAATGAGTATATACAATAAAAGCAAAAGCTTATGATAATGTAAAGTATTGAAGAACAATAAACTGCAAATGACAATATTCAGCAAAATTCTATAACTGAGATGCTCCATGAAATTGTGCTGTTTTAGAAAAAGTTGTTTATAAGATAGATAAAGTTCATCCTCAAATAAAACACATTTTAAAAACTAATAGTTCTTACTCAAGTATAGAAAACAACTCAAAACATATATATGCTTGAAGGTCTACCAAAAAAGATACAAATGTTACAAATTTTGATGCAATAGATAATAATGACAATGATTGAAATGAAAATATAGTAATAAGATGAAATAATAATAACATAAAAGATAATCCATCTAAAAAAAATGTAACAAGAGATAATATAAAAACAATATACTATTCTAAATATAATGAAAATCTAAAAATAAAATTAAATCTTGCAAATTACTTTGCAGAAGACAATAACACAAACTACTTATCAGAACTTGATAAGGTTAGTATAATAGATAATAATCATAACTCTGTTTGTAAATCTTGGTCTGTAAATTCTATAAGAGAAAATAATCGAGTCTGAAATGGTACTATAAATAACCTATTTTGCTGAAGTCCAGATGAAAAAATATTCTATCTAAGATTATATGATAAAGCTGGAAACTACACTGAAACTCCCCTATATCTTATAAAAGATAGTGAAAAACCAATTAAAAAGAATGAAATTGTTGATATTTTTAAGTTTTCTGATGGAAGTAAAGTTTTATATACAGAAAATGAAGAATGTCCTAATAATACTGTTTGTTCAAAATTTTTTCAGGCAAATGATAATGAAGCTATAGATTTTTTTGCAAAAGACGATAAAGAATGATGAACTAATGAAACTGATTCTTGAATGATGAAAATAAAAGTAAAAATTGAAAAAAATAATATGTGCAATAACTTTAAAACTTATGATTTTAATGTACAAGATTACTGAAATCAAGAAAAACAAGTTACAATAGAAGAAAACTGGAAAAATATAATAACAAATCATGATTTTTCAAAAGTCGATAAATGTACACAAGATACAAATAAAACATATAGATACTACAAAGTAAAATTTATATCAATAGATGAACATTGAAATGAATATGAATGAGAAATATGTGATAAAGTATGAAATTGTTTGGAAGTAGAACTAAGTTTTAGAGTTGTCGCAAATAAGATAAGTGAAGATAATTCAAAAATAAAAATATCTACAAGCAACTTAAAAAATAATAAATTACTTGCAAATAAAGAAAGTAAATATATATTACAATTTGAACTTAAAGATATATATAACAATAAAATAGTACCTATATTTTCACAAGAAGATAATGAAGAGATAAAAAATGTTTCACTAGATATAGATTTTACAAATTGATTATATCTTAATCAAATAAATAAAAATTGAAAATATTGAACTTTTAAAAAAGATCTTGAAAGTGATAATAAACAAGACTTATTAACAACTATATCAAAGCTTGAACAAAATATATTTTTTTCTGAAAATCCACAAGATAAACCAAATTGAATATATACATTTGAAATATATTCTTTAATCCCAACTTTTGAATATTACCCTTGGATATGAGATATGGCACAATTAATACTAAAAAAAATAATTTTTAAATGAGAAAATGTTTCTAATGTCAATAATAACATACAAAGCTTATGAGTATTTAATAAAAATAAATTTGATTGACCAGATACTTCATATATAAGCTTATATACTTGAAACATGTGATATAAATATACTCCAAATAACTATTATACACTAGATAAAAATAAATATGGACAAATAAATGAAAATATATATAAAACCGAAGATTCTCTTTCAAATAAATGAATAAATAATATTAATTTTTCTTTTGCATCACCCATTTTAGTAGGCTTTGATCAGCTTAAGTCTCTAAGTGAATGAGTTAAAAATTACTATAATTATAAAATATGGAATTTTGATGATAATATAATAAGTAAATCTAATATACAATTAAATGAATATTGGAAATCAGCAACCTTTTATGAACTTTACCAGTGATATTCAGATAATATATTAGAAGAAAAATGATATAATAGCACATTAAAATGAGTTACAAACCTTATAAATAATTTTATAACATTGGATATAATAGATGATTTTACATCTACAGTAAAAAACATAACAAAATATACTAAGTTAACTATAGATCAACAACTTGCAAGCTTTTATGATGAAGATGTATCTTCAATTGCTATTTGAACAAAATTGGCATACAAAGACAACAATATCAATAATAATATAGCAATACTACCATCAGATGGTAGATGAGTAAATGATAATATAAACTTATATAACACAAAAGAATATTGAGACTCATTATCTATACTTACTTGAGTATTTAATATTACAAATGTTCAAGATTATGATAATAATGAGATAATGCCACTTATTGAATCAATAAAAGTTATATGAAACTTACAAGCAAAGTGAAGAGTGTGAAATTTACAAGATATAATAAAGGAAAGACATTTTGATATATGATGAGATATTGATAAATGGAAAGTTAAAAATAATGTTAATAAAAAAATAAGCCAAATAATGAGATGAAGAAACTGGCATAATAGTCAATTGGATACAATCATAAACAACACAAACAATCTACCAAATGAAGCTTTTAATATAGAAAATGAAACTATTGTTCCTATAGAATGAAATCTTATAATATGAGATGTATGAATAGATAAAAAAATAACAATACTAGTAAAAGATTGAAGTGTATATATTAATGATAATATATATAAATCTAACAATAACTGAATCTTAACAATAATTTCCACTAAAACAGGTTGATTTGAAAAAAATTCAATACATTTTGATAGTATAAAAAAATATCCATTAAAACAAAAATGATTTATATATATAAATCCTAAAGTTACAAATATAGATGCATATATATACACAGAATGATCTGTACTTTCATATGAATGAACAAAAATATTTCATTGATGAAACACTAAAGATGTATATAAAGATATATATAATCAATTATACATAAGATGAGGTATAATATCAACAAACACAATATGATGATCAAGACTAATAAATGATGATAATATAAATTTTAACCAAAAATGTCCATGGTTTTTACTAGAAAACGATTGCAATTATAATTCATCTCAAGCCTTTGATTTCATATACCTAAGAAGATATATGCTTGTAGATGACTCATACTATGGATGAAATTGAAATACTAAGGTACCTTACATACCAGTAAGTATAGCAACATGAACAAGCACATACAATAATAATCACCCTTATATGTGAGGTAAAAAATATTACTCAATAAATAAAAACACAAACTCAATACCTTTAGATAATGATTCTAAGCTAAAAAATATACCTATATCTTGAAAAGAATATCCACTATATATTGAATATGATACAACAATACAACAAAATAGATCTATATTTTTAACACCTTAACTGTAATTATGATTAATTTTAAATACATACTGTTTATACCTATATTACTATCAATAGCATCATGCTGAACTAATAATAATAAAGACAGTATAACAAAAAAAGATAGTATTATACAAAAAACAAATACATGAGAAAAAATAGATTCTAATAATAAAAAAACAGATGATATTATTAGTGATAATATTAAAAATATAGAAAATTCTTATAGTAATATTGACAATAAAGTTGAAAGTTTTGAAGAAAATAAAGAAAAAGATAAAAACTTAAAATTATTGTCTCAATTGAATATTGATAATATAAAAAATAAACAAGAATGTAAAGATATAAATTTTAAATATGAAAAAGATAAAAAAAAGTGCATAATACAGTTTGAAAAAAAACAAATAGAAAAAGCTATAGATATTAAAAAGAATTTTTGTTTGCAATTAGAATTTCAAGAAAGCAAAGAAACTTGTTTTGATAAGTATTATTTTAATACTGCAACTACAAAACTATCTTTAAGTATGTGTAGATTAATAAAAAATGAAAACATGAATATTAAATGTAAAAACAGCATACAAAAAGCAATACAAGCTATAGAAAAAAACTGAAGTAAAGAAAAAATAGAAGAAAAAAAACAAGAGATCAAAGAAAGATATATCAAAAAACCACAAGATTGTATTAATTTAAAAAATAAAGTTAAATGCATAGATAATTTTGTTGATAAAGATAAGGATTTAAGATACTGTATTGACTATCTTTCAGGAAATAAGCAAAATATTTGTATAAATAATTCATTTAATAAAGTATTAAAATATAACCTACAAAAAGCTATTGAAACAAGTGATTTTTCATATTGTAATAAAATATGAATAGAATCATGGGTAAAAAAATGTAAACTTAACTACTAAATTTATAATTTATAATTATATTACAATGCTTTGAAAAATAACAACAATATGATATGTTATAATTATGTTCTTTATTATACTTTTTTGATTTGTAAAATGAGGAATTGAAAATTGAAGTATATGGCGAAGTAGCTGAACTTGATGATGTCCATGATGAACTTATCTTACAGATTATAGTGATGAATATGCTAGTTGAATGGCTGGTGAATGATGAAGTTATAAATGTTGAAAAATAGATAATTCTTGACCAAGTATAGATATATCAGGAATAAACCTTGAAAAAAAATGGATAAATACATATAGTTGATGAAAGGATTTTGGTTTTAATCCAATAAAAAATCTAAAAATAAATGCTAATGATCCAAGCTGAATACAAGAATACAACTGAATAAGAGTTCGAATATGAAATAATAATGATTATTTTGATGCCTCAAAATTACCTATAACCTTTGAAGATATTGATTTTTGTGATCCTTTAGATAATTGTTTAAGTGAATGAAAAAATGAAATAAAAGTTAAAGTATGGGATAAGGCACTAACCAGGACAAATTGAACTGATTTTGATAGAAATACTAGTATAAAAACTAAAGAAGTATGGATAGATAATTCAAGACCAACATTTCACATAGATTCTATAAACCCATTTGAAAAAAAGATTGAAAATGAAACAACAAGTTCACTACCCTTTGATAAAAAATGGAAAAATATAAGTTTAAATATAAATATAAAAGTATGAGATCTATATTGAGAAACTTGAAATGCTGCATGAACTTGATCATTATGTAATATCACAGAAATTGATGGTTATGATGTTACAACATGACCATCATGAAAGTGTTGGACTTCAAATATAAGTCATAACTTTACTTCTTCAAACTTATATAGTTGGAATGATGCACAAAGTGCTTGCAACAATATATGAACTTGATGATGGTCTCTTCCTTCAAATAAAAATTTTCAAGAATTGTGATCTAAACTAAATACAATAGCATGATGACATCTTCCTTGATATTATAATACAGAAATATGACATGTAGATAAATGAGTTTCTGGAAAACGGTGGAGTCTAGATGAATCTTGAGTTAGAGCAAATACCTATTGATTAACATTACTATGATGAGATAGTATATATGAAAGTCTTAAAAATAAAAAACATCAATTATCTGTAATTTGTATCAAAAAAAACAATTAAAAAAAAGAGAGTTTTAAACTACCCTCTTAACAACATAAGTTCAAATTTTAATAATTTTAATACATAATATACTCTGGCTTGTTTTTCAGTCATCTTTTTATCTGCAGGAATATTTAGAATAAATTTTGTTGTATATTTTTGAATATCATCTATAAGATCATCCATTCTTTGTTTTTTAATAATATCAGACATTTTTGACATCTTAAGGAAATACACATTTGCAAACTCTTCAACTTTATTAACATAATTGTCTTCTAATTTTCATAACTTAATAGAATCATAAAGATTTTTTTCATTATCAGTTAGTACTGTAGATTTAGGTTCCACAGGCATCATTTTTGTTGTTACAACTCATGTTTTATACTTTGTACATGTCCATTCTGGTGTATGATCCATACAAAGTTTTAAAGTTCATCAAGCTACTTTACCATCAACTAGAAAATAATTATTACAACCATCTGTTGCAGCTTCACATACCTCTCATTTAGCTTTTTCAAAGTCTTCTTTATTATCATATACAACATACTCAGCTTGTACTCATATTATAGCAAATATTATTGTAGTTAAAGACAATAAAACAATTCACATTTTTTTACTCATTATTAAATATTTTATAAATTAAATAAAAGTAGAAATAAAACTACTATATACTTAATACTATAAAAACTCAATATTGTGACAAATTTTTTATTTATACTGTTTTCTATGCATAGTATAATATATTGTAGGAATTACAAATAAAGTCATAAGTACTCAAACTGCAAGCCCAAAAACTATTGTAAATCATAAACCAGCCCAAAATTGATCTTGTAATGCTAATGGCAATATTCAACTTATAGTTGTTAAAGTAGTCACAAGTATTGGTTGTAATCTTGATTTTCAAGCATTTAATACAGAGTGCAATAAATCAACTCATTTATTAAGATTTCTATTTGTTCTATCAATAAGAATAATAGCATTGTTAACAACAATTCAAGTAAGTGCTATAAATCATATACCAAAAGCCATAGAGTAAGGGTTTCAAGTTAGATATAATCATATATTTACTCACAAAAGTGCAAGTGCAACAGAATATAGTATGATAATAGGCTGTTTAAAACTATCAAATTGAAATACAAGTATAGCAAACATCAAAAACAATGTTATAATAAATGAACTAATAGTAGAAGTTATCAAATCTTGGTTTTCTGCATTTTCTCATCATTCTTTATAAGATATACCTTCTGGGTAATTATAGTTTTTGGCAAACTCTAGTAATTTAGGTTGTATAGAAGAAGGTAAAACTCCTGGTATATAATCACTTTGAACACTTATAGTTATTTTACCGTCCTCTCTATTTACAGAAGAAATTCACTCTACAAACTTATAATCAATAATATCTTGCATTTTTATACTTCAAGCTTTTGTAGTAATGCTAATATTTTCAAGATCGGATGGTGTAAAATTTTCTTCAAAAGCTCATATTTGTACTATAATATCATTATCTTCGTATGTTGATTTTAAGCTTCAAGCAGTTGTTCATCATATATAAGTATAAAGTTGTCATAAAACATCATCAGGAGTTAATCACAAACTTGTTAGTTGGTTTTTTTTGATTTTAAAAACAAATTGTCAAGGTGTTTTAGATGATGTGGTTCAAACATTTTTTGTTCATTCTATAGTTTGTAAATACTCTTCAAATTCTTTTGACACTGCTTTTAATTGTTCTAATTGTTTTGTACTATCTGCAATAAGTTTTATTCATATTGGAGAACCTGAAGGAGGTCAGTTTGATGCTGTTTGTAAAGATACTTTAAATCACATTTGTCTGAACTCATCCATACTTTCATCTAAAAGATTTTCTATCGTAAAAATATCTCTTTGTCATAGATCTTGCCTTTCATTTGCTGGTGTAAGTTCTATGCTTGCAGTTATTTTTTCATCTTGTGCTTTTACATAAAAAACCTTAAGTTCTTCATATATTTTAAGTTTATCTTCTACCATAGAAATATATTGTTCCAAAGCTTTTTTGTCTGTTCACTCTTTTGCTTCTATAGTCAAGCTTGCCATAGCATTGTCAGTTGCAGGAAACAGTGTAAAACCTATTTGTGGTGATAAAAACTTAAAACTTAAAGCTAAAAATATTATAGGAACAATAATAGTTAAAGTTCTTGTTAATTTATTTTTTAGAAATTTACCCAGTAAATTATAATAAGATCATTCTAAAATCAAAAGAAATCTCTCTCTTAAACTAACTTTTGAATCTTTTAATTCTTCTTTACCATACCTTTCTTCTTCAAGGAAGTTTTTTTCTCTTTCTCTAAAATTTTCTTCAAGTTTTGGATCTTTACGGTAAGTATTTTTATTTTTTGCTATCAACAAAAAAAGTGCAGATGACAAAGTCAAAGACAAGAACAAAACTGCAACAAGTGTTATGAAAACTGTAATTGGAATATAAGATAAATATTTACCCATAAGTCAAGGTAAAAATATCATTGGTAAAAATGCAGCTAAAGTTGTAAGAGTTCAGGAAATCAATGGAGCTCTAAAATCCTTTATTGCAAACAATATAGCAGGTGTTTTTGAATATCAAAGTCTCATCTTATCAGTTGCTCACTCTATAATCACTATTATAGCATCTATTGCTATTCAAAGTGTAAGTATAAGTGAAAAATTCGTAAGAAAGTTTAAACTATATCAAAGTCAATTTAACACCATAAAAGTTATCAAAAATGCAAGTGGCAATATCAAAGAAGCTATGATAGATTCTCTAAAACCTATAAAAATCAATATAAT
>JASMTN010000025.1:0-19169 GCA_041694255.1 Candidatus Altimarinota bacterium
TTAATTTAATTATTAAAAAATGACAGAATTATTAAACAAATTGTGATGGTTTCGACGACTGTTATTTCAGTCTTTTAGTTAATTAGAAGATTTAAATAATATCTCAAACTCAAATGTTTGGTTTCGACGACTGTTATTTCAGTCTTTTAGTTAATTTACAACAATCGCATGATGAAATTTCTGACAAATGTTTCGACGACTGTTATTTCAGTCTTTTAGTTAATAAGCAAACCGAAAATGGCTTAAATTATTAGCATTATTTTGGTTTCGACGACTGTTATTTCAGTCTTTTAGTTAATAATTGAAAGCAAAAGGTAGCAAATGCTACCAATTGAAAGCAAATGTTTCGACGACTGTTATTTCAGTCTTTTAGTTAATTATATTTTTTAGATACTGCAGGGTCAGATTTTTTAGATTGGTTTCGACGACTGTTATTTCAGTCTTTTAGTTAATAAAAAAATAATATTAACAATACTAACAATAACATCTATTTGTTTCGACGACTGTTATTTCAGTCTTTTAGTTAATAGCTACTTTTAAAATACAGTTTTTATCAATTATTACAAACCATTTCCCGAGAGTTTTTATATATATTCTCATTATATAACAATTTAAATTGATAAATAGTTAAAACTTCAGTTTACAAGCTCACCGAGAGTTTTTACAGATATTTTAAAAGCAATTTAATTATATTTATTTATAATTAAATTTCAATTTTACATTATAAGAAAATCTTCAAAATACACTTTTTCAAATCCTTCTCCTACTCCATCTATTCTTCCATCAAGATCTCATTCACCAACTTTTGAAAGAACATAAAACTTTACACTATCTATATTTTCATGTTCTTCAGGGTAATTTTTATGAGCCCATTTTAAGATACTTTGTAAATCTTTTTTTAATAATTTATATTGTCTTTTATTTAATTGAACTTCAAAAACTGACTTTTGCACTCTAAAACCATAACTTTCAAGCAATTTTACAACTTTATTTCTTGCTTTTGTAGAGCTTATATCATAACTTATACTAAGATACATCTTATCACTACTTAATCTTAAAACCCTCATACTCAAAATTTCAAGTTGATAAACTTTGTTTAAACTTTTCTATATTTGTTTCTATTATTTTCAATTTTAAAAACTTATTTTCTATTTCAAATTCATAATTTCATTTTTTAAATATAGCTTTATAATATTCTCACAAAAACAATTTAAGTCACTCATCCTTAAAATAAACTGGTCTTTTTTCTTCATCTTCATCAATTATAAACTGTTTTTTATCAATTTTTTCTCTTCTTATAAGTTTTACTACTAAATCATCAACTACCCAAGCTCTAAACATTTCCATTATATCAAGGACAAGCAAAGTTCTAAGATCTTTAGGTTGATGATAAAATCATATTTGTGTGTTTATTCATTGTATCTCAAGTATCATTTGTATAGTTTGTGCCAATAGTGTATATCATAAACTTAACATACTATTTACCTCATCACGAGGCGGTCTTTTATTTCTACTATTAAATTCAAATCAATTGTTTATAAACAATCAAAATCACTTATAATATATTTTTGCACCATATCATTCTATTCATCTTAAACTATCTATATTATCTGCTTTTTCTACATCTTTTATACTTTCCTTTAAAATATTTATAATTTCATCTAAATCTTGTATATTTTCTATTCAAGTAAAAAACCTTCTTCGTCTTTGTAGCATAACTTTTGAATTTTCTATTTTACTTTTAACTATAGTTTTTGCATATTGTAAAGATATTTGTTTATCTAAACTTGCTTGTATATGTTTATACATAAGCTCTATATTTTTTACTTCCAAGCTATCAAGTTTTCAAAAGTAAGTTCATTTTTTAGATAAGAAAAATACAGGAATTTTTGCTTGCAAGCAAGATTTCATAACTTGAGTTGTAAGTTGTATATTTCATATAAGAACAATTCATTCTATCAAACTTATAGGAGTTTCTCTTGTTGCATCCTGATGTGGATCATATATTATAAATTTTCAACCATTTTTATTTATAGTAAGTCCGTCACTTGTAAGATAAAGAAACATTTTTTATTTTTAGTTATAAAAATCTATCCAAAGTTTTTTATTTTCAAAGATATAATCAAAAAACTGTTTAAAATCTTCTTGTATATTTCAATTATATTTTTGTTCTATAATCTCTTTTGAAACAGGTTTGATTCAATGTCCTATAATAGTATGGTTTCTATATTGATTCAAATCTTCTATTTTTAAGAAAAAATCTACATACTTTTTATATTCTTTTTTAGTTTGACTTATATACTCAATAAGTGCTATAGCTATTTTTGTATTTATATATCAATTTAAATATTCTTGTTTTTCATTGTCCCATTGTAAATTTTTAACTTTATCTTCAATATATACTTTATAATTATTTAAAAAGTTTTCTAATTTTTCATCTTCTAAAGAAAGTTCTTTCAATTTACTATATTTTAAATTATCATCAAGATTATAATAATTTTTTATTATATAAGCTGTAGCTATATCAGTAAAATTATACACTCTACCTAAAAATTCTATATATCTTCAAGTTCTCCAAGTGTATATTATACCATTTATAGATTCTTCAAGTATATTTTTTGTATCTTTTGATATATAAAGTTGTGAATTTAATTTATTTTTTATAAAAATGTGTTCTGCTGTTTCATAATCAGCATTTAATCTTGTATAAAAATATTTTGCTATATTGTATTTATCTTGCAACTGCTCTTTTAAATCATATTCATCTATAAAATCAAGTATAGCTTTATAATCTTCATGTTTTTCTAATTTTTCTATAATATACAGATATTGAGAAAAAATTATATCATCCTGCTCTATCCATATTGTTTTTCAATCATGTTCTTCACCATATAAAATATCTATTTTATCAAGTTCTAAGCAAGATATTGCTGATAAAGTAAATCATGCTGTCATTCATTTTGTTCATCAAGTAGGTATAATATAGATTTTTTCAAACATATCTTGATTTATCTTTTTTAATTCATTATCAATTGTTTGTTTTACTTTCTCTATTCTTCTTGGTTCATCAAGTATGACATGTTCTCTTGCTGGTTTTATATTTTTATTATATTTAATTTTTATATATTTATAGAATATATCTTTTAAGTAAATTGTATCTTGAAAAAAACCATTTTGATCTGTAAAAATTCATTTTATAACTATATTTTCTTCATTTGGTAGATTTTGTTTTATAAAACTTTCTAACATATCAAAAGATATTCTATTTTTGTATTCATCAAAATTTTCATCTATTTTTTTTGTTTGTTCAAGAAAATTTTCTCTTATATGTTCATTATCCAATTTTAGATCTGATGTTCAAAAAGACCATATAACAAGTTTCATATTTATTTTTTTATTACTTAAAACTAACAGCAACATCTCAACAACCAAGTTTAACTCATGTTCCCATTCCTACAAATTTAGCTCATTTTAAAACTTTATAAAGTGTTTGTTTATAAGTTTCATCTTTTACATAATAAGTTATATATCATCTTACACCTGCTTTTTTATTGTTTTTGATAGTAATTTGTTGAGTGTTTATATCATATTTTCATACAAATAGTTGGTATTGAAGATAATCTTTAAACTCTTTTTCATCTATATTATCAAAATTATAATATGATTTTAGTTTTTGAAAACTTGAAAATATAAATCTTTGAGCTTCTGGCAATAGATAATTTATATCTCAAGTTTTTACATAAGTTGGACTATTAAAATATATTACAAATTTATCAAAATCTTTAAATTCTATCTCATTCAATATATCAAAATCAAATTTTAATTGTTTTAAAGTTATTGTATGATTGTCTATACTGATTTGTTTTCAAGTATTTTGTATTATATAATTTATAAGTTTATTATAATTTTCTTGACCTTGTATTCACACTTTTATAACAAAACTTTCTTGATGCACTCTAAAGGATAATTTTGTAATATAATCATATATATCATCTATATCTTTACACAATTGTAAAAAAGCTCAAAGTATGCTATAGTAAAAATCATTTTTAAAATCTCATTGTTTTTCAAACTCTATATTTAAAAGATATATCATCATAAGTATTAAACTTTTAAAGTCTTTATCTATTATACAATCAGCATTATGTTATTCTCGCAAAAGCGGAAATATCTTTAGTCTTTTATTTCTTCTATCTTTATCCTACCATTTCATCTTGAACCTCAACCTCAAAGATAAGTGCTGTTCAAAAGTTCTATTCACTTTTCTAACTCTTTTTTAAGTTCTTCTTCTGTAATACCATACTCTCCTTCTTCAGGAACCAATACAAAACTACCTTCAAATTCAACTCAAGCAGGCACTCTTTCTATATGTCTTAGCATAGCATTTCAAGATAAAAACCTTGGAACATTGTTTTCTGATTTATCTTCAAAAAAGTCTGATTTAAGTTCTTCAAACTTTTGTTTCCATTTATCTATTAAAACAAAATCTTCAAATATAATTCTTGATCCAATATTGGTATTTTTATTATTTTCTTTATCATGATAAGAACATCAAAAAGTTTTTGATATTGTATGATTTGGATCTTGTATAGGTCATATATTTTCATCTCATTTTAAATCTGTTGAATATTCAACCATTTCAAGTAATGCTCTCATCTTTCATTTTATAGAACTTCAAGGGATATAAGGTGCACCTGTTAAAGGATTTTTTATAACTTGAGAGTCTATACCTCATATTTTCAAAGCTTCTTGAGTTCCTCATATATGAAGTCCTGATTTCAATGTAATTTTATAATTTTTAACTATAGGTTCGTTCATTTTAGGCATTTTTATAATTATTTAATAAAGTAAATTTTTTTAATATATATCCATTTTAGTGATATTTTCTATTTTTATTCATCTAAGGTCTGTATTTCACATTATAAAAAGTGTATTATATCATAATCAACCATCAATTTTTTTAGGCATACCATTTACTGTAAAATCTTTTCAATTAAAGTATTTTATATCTTTTCAAAGTATTCTTTTAGTTTTATTAGAGTTCTTTTTACCATAAGGAGTCATATCTCATATTAAAATTATTATATCATCTTCATCTCAACCATATATTTCATCTTCTCACATTATTCACCATATTACATTTTTTTGAATATTTTTTCATTTTAATACCTCAGCTTTTTCAGTTCCATAAACACGATTTATATTATTTTCTCTATCATAATCTATAGCAATTTGCTCTGTTATATTTGAATAATCATTTTTATTTTCATTGTTTTTTTTGACATTACCTAAATCTAAATTTTCATTATTTGTTTTTCAAAAAACTTTTAAAAATAAATCATTTTGCAATAAATAATTATCTGGAATTTTTATATTTATATCTTGTATATTCTCATGATTATATTTATATTTTATATCCAAATTTAATGATTTTAATCACAATCTTTTTCAATATAAAAATGCTATCATAGAATTTATACTTTTCGTTATATTGTCTATATTTACACTTATGTTTGCTTTATCTTTACTTATTTCACCTTTAAGTAAAGCTTCAATTCAACTATAATTAGCACTTCATTCAAAACTTATTCAGTTATTTTCTGTTATCTTTATATCAAAATTCAAAGATACTCCTTGTTCTTTTATATTTCATGATATATTTATATTTGAATTTAATGAATGTAATTTTGATAAATCTATAGATATATTAAATTCATTATTATTAAGGAATAATTTATTATTTTTATATTCAAAAGTATTTTTTTCATCAGTAAATTTAATATATTCAATTCAATTTTTAGATATTATAATTTTAAAATCTTGATTATCATAATTTTCTAAACCATACAAAGAATATTTTCAATTTCCCATATCTTCTAAAATTAAATAATCATTTTCAAGGTTTTTCTTAAAATCTTCTTTTAAAGACTTATTTTCATATTTATCTTCTGTTATAAGGTACATAAAATTAATAAATTCTTGAGTATACATAAGTTTATATTTATTTTTTCATAATTTACCATATACTGCAAATAATGGATTATTATTCATATATTCAAATATCTTATTTTCTTTTTCATATATTTCTTTTTCAAGTTCTGTATATTCTTTTATAAAAGAATTTATATTATCTATATTTCAATTATCTTCAATTTTTATATATTTTCATTTATTTTTATTCAATAAATTATATATAATATTATAAAATATCTTTTCATTCTTATCTAAAAAATCTTCAATTCAAGAATAATTTAATTCATTAAATTTAACAAACAAATCTTTTTTATTTTGTATTATATCAAAATCATTTTTTATTGATATATTGTTTTCAAGATAATTACTTTCAACATCAGCATTAAATTTTATATTTGAATCAAGAAAACTGTTTTGCATATCAAATTTTGAAATAACAGACAAAATAGAATTTAGTTTTAAATAATTATCTCATTTAACATCTAAATCTAAAGATAATTCTCTATTTTCTTTATCTTTTCTATTTAAACTATCATTATTAAATATATTGTTGCTATTATTTTTAAATATTTTACTTATCTGTTGACCATCTTTTGCAAGATTTTTTTGAAATGACAAAATTAAATCATCAAATTTTTTTATTCTTTCACCATATTTTTCTTTATAAAAACTATTTTCTAACTTATCTTGTATTTGTATGTTTCTTCATAATTGTTTAATTCTCAATTCTATTCATTCCATTGCAAAACTTAATATTGTATAGTCTAATTCTCAGAAACTTCTTTTTTCTTTTGCTGCTTTTACTTTAGAATGTAAAACTTTTAAAAGTTCCATATCATCAGTATTATATAAAGCCTTTATTAACTTTTTTTTAATATCACTAAATACTTTTTGTTCTGATGAATTAAGTTTTTTATATGAATTTATTGTTGTTTTTTCTGTATTTTTAACTATTTCTCACATACCATTTACAAAAGTTCAACTTATTGATACTACAACCATTGAAATCAATATTAATAATTTTTTCATTTTAGACATTTTTATAATTATTTAATAATATAAAGTTTAATCTTCTTTTCATCAAAATAATTTATGATAAGATATTAGAACCTCCAAAAAGTTTTTAAAATCTTGATTATAATCATTTCTTGATTTTTTTAATTTTTCATAAATTCATTTTAAAAACCTCAAGAAACCCTTAGGTAAATTTGAATTCTTTCTTGATTCTTGATATCCAACTTTAGCAAACCATATTTGTATTTGAACATCTTTATTTTCTCATCATGAATTTATTATTGATAGATAAGATTCATATATTTTTCTTAAAGCCCTATTTGATTTTATTCAAAACTTTCAAGTAATATCATACTTATAAGATTCAAAAGCTTCCAAAGATAAACTTTTATCTAAGTTTTCAGGCTCAAAATCATCTACATATTTTTTCATAAATCAGTGATTAGGTTTAAAATTTCATTGATTATTATTTCTAAATCAATTATTATAACCTTGTTTTTTAACATTGTAATCCATTTTTATAATATTTTAAGAATTAAATTATTCTCTATTTTCATAGATATTATCAGTAAGTTGTAACAACAGTTCATTTATATATTGTTTTGTTTTATCTATATCTTGTATACTACCGAACTTGTTTTTAATGTCTTCTAATATCTCTTTTTTTCATTCTTTTATATCAAGTCTTCATATCATATACAATAACCTTCATATATTCAATACAAACTTATCCATTTTTTTATCTTCTATATATTCTAAACACTCTTGTAATACAGTATAAAGCCTATATCTTGCTGTATCTGATAAGTTTGCATATATTCAAGGGTCAAGATGAGAATTATCATAGTTAGTTTCAAATATTTTAGTATAGTTTGGTGCATAATAAGTTACTCAATAACTTTTTAACCCTTTTTTTTCTTTAGCTGTTTTCTTTGAACTATCAAGAAGTTTTTCAGTTATATTATCAACTTGTCTAAAAGGTGTTTTATCTTTAAAGATACTAATTCATAGACTAAAATGTATATTTTCATTGAAACCAATAAACTTTTTGAATTGACCATAAAGATCTTTTACAAACTTTTTTCTATCTTTAAAAGGCACTATAAACACAAAATCATCTCATCAGCTAAACACAGTATATACATCTTCATAATTTTGTTCTATATATTCTTGTAAATACTTACCAAAAAAAAGCTCTAAATATCTACTAAATTGCATAATCCTACTCATAGAATAAGTTTTACCAAAACCCCATTTAAAAAGCAAACTCATAGCATCTACATCTCATTTTACCATACATAGATATTTTCTATTTTTACTTGCTATATCTTCAAAAGATTTATTTTCTCAATTTTCCTTTGGAGTATGTAGGTTTAAAGACTTTGATATTAAAATATCATTATCTTTTGCTAATTCCCAAGTATTAAATAATATAGTAATATCTTTTTTTTGTTCAAAATCTTCATCATAGAAAAAGTTTTTATTTTCATCTTTATATTGGATATTTATACTTGTTTTTCATTGAACTATCTTTTCTCAAAGTTTTATTTCTTTTTCACAATTTTCACATTTTCAATCATCATTTTCATCTTGATTTTCTTTTATACTGAAATAATTCATTCAACAATATTTACAAAGATTTTTTCCATTTACATTTTTATAATCAAATATTGATTTTAAATTTTCTTCATCATATATTTTAAACTTTTCTTTATTTAATTTATCAAAAAGTTCTTTAAAAATATCTTTTATATTTCAAGATCATCTTATATCTTTTAAACTATAGTTTTTGCTTGTTAAAGAAAGTTTTATATTTCAATTAAATTTATTTATAAGAAATTTATTTATATCTTGTTTTTCTTGGTCTATATTACAATTTTCATTTGCAAGTATTACAAATTTTCAACCTGCATTTAAAAGAACATTTGCTCTTGGTAGATCGTATTTATCAAGTAAATATTCTATAACTGCCTCATTTAAAAGTTGCACTCTTAAAGATTTTGCTCTAAGTCTTTTAGCTATATTTGTTTGTTTTTTGATCCCATCAAATATGTAAGATTGTATAGAAGGAAAATCTCAAGTTATAAGTTTAACTTTTTTATCTTCTATATCTTTTGTAGGTATAGGATATGTAAAATTTCCTTTTTCAAAATCTTTTTTAAATATATGATACAAAGAAACTGCAAAAGCTACTGTTGTTTTTGTATGGTCATATAAACTTATATCTCATATACTTTTATAAGCATCAGATGGAACCAAACTAAAATAATTTTGACAAATTACATCAAGTTTTGATATGATTTGTTTTATATTATTTTCTTCATCTTCTTTATATGTTAATACAAACTCATTAAAATTTCTCTCAAACTCACTTTTTAATTGTTCAAATCATTTTTTTATATCATTTGCCTTTATGGTTTTATCAAAAAGTTTTACTATATCTTCTTCAAATTCTTCTCACTTATTTGACGGCATCAAATTTAACTTATTAAGTGTATCAGGAGTATATTGAAACTTATTTGAAAGATTTTTTCAATCAATTTCTTTATATATATTTTCAAATATACTTGTAAGTCAAATATGTTTAATATTTTCTTTATTTTTCTCTTCTTTGTTTTCTTCATCTATTCTTTCTCAAGATGAAAGATTATCACCCATATATATACACCAAGCTATAAACTTATCTTCTTTTTTTTCAAATTTATAATCTATAAAATCTTTTGCATGATGTAATGATCATAAATTTCAAATATCTTTCCAAAACTTAGAAAAATTATCATTATTAAAAAATTCTTTTGTAAGTTGTGCATGAGCAACATTATATATATTTTTCTTTCTATTTTCTCATCATCTCCGTATAAGTTTTCATACATCATGAACATATGCTCACAATATAAGTTTATATAACTTTTTATCCATTTTTATAGTTTATTAAAATAAATATCCAAAGTTTATACTTTCTTTCTCTTTAAGTATTGCTTTATAATAGTCTCATTTTAATATATTATCAGAATATAAAAAACTTCAAGCCTCTATAAAACTCATTTTTCATTTAAAAGGCATATTATCTAAACTTTTTGTATGTTTATGATTTAAGTTTATAAAACTTTTATCATTTTGTATATTTTCTAAATCTTCTTTTGAAGGCTTAAAGTTATTTAATATAATATATTTATTTTTATTTTTAAGTTCTTCTACATATTCAAAAAACTCTTTTTCCTTTTCTGTTAAATCTTGATTTTGAATATATTCTATCTTACCATATCATTTACTTTTTCATTTTCACCATCAAACAGTTTCAAAAGTTTCTTTTAAACAATCAAAAAAGATATTATATTGTTGTTCATCATATACTTTTACATATATAACTTTTTCTTGATCTGTATGATTTACATCATCTATAGTAAAAGGGGTTGTCTCACCTTTATTATATCTTGGTATAGCATTTTTAAATTCACTTACTTGTTCTTCTTTATTTTCTTTTTCTTGTAATTCTTTTTCAGCAAGTAATTTTGTTTTATAATCTTCTTGTTCTTTTATATTTTTATCTTTAAGATGTGATTTTAAAATTTGTTTATCTATAGGAATGTAAGATATTTTTTTTAATTTTTTTCTAACAGGTTCGTTTTCAATATCTTCTTGAAAAGTTGTTTCTTGTTTGTCATCCTCTCACATATAAAAAGGTCTGACAATATAACCATGATCAAAAGCATTTGTTATGTTAAAAGGTATATTTTCAAAGTTTTTATATATATTTTTTAGTTTATCAAAATTTAAAGCAAACACATAAGAAAGTATTGTATCTGATTCTAATGGAGTTATATATCAAGATTTAAACTTAAAAACCATTTTTTTCATATTTTTATTTTTAAAATTCTAAAACTATCCATCACATAGGATTTTCATTTTCATCTAAGTATATACTTTTATCTCATACTCAAAAATTTCTTGCTTTTTTATCATCCATAGTCTTTTTTCATATTTTTCTATTATATTGAGTATATACAAGATCTTCTAATATATCTTCCCAATAAAGTTTATAAGATAAAGATTTTTTGAACATTCATATTTTTATAGGATATTTTCATTCATCATATAACTTATTTAGTTCATCTATAAAATCACTTTTGATTCATATGTTATCAAGTATTTGTTTCTCTCTTTTTATCATAATATTGCTATAATCTTTTATAGCTTGAGAAAAACTTATTACATCAAAATCTAAGTTATGGTTTTTATCTTTAAAAAAGTTTGTAATATCTATATTAAAATCTCACTGTTTTATAGTTTCAACAACTAAGGGTATTCATTTATTTTCTCAAGTTTTTTGGCTTGTTTTATTTGTTCATATTATATATTGTATAGATTTTTCTTGATTTTTTATATTTACATCTTCAAAGTAAAGATTTGAAAAATATTCTTTATTTTCTTTACTATTTTCTATAATTTTTCAAAGTTTAAAATCTTTTTTGTGTTTTTCATAATCTTTTCAATACTTATCAAAAAAATATATACTTCTAAAAAGTCATTTTAAAGTGCTTCAAGGTATCATAGCTTCCTGTGTAAATTTATTTTGAAATTGTTTTTTAATAATTCATTGATTATTTTTTCATCAAGTATTTTTTAATGATTCTTTTGCCTTTTCTCATATATCAATATCTTCTAATTCAAATTTATCAGCATCAAAATATTTATCATAATATGTACTTTTTAATTCTTCTAATTTTTTAAAATTTCCTTCTTCTATACTTTTTAAGATATCTTTAAATAATTTCTCATCTTGTTTTGATAGATCTTCAAGCCAAGTTTGATTGACAATCTGGAGTCAATCTTCAAAAATAAAATAGTCCATTCTATCATATTCTTCTTGAGATGATATATGCATAGTAGTTTTTATACTTGCTTTGATAGTATATTTCTCAATTTGCTTCATATTAAGAATAATAATATTGTAAATATTATATTTTAAGTTTAAAGTTTTAATTTAATTTTACAATAAAAAATAAAATATTTATATTTGACAATTAAATTCTAAATAATAGAATATTTTTTATTTATATAAAAAATATTATTATAATGAATAAAAATAATCACAAACATATAAATCATGATAAATGAGAAACAAAAGTATGAATAAAAGATTCTGCTTTTGTAACCTTTCATTGTCTTATATGATGTTCTATAGGTGAACTTTTATGATTAACAATAGGTTTTTTTGCAGGTCTTAGTACACTATATACATTAGGTATTGCATTGATATTAGCATTTATATTTGGTATATGACTTGCTATATTGCCTTTGATTTTAAAACATAAAATGACTTTTTCAAATGCATTCAAAGCAGTAATATTGTGAGAAATTATTTCTATATCTATTATGGAGATAGTTATGAATACTAGTGATTATCTACTTTGATGACTAGATGCTTGATTAACAGAGCCTATATTTTGGTACTGATTTATAATATGATTTTGATTATGATACCTTGCTGCTTGGCCAATAAATCATATATTAATTAAAAAAAATATAAAATCATGCCATCATCATTAAATTTATATGTATTCTAAAATTTCTGTAATTAAATAATTATATACTAAAAATCATTTATCTGTTAAGTATATTTTATTATTATTTTTTTCTATATATCATTCTTTTATAAAATTTTCTAATTTTGATATATTTAGATATTTTTCTATGTTTTTCCCTAGAATCAATCACTTATTTGTTCTCAGTGAAAGAAAAACTTTCTCAATGTATAAATCCTCTTTAGACAATTTATTTTCTTCTGTATATTCATATATTTTTTGTATATATTTTTGTATTCAAAAACTATTTGTATATCTTGTATTTTTTATAAAAGAACTTGCAGATGTTCATATTCAAAGATAATCTTTTCAAGACCAATAAACTTTATTGTGTTTAGATTCTTTATCTTCATCTTTTGCAAAGTTAGATATCTCATATCTTTTAAAATTATGTTTTTTAACTATATCTAAGTATGATTTAAAACTTTCAAGTATAGATTCATTATCTACTTTGTAACTACTCTTCCATATGCTTCAAGGGAAAAGTTCAAGTGTATATATTGATAAACTATCTATCTTTTCTTTATATTTACCTAAAAAAGCATCAAAAAGTTTCATATTCTTTTCTATACCAAAGGCTATGAAATCTAAGTTTATCTTATAATTTTCTTTATCTAAATTATCTAAAAATTGTTCTATAAGTTTATAATCATAGTTTCTACCTGATTTTTTTAATACTTCATCTTCTATAGATTGTATTCATATACTAAATCTAAAATTTGGTAATACATTTTTTAAAGTTTTTATAAACTCAAGTGATTGTTCTAATGGGTTTGGATTTAATTCAAAGGAAACTTCTTCAAGATTTTCTATATCAAACTGTTTTTTAATAAAATTTAATAATTCTATTGTTCTTTGTATTCAAAATTCTGATGGTGTTCATCATCATATATATATTGTATATAATGAATCATCATTTAATAATGACTTTTTTTGTATTATCTCTTGTTTTAAAGCTTGTAAATATCTATCTTTCATAACTTCAACACCTTTAAAATCTGGTATTACATAGAAACTACAATAATTACATTTTTTCTCACAAAAAGGGATATGTATATATAAACTAAACATCTATTATATTATTAATTTAAATTTTTCTTTGGAAACCATGGTATAAACTTATTTGTTTGTAACTTATAAGATTCCCAATTAGATTTTCTTGATAACCTTTTTTCTTTCATGGGAACTCAAGATACAAAAAGTAATAAAAAAGTAATCATTATAAATCATATCAAACTGAATATGTTTACAAAAGCTCATATAAAACTTATTCCTAACCAAAATAAACTTTCTCAAAAATAATTAGGATTTCTTGAATATCTATAAAGTCATCAAGTATATACTTTATTATCTTTTTTAATATTATTTTTTAACTGATTATCAGCTATTATCTCAATAGTTAATCAAATTATAGATATAATCAATCAAGATATAAAAATTAGTTTATTTTCATTTAAAAAGATAAAGTATAATGGTGTAGCTATTATAAACATAAGCAACATTTGCAACATATATACTTGAAAAAAGCTACGAGTATAAAAGTATTTCCATCTTTTTCTCCATAATGCATATCTAGGGTCTTCTTTTTTTTCTTTCAATTTTCTTTTTAATATATGATAAGATAATCTCACTCACCAAAAACATATTAAAACAAACAATATTATATGTAGTATATTATAATTTCAAGATATATAGAAAAAGTAAGTTCATATTATAACAAAACCAATTCACCAAAAAATATCAACAATAGAATTGTCTTTTAGTCTAATGCTAACTAAATAAAGTAAAATATATATTATAAATACTATAAAAAATACCACTATTTTATAAGGTTATAAAAATAAAAACTAGTTAAAGCAACCACACAACAAGCAAAAGTTCACCATATAATATCAACAATAGTAAACTTTAAAGAATAGTCATTTAAAAATGTAAGATTTGTAAGATCATACATTGCATATGAAAAAAATCATAGTAAAGCACCATACATAATGATCTCTTTATAAGAATCATATTTTAAAGTAACAAATGTAACTATCATTGCAGATATTATAAACCATGCTATTATTCAAGCTTTTAGATTTACTTTTATACTTTGATTTTTAACTGTTATAAGGTTTCAAAATTCTCTTATAATAAAATCTTTTGTAATAATTCATAACCATATATAATCAAGAATAAGTAAAGTTATAAATCAAACAAAATAAACAGATAATATCTTTATAATTTCCATAGATGTATTTTTTTATAAATAAATAATATTTTTATATTGACTTTGATTGCTTTTTTTTTATATACAAAGAACAATTTAAGATTAATTTTAAAAAATGAAAAATCAAGTACTAAAATCAATTGCATTTGAAGAATATGCATTTATTAGTGAAAAAATATCTTATAAAAAAGATAAATTAGAAAAGATTCAGGAAGAAACAATAAAACTTTTATTAGAAATGGAAGACATAGAAGAAGAAATTATTAAATTAATAGAAGATAAAAAAAAATTAAGAAAAAATATATTAGTTAAATAAATATAAAAATATGTTAGAAAAACAGATTAAAAAGTTTTCATTAAATGAAATTAAAGAACTTGAAAAATATGACTTACAATATACAGCTTTAGAAAAACTATTTAATAATTTAAATAACAAAGAATTATTCTTAAAACTTATTATAATAAATTCACTTTTAGCATACCAACTTACTATGAAATGAGAAAGTTATTGGAATTATTTTTCTCAGTATTTTTCAGAACATAAAGTTAATAATTTAAAAGAAAGTTTTCAAGATTTTTTAAGTAAGTACAATAAAAGACTTTTACAAGCAAAATATAAGAGATTAGATAAGATACTTAATTTTATAGAAACTATAGATAAAGCAAAATTAGAAAATTATATTAAAGATGAAACTTTATTATTACAAGACCTAGTAAAGTATATAAAACAAAAAAAGGATGCTAAGACTATAGTTTTTTGTATAAAAATGTTTATATGGGGTGTGAGAATAATTTGATATGAAAAATATCCTAGTTTAGATATCTATATACCAGTTGATAACAGAATATCAAAGATATCTACTAAAAAGGAATTTTGGCTAGATATAGCAAAAGATACCTGATATTCACTATTAATTTTAGATACACTTTTTTACATAAGTTTATGAGGTGACATAGAAAATATAAAAAATGAAAAACTAAAAAATAAGATTAAATTATTTAAGCAGTTTTTGAATAATTACTTAAAACTATAATTGTTTATTTGATAACATTTTATTATATGCTTTATACATATTTTTAAGTTTTTTTTTCTCCTCCTGTATCTTTCATAAAATTTTTTCTCTTTCATGAGGCAACAATAAAGCATAGCAAAGATTTGATTTATAATCATCTATTATACATTCAACAGTACATATTTCTGATTGTAATTTTTCAATATCTCATGTATTTATAAGTTTATTTACATACTCCATTTTATATTATATTTAAATAATAAACAACTTTCATGAATATATAATATTAATAGTATATTTCAAGACATTTTTAATTAAACATATCTACTGTTTTTTTAATTCAAAGCTTATCAATTAAGTAATTAACATCTATCTTTTTAGATATTGCTTTAATCTTATCTATTTTTAATTTATCAACACTATTGGTATCTATTCATATTATTGCACAAATTATAGAAAAACTATTTAATTGACTTGATTCTCACTCCATTAGAGGATCGATTATCTGCATTATAGTCATGTCCTTATCCCATAGTGTTGGTTTATAATTATCAAAATGAACATATAGGTCATCACCAGTATCTTTAACAATAAGATGAGTTGCTTTTCAATTAATATAAGTTTTAAGATTAATCAAAAAATTATTACTTTTTCTTATTCAATCTATAAATTCTCTTTTTTTATGAGTTTTATTAAATTCAATTTCATTTCAATTTTGATCAATATTAAAATCATATTTTATATTTCAATATTTCATCTTACCATTTTTCATACTAAGATATACTTTATTTCATTTTTTAACTTCTGTTATTATAGAAGATTTTCAATATGGATCCACAACATAACTTTTATTTTTAAAACTTATTTTGAAAAATGAATGATTATATTGTCAATTAAAATATATAAATTCTTTTTTAAATTTATTTTTATTATCTATATAATTGAAAAAATTATAAAAAAATAAAGACCAATGATAACAAACTCATCATTTTATAAAATCAAAATTTTTTTTATTTTTATAAGGAATGCTTATATAAAAAAATTGTTGAAATAAATTTAATTTATCAAATTCTTTTAAATTTCAAACATTAGAAGAATTATATAATTTTTTAAGATCAAGGTCCTTAAGTATGTTTCAAAATCAATTAATAAAATCTATAAAATCATCTTCTGTATTTAATTTTGATACTTTCAAAGAAGCAAACCTTACAAGTTTTTGAAATTGTTTATATAAGCAATTATATATTTCTTTAGACTCAAAATCTTTTACTAACAAATTATTTGAATCTCTTACAAGCTTTTCAATTTTAGGTGAAGTTCTTGCTGATTTTTCTTTTTTATTTATAGTATTTACCATAATTAAATATAATTATATAAATATATTTATAATACATATTTTTATTTTTTTTGCAAAAAAAAGTCTGCCATTTAAAAACAGACTTTATAATTTATTTTAATTCATCAAGAACTTCATTAATTAGTTTTTTCATATCTTCCTCGATATCTTCTGTTAGTTTTGCTTGGTCTTTTATATTATTTGAAAGATCTTCATATGATGAATTTAACTTATCATACAATATATCTTCAAATTCACCTATTTTATTAATATCAAGATCTTTAAGATAATTATTTGTACCAGCATAAATCATAACAACTTGCTTATAAAAAGGAATAGGAGCATTTACTCATTGTTTAAGTAACTCAACCAATCTTTTACCTTTTTCTATCTTAGCTTGTGTTTCCGCATCCAAATCAGAAGAAAATTGCATAAATGCTGCTAACTCTCTAAAAGTAGCAAGTTCAAGTCTAAGTTTTCAAGCAACTTTTTTCATTATCTTTGTTTGTGCTGAACCTCAAACTCTTGATACAGACAAACCAACATTTATAGCAGGTCTTACACCAGAATTAAAAAGGTCTGTTTCTAAGAAAATTTGACCATCTGTAATTGAAATAACATTTGTAGGAACATAAGCTCAAACATCACCAGCTTGTGTTTCAATAACAGGCAAAGCAGTCACTGAACCTCAACCATAATTTTCCTCAAGTCTAGCAGCTCTTTCTAGTAATCTTGAATGTAAATAAAAAACATCACCTGGATAAGCTTCTCTACCCGGAGGTCTTCTAAGTAGTAATGAAACTTCTCTGTATGCCATAGCATGCTTTGTAAGGTCATCATATACTACAAGTGCATCTTGTCAATTAAACATATAGTATTCAGCTAGAGCAGCTCATACATAAGGTGCAAGATATTGAGTAACTGCTGGATGTGAAGAAGAAGCATTTACTATAGTTGTATATTCCATAGCTCATTTTTCCTTAAGAGTTTCACTTATTGATCTTACTTTTGAATCTTTTTGTCATATAGCTACATATATACATTTTACATTTTTTCATTTTTGATTTAGTATACTATCTATAGCAACAGCTGTTTTACCAGTTTGTCTATCTCATATGATAAGTTCTCTTTGTCATCTACCAATAGGAACCATAGCATCTATTGATTTTATACCTGTTTCAAGAGACTGATCTACTGGCTTTCTTGATATAACTCAAGTTGCCTTTCTTTCTACTGGATATTTCTCAGTATATTTTATATCTCATTTACCATCTATTGGATTTCAAAGACCATCTACTATTCTTCCAAGATAATTTTCTCAAACTCATATAGATAAAACTTCACCAGTAGTATTTATTATCATTCATTCATTTAAACTATCTGTTGATCACATAGGAAGTATTCAAACACTATCCTCATCTATATCCATTACAAGTCATGCCATACCATTTTCAAATTCAACCAACTCTGAAAATTTAGCATTATTTAATCAATTTGCTACTACAACACCATCTTTTACTTGTTGTATTTCTCACTTTTCTGATAAAGAACTATCAAGTTTAGTTTCTTTAATTTGTTGTTCTATCTTATCCACTAATTCTTTTACAACTGACATTTAATTTGTTTATAAAAATAAATATATGCACTATAAAATATATTTTTTTACTCTTTTTTCAATAGCTTTATAAAGATTTTTTAACCAAAATAATAGTTAGATAAAATTATTATTTTTATTGTTTTCTTTCTTTTTTCAATCTTTTTAACCTTAAAAAACGAGCAAGCTTATTTCATATACTTATAACCCTTCATTCATTTTCTCTTACTTTTGCTGTATCTAGTATGCTTATTACCTCTCATCATGACCTATTTGTTATATTATGCTTTCATCTTCAAAACATTGTTATTATCTTACCTTTATTTTCCAAACTTTGTACTAATCAATTATTGTAACTTGTATCTTGTTTACCATGATTTAAACTATTGTTTTGTTTTCATTTATTATATCTATTATATTGTTCTCAAGAATTATTTGAATT
>JASMTN010000026.1:0-20262 GCA_041694255.1 Candidatus Altimarinota bacterium
TCTTATAGAAGATATAAAGATTAAAAAAATAGATACTGTTTGAAAGAATAATAATCATATAAAAATATATGGACAACTTTGACAAGTAGATATAACTTTATTAAAATGGTCTTGAATAACTTTTTTAGATAAAATAAAATCAAAAGAAACAATATCTGTTGCTGTAAATATACAAAAAGATACTTTTAATGGCTGATATTTTTTTAAGATAAAAGATTTAATATAAAAAATCTATTGACATTTTGAATATTATATATTATAATTATATCACTATATAATATATTTTATATATTAATAAAAATAAAAATGAAAGAAAAACTATTAATTATGTCTTGAGTACTTTTTTTATCATTATGAATTTTTATTTATTCAGATGATAATATCAATCATCAATATAGTTATAATGGATGATTACTTCAAAATGTTATAGCTGCTGTTAGTCCTGATCAGTATCAAGTAAATACTTGAAGTTCTGACTGGGATAATTTACAAGATAGTGTACAATTTACTCTATCAGAAGATGCAGTTTCTTCAGTTGCTGTTAATACTATTGTTATACCTCCTCCTCCTAGAGATAGTCATTAACTTTTTATATATTAAGTGAATTAACAATGATTAAAATAATATTTTTTAATGTTATGTTGTTTTTGAGTTTATTGTCACTTGTATTTGCTTGAGAGTATAATGAGCAAATAAATAAATGTTTAAGTAAATTAAAAGATAATGTTGATTCTCAATATAGTATTGATATATCGTCTGTTTCAGTTGATGGTGAAGATGCTGATCTTTCTGTATATTCTTGAGATGCTTCTACAACATGACAAAGAATTTTTACAGAAGTTTTAAAAGAAAATCCTACTACTTATTGATGTGAAAATTCTTGAATGTGATACTCTAAGTGACAATGTAAAAATACTTTTTCAAATGTATTTTTTGCAAAAAGAAATAATATTGCTACTGTAAAAGTAACACCTGAAAAAGAGTGAAAATGATATTGGACAATGACTGAATTTGTAACTTGGTGAGGTTCTACTAAGTTTGACTTTCCTTTACAAAAGTGAGATGATCCCCAGTTTGACGATATGAGTTATTATAGTGAATGAGATGATTATTGAACTTTTAGAGAAAATTTAGTTTATGTTCAATACCAACTTGATGGTACATTCTCAAGTTGTTGATATATAAATCTTGATTCAAATAATCTTGATAATATAAATCAAAATAATTATATGTGAAATGCTTTTGAAGAGTGAGGTTTTGAAAAGCTAGATAAGTGGGATTTAGGTTGAGATAAGTTTTTTGGAATGAAGGTCTTAGTTAAATGACTTAATTGGGATAAGAATGATCTTTTTGATTTGAAACTTATAGGTATAGCTTATGATAATGATAGTTCATATTTTAATGAATATATAGCTTATCCTCTTCAAATAAAAGCTATGACAGATATAACTAATATGGCAAGTGAAAATCATACTATGGAGAATGTTATTAATAAATATATAGGTGATTATCTTATAAATAATACATGTTTTGAAATCTCTCATGAAAGTACTTCTGATTTACCTAGCTTTTGTTGATGAGATTTTGGCTCTGAATCTGATTTGATATCTTATAATTCTAAAAAATCTTTATTTGTTAATATATTAGATAACTTATTTGTTGATAAGGTTTATGCTCTTAGTATGCCTGATTGAGCTGAAGAAAAAGCTAAGGAAGTTATGACTTCAAACTCAATAGCAACTAGAAATGGTATAAAAATTTCTACTTGGGAAAAAATAAATAATATTTCTAATGAGAGTTTAAAGTCAAGACTTATTTATATACTATCACCTTCTTCTAATGTTTTTATAGATAAAAAGGAAGAAAGATGAGAGTATGTTTCTTATGATGAAAGAATATATTCAAAGTGTCCTTTAACACATGATCAAGTTGCTGAAAATGTTGAGTATATTTTTGATAATTATTACTCTAATTGAGAATTAGATTTAAGCTCTCCAAGGTATTTAAATGCTGCTTTTGGTGATTGTATGATCCCATATCCTGATGTTAGACATAAAGATATGCTTATAGAAAATAGTTTTATACAAAATAAAATCACTTTTATACAAAATAAATTTTGAGAAAAAAAAGTTCAAGATTATGAAAAAAGAATATCTAATATTACAAATACTTATGAAAAAGAAGTATCAAATCTAAAAAAAGAATATCAAGAAGCACTTTTTTCTGAAAATAAAGAAAAAGCAGACTCCATAATGAATAATATAGAAAATAAATATGATAAAATGCAAAAAGAAATAGATCTTATTTCATCTAATGATAAAGAGCTTTCTGAATATATAGAAGTTAAAAATGAAGCATTTAAAAATGTTTCATCTAAAGACTTTAATAATTCATCTAATCAAAAAGATAATACTTATATTATATTTATTTTAATTTGAATTATTATTCTTGTATCTTGATTATTTTTAGTATATAAAAAAAATAAAAATGATTAAAAAAACAATTATGTTATGAATATTTTTTACACTTTTTTCTATATCTTATTCTGCTGAATGGACTTATTATCAAGTTAGAGATTCTGACTATAATCCATCTGATTCATACTTTAAAAATAGACTTTATAATGATAGTCTATATAGTTCTGAGTATGTAGATAAGTGAACATGGTGAAGTTGAAGCAATACTATTAATAAAATAGAGTGAAATATACATGTTTTTGTTGTTGAAAAATGAGGTTTTCAGGAATTAGATTGACTTAATGTTACTGACTATGATGGTACTTCTAATTATTTTACAGCAACTGATAGTAATTGAAATGATTTTTCTAGTTCAATTTGTAGTAATTTTGATAATTGATATACTAGAATATCTACTGATGCTAATAGTATATATAAAACTATTACTGCTTGATGAGTAAATAGAAGAATAAAAATAGCTTCAAAAAGTAATGATATGTGACTTTTAGATAATATTGCTAATATAAAACTAGGTTATACAAATTGTTTAGATCCTAGGAACCAACCATTGGAATATACAGTTGTATATAAAACTCAGTATTTTTATGACAATACACATCCTAATTTATGAACAATGTCTTATAAAGACCAATATTGAAATTCTTATAGTCCATCTTACGATTGATGGATTAATGAATCAATTACTTATACTATTCCATGTGTAGATGAACCTTCTTTATATAAAAATAGTTGATGTAGGCAATCTCAATATACAAATACACTTAATAATCACCAACTTTCTACTGATCCTTTGCAGGTAACTTTTTGGGATAATTTAAATAATTATTGAACTATATATAAGCCAATTGCTGTTCCAATAGACAAGCAAGATCCAGAAATATCATCAAATAATATTTATTTAGATGGTATGCATGATGGTTTTAAATATAATTTTGATAAAAATATATCAAATCAATCAATACTTGCTGATAAATATAATATTAATTTAACATTAAAAGATCCTTGATTAAGTTGTGATTCTACTGATACAAATTGTAAATGAGTATCATGAATTAAAAAAGTAATACTTACATTAGATTGATCTCAGGTGTGTGTTAAAAATTATTCTTCATATAATAATTCTTATTGAAAAAAAGATTCACATGTTAAAAATCTTTCTTGTAATGGTATTGATTTAACTAAAGATAAAAATTATGTATTGAATCTTTATTTTCAAGATGATGCTTGAAATTATCAAGATATTACATGGAATATAAATGTAGAACCTAATATTCCAAATAAAGACAAATTTGAAATATCTTGTTTAAATTGTCCTGTTGATAATTATTCTACAAATGAAAGTAATGATACATATAAATATGAATTTAAATTAAAAGATTATTGGTGAAATATAATAACAAAACCTATAGATGATGTTCTTTTAACACAAAAATCTCATATAGACAAAGATACTTATGATCAAGATAATTTTGATGATTGAAATGTTGTTGAAAAGGTAAATCAAAATCTGTGATATTGAACTTGATCATTCGAGTTAAGGTCTATTGTTCCTTGAAATATAAAAGATGAATTTAAGTTTATTATAAAATGATACAATAAGTTTTATGGTAGTTCTACAGATTTTGAGATAATAAAGGACTTTTGAGGTAACTATGATTATAAAAAGTCTATAACAACTTGAAATGTTTGGGTTGAGAACTCTACATGAGATATTGTTTCATTTACATGAATGGTTCCAAATACTGAATATGTAGTAAATTTTAATGTTAATACTAGTGGTTTTGATGATAATAATTACTCTTATGAAATAATAGAAAAAGATTTATTAAATTCTATAGAAATATATCCTAATAAATATTATTCTATTTTATCTTCATGAAATGTTAATGGTAATATAAAAACACAATGAAATTCTTCTTCAACTATAAGTTTTACTTTAGAATATGAATTTATATGAAGTTGAGCTATGGATAAAGAAATATCATTAACTTTTAATCCTTCAATAAAAGTTATAAAAAATTGAAAAGAAGGTAAGTATTCTATTTGAACTTATAATTATTGAGATGAAAGTGTTGCAAAACAATTTAATTTGCAAATTCTTTGATATAAAAATAGTGACTGAAATACATCTGCTATATGAGAAGCAACTGAAGTTGATTTTTCTAAAAATTTATACTGATCAAATATAAGGAAAAAAGCATTTATTTTAGGTAATAGTTTGAGTGACTGAGAAATATCTAATTGAGTTTTCTATAAAGAATGAAATTATAATCTTGACCAAACTAATTATGGAATGCTGACTTGAGAATGAGTTAAAACTATTATTATTAAAGATTGAAATTTAAAAATATCTACAAATATAACTGAAAGACTTGATATTGCTGTAATATCTGAAAATACAAATTATGACATGTATTCAAATATAAATTCTTATTATGACTATGTTAGCAACTGAGGTAATATAATAATTTGAAAAGATGTTTCTGTTATAAATTGACTTTTATATACTGATAGATCCTTACTTGCATGAAATTTATCTTGAGATCCTATAGATCCTTACTCTTCAGATAGATCATGATTATTAAATAAACAACTTATATTTTATGGATCTTTAATATCAAGAAATACTATATGAGGCTCTATTCAAAAAAATTGAAAATATACTATGCCTTGATGAAAATTGGTTGATTCTAATACATATAATCAAAAACTATCACTTGCTTTTGATTTAGCATTTTTTAGGGTTTGAAATGAATGATATAATTTGCCATTAAATCAAAAATATAATTATTGACATGATAGCTATATATTAGTTGATTATAACAGTGATATAAAATTAAATCCTTATCATTTAACTAAATAGTTTTTGTTCATGAATATATTAAATAATTATAATAAAATACAATTAACTCAAACATTTATTCTTATATGAATATTATTTGTTTGAGTTAAGTTTTTTTGATTATATCTTGATATTTATAAAATAATAACAGTTTTTTTTTCTGTTATAATATTTGACTTAGTATTAAGTTATATATTTACCAATAATTTTTCTGGGATTTTAAATTTATCTAAAATAAATATCTCTTTTTGAATATTATTTTTTTTAAGAACAGATATTATATTTATATATATAATAACTTCATTTATTGCTGTTATAAGTAAATACATATTTATTTACAAAAATAGACATTTTTTTAATCCTTCTAATTTTTGAGTTTCTATCATACTTCTTTTTTTTGCTCCTTATGCATATACTAATCCTTTACAGTGGTGATTTTTTGTTTCAGAAAAAATATACTTACTTTTTTTTATAATTGTTATAATCTTGTGATTAATAGTTATACAATTTTTTTTACATAAAAATCTTAAATTTAACCAAATCCCCCTTATATTATCTTTTGTTTTTACTCATTTATTTTTATATAATATTGTATGACTTGATGAATGATTTTGAAGTTATGTAGATTTTTTTAGTATTACTTTTTTAATATTTACTTTTTTTATGATAACAGATCCCAAAACTACTCCTAGTTTTTATGTTAATAAGATTCTTTTTTGATCTTCAATAGCAATTGTTTTTTATATTCTTTCTTATTTTACAAATGAAAATTTTAATTTACTATGGTCTTTATTTATTATGACTTTATTTTTACCTTTAATATGGAATTTTGAAGATAAAAATAATAAATATATTCCTTTAATTTTCATTACTTTAATTTTAATATTACTTATTGTTAGTTTATATTTTATATATGGTAATTTAGATTTGCAATTTACTAATAGATGTATAAGTGTTTTTTGTAAATAATTAGCTTTCCTTGAAAAAATATATATAAAAGTTATTATAAAATTAATTTACAATATAAAAATAATTGATGTTAAGTTTTGATTGATTTAAAAACCTTATACCATATTTTCAGTTTGCACAAAAATCTTTAAATGAGAAAAATATTTTTCTTGTTGGTTGAGTTGTAAGAGATATGTTACTTTGAATTAAAGAAAATAATTTTCAAGATATAGATATAACACTTGCAAAAGATCCTTGAGAACTTTACAAAGATATAGACCAAAAATCTTGAAGTATTTTTAAAACTGACAAATTTTGAACAGTTACAATAGTTGATAAAGAAAAAGATTGTCATTATGAAACAACTCCTTTTAGAAAGGAGTGAGATTACTCAGACTGTAGGCATCCTGATGAACTTGACTGGACAGATAGTTTGCTTGAAGATAGTGTAAGAAGAGATTTTACTATAAATTGTTTATACTATACTTTTATAGACTGAAATGAAGATATTTTTTTAGAAAAACAAGAATTCAAAGATAATGATAAGCTTATAAAACAACTTAAAGGTCATTGATTTGCTATTATAGAAAAGGATATTGTTATACTTAAAGATGAACATATTATAGATAAAGTTTTTAAAAATTGAAATATAGATAAAACTATATTAAAAAAATATATCTGAGATTTTTGAAAATTACATATTATCATAGATCCTCATTTTTGAATACAAGATATTTTAAATCAAAAATTAAAAGCAGTTTGAAATTCTGATAACAGAATTAAAGAAGATGCACTAAGAATTATAAGAGCTATTAGGTTTGTTAATACATTGAATGTATATGAAGATATTAATTTTGATTTTGATAATAAAACTTGGTTGTCTTTAAAAAAATATTATTTTCTTATAAGAAAAATAGCAAATGAAAGGATAATTCAAGAGATGAAAAAAGTTTTTAAAAAATGAAACCCTTTCTGATTTATATCTTTGATGGATGAATTAAATATATTAAAATATATATTTCCATGAATTTATGAACTTAAGAACATAGAACAGCCTACAAGATATCACCCTTTTGATTGTTATGCCCATACTATACTTACACTTTATCATCTTCAACAGATTAATACAAATTATCTTGTAAGACTTGGTATGCTTTATCATGATGTTTGAAAACTTGATCAATATTACCGAGCAAGTATTAAAAAAGATGAAGAAAGTCAATTAGAGCTTTATAAACTTGAAATAAATCATCCTATTATATGAGCAGATATAGCTAAGAATGATTTTAAAAATTTATGATTTTCAAAAAAAGAGATTGAAGAAATAAGTTTTTATGTTCAATATCATATGTTACCTTGAGAAATAACATTTATGAATGAAAAAAAACAAGAAAAAGAGATTAAAAAATTCATCTCCCAATATTGAGTTGAAAGATTGCTAAATCTATGTGATATAACTATATGAGACAGGAATTGACAATATAATCCTTTACAACATTCAAATTTAGATATTATATATAATTTAAAAGAGAAAATAAATAATATATATGAAAAAACTTGAAGAATAACATTAAAAGAACTTAAAGTAAATTGAAAAGATATAATTAATATAACTTGAGAATCTTGACCTAAGGTTTGAATTATTCTTAATAAATTATTAGAATTTGTTCTTGAAGATGAAAATAGAAATGATAAAAAAGTATTATTACAGAAAGCAGAACAGATATTACAAGATAAAGCCTCTAAGTAGTAAGTTGAAACTATTTTTTATACTTATCTTCTTTTAAATATTTAATCTATAAATATGCCAATTCTTATAGCAATGGTACTAATTATGATATGAGCTCAGATATTAACATGACTATATGCAACTATAAATCCATTTACAGAACAGCTTTGATCTATACAAAGATATAATATTGCTTATTATGGTGCTATATGATGAATTGAAAGGTCATACCTTTCACTAAGGTGACATGAGGCTTGATTTGAGTGAGAAGGCTGATTTATAGATTGAGCTACTACATGACATAGTTCAGATTATAATTTTCAATGAAAAAAATATTTTTGACAACTTTCCTTAACATGAATGTGAAATGGTTTTTTTTGGAATATAGATAGTAGAACAGATAATAGTTGAACTATTCCACAACCTTGAATGTGAGATTTAGACTCAGATATATCAAATTGAAATGATTATAAAAGATTAACTTTTGATAGATCTTTGCAGTATGCATTTTATAAAGATATTAGTAGTGCTGGCTCATACTATACACAAGTTGCTGACTCTAATATAAAAAATATACATTTATGATCACAAAATTTAGATCTTTCTATAAGGGTTCCTATGAAATTATATAATAATTATAATTGATGATCAACTAATTTATTAGATTATCCTAATCCTTCTAGTATAGATCTTGATAGTGATGAAATTGATAATGATATTATAGTAAACCGGTCACTTTTTGGTTATACTTGAAATACACAATTTACTATTTTTCCAACTATAGATGTTGATTATTGAACAACACTTCCAACAATAAATAATACTGACACAACTATAAGAGAATCAAGTATAAATAACTATAACTCCAATACAAATAATATTACTTTTGAAACAACTTCAATATGAGATTCAAATCCAAATTTATGATGATCTTCTCCTTCAGAGTTTAATCAATCTCCTGTATGAGCTGTTGACGTATGATTTTTTAATGTTTTAAATAATTCTGTATGAAATACTTTTGCAAGCTCTAAAACCAATCAAGACATATCAAAAATGCATCTTAAACTTTCACTTGTAAACTACCTTAAGTATACAGAAGATAAGGTATATCCTTACTTAGAAGTTAAGCTTGATGCTTGAAAAGAGATTCCTAAGTTAGATTTCAATGTAACTTGAAGGTGAAAAGCTTGAGAGTATGATGTTAGTATTAAAATGCAAAAACCTGTTTTTGAAACAACTGCTGCTAGTGATTTTACAGTATTGTTTTAATATTGAATTTTATACTCAAAAAAGTATTATCAATTAATAATTTTATTTATTTTACTGTTTTTTATGATAGAAAAAAAAAGACATTCATACTCACATATACTAGCACAGGCTATTAAAAATATATATTGAAATGTTGTAAAAATGTGAGTTTGACCTGATACAGAAAATGGGTTTTATTATGATTTTGATTTTAAGGATATAGATTTTTCAGACAAATCACTTAAAGATATTCAAAAAGAGATGAAGGATATAATCAAACAAGATCAAAAGTTTGTAAATTTTAAACTTGATGCAAAAGAAGCTATAAAGCTTTTAGAATTTATATGAGAAGGTTATAAGATAGAACTTGCAAATGATTTAGTAGAATCTTGAGAAAAACAAATAGGTTTTTATATAAACATAAATGACAAACTTGATCCTTCAAAGATAGATAATATAAAACAAGAAAATAAACAATCTTATCTTAAATTATTACAAGATGTAGTATCACAGTTTGATTTACAAGAATATACAAAAGATGGTTTGATAACTTTCTTAGATATGTGTGCTTGACCACATGTAGAAAGTACTTGAGAATTAGATCAAAAATCTTTTAAGGTATCTCATATTGCTTGAGCTTACTGGAAAGGTTCTGAAAAAAACAATATGCTAACAAGAGTATATTCTTATGCTTTCAATACAAAACAAGAATTAGATGATTATATTTCATTTTTACAAGAAGCTAAGAAAAGAGATCATAGACTTATATGAAAGAAGATGGATCTTTTCTCTTTTTCTGATAATGTATGACTTTGACTGCCACTTTGGCACCCTATGGGCATGAGACTTTGGAAAGCTATAGAGGATTTTTGGAAAAAAGAGCACATAAAATGATGATATGAATTTGTAAGAACTCCACATATTTGAAATCAAAAACTTTGGGAAACTTCATGACATTGGGGTTTTTATTCTGATAGTATGTATCCACCACTTGAGGTTGGACAAACTTTAGAAGAAGCTCAAGAATGAAAACAAGCAGAGATATCTGAAAAGTATTTACTTAAGCCAATGAACTGTCCTTTTCATGCAGAGATATATAAACAATCTCCAAAATCTTATAGACAATTGCCTTTAAGATGGGCTGAGATAGGTACAGTATATAGATATGAAAAAAAATGACAACTATGAGGTCTTACAAGAGTTAGGTGATTTTCTCAAGATGATGCACATATATTTTGTACAAAAGAACAAGTTAAGGACGAGATTATAAAGGTTATAGATTTTATAGAACATATTATTAAATCATTTGATATGGAGTATAAGGCATTTTTGTCTTTTCGTGATCCTTCTTCTTCAAAGTATGTTTGAAAAGATGAAGATTGGGATATATCACAATCTGTTTTAAAGGAGGTAGCAGAAAAAAAGAAATTAAATGCTGTTATAGAAGAGTGAGAAGCTGCATTTTATGGCCCAAAGATAGATTTTCAACTTAAAGATTGTTTAGGTAGGTCTCATCAATGTTCTACTGTGCAGTTTGATTTTAATTTACCTGAAAGATTTGACCTTTCTTACAAAGATAAAAATGGTGAAGAACAAAGACCATACATGATACATAGAGCATTACTTTGAAGTTTTGAAAGATTTATGAGTATATTGATAGAACATTTTGCTTGAGTATTTCCTTTATGGTTAGCTCCAAGGCAAGCTATTATAATACCTGTTTCTGAAAAATTTGATAGCTATGCTAGAAAAATAAATAATCAATTTTTATCTTCTGAAATTAGATCAGAAATTGATTTTTCTTCAGATAGTTTTTCAAAAAAAATTAGAAATGCTGAAAAATCTCATATAAATTATATACTTATAGTGTGAGAAGATGAAGAAAATTCAAATACTGTGTCTGTTAGAAACTATAAAACTAAAGAACAAACTAAAGAAAACTTAAAAGATTTTGAGATTAGAATATTAAAAGAAATTGAGGATAAAGTATAATATTTTTATTGAATTGTTTTAAAAAAATAATACTATATAAAATAGTTTAATATAATATATCATAATTATGAAAAAAATAGTTTTGTACTTATTGTTTATAATGCTTTCAATATTCACTTCATGATTCTCTTATGGCTCTGATAGTCCAAGAGATATTCTTGATGATGTTGTAGAAAATCGTGCTTGATCTGACTTTGATTCCTCAAGTGTATGAGGTTTTATGAAAGATGTTGCTTGAGGTATTATTATGCCAATTATAATAGTTATATGACTTATCATAGCTTTTATATGATTTTATAAAATTGCATTTTCAGACAAGGAAGATGATAGAAAAATTGGTATAAATTATACTTTATGGTGAACTATATGAGTTATTGTTATGACTTCTGCTTGATTCTTGGTTAACTCTCTTGTTTGAGATACTTGAAGTATGTGAATATTATGATCTCAACAAAGTAAGGATCCTGCTAGTATAGCAGCTGCTTTATATTCAGATATAATTAAAAATTTTTTCATTCTTGCTATGTACTTTGTTGTTTGAATATTATTTATAATACTTATTATAAACTTAATAAAATTTACTTCTTCTTGAGATAAGGAAGATGTTAAAAAACATGCTAAAACTATTGTTGTATGGAATAGTATATGAATAGTTTTTATTATGTTTGCAAAAAATATAGTAGAAATGTTTTATTCTCAAGTTCAATCTTGATCAACATCACTTTGAGATCAGGAAGCAATACTTGCAAGTAGAGATATATGATGGTTATCAACTGTATTAAACTATTTACTTTGATTTATAGCTTTTATACTTACAGCTTTTATTATATACCAAAGTTTTTTATTGCTTATGAAGCCTGATGATGAATCAACCTATAAAAATTTAAAGAAGTATTTCTTATATGCTATATTATGAGTTTTGCTTATATGAGGTGTTTATATAATAGCAAACTTCTTCATAATAAACTAGAATTTAAGTAAGGCTTTTAAAAAAATAATCAATTAACTTGAAACTTGATACTTTAAAATTGTAACTTAATAATTATGCATCTGACTTTTAAAGATTTAAGAAAACATATTATATTTGTTTTATTTTTCCTTTGGTTAATGGTATTTTTTCATCTTTGATATGTTTATTTACAATCACTTTGACAAGAAAAAGCTGTTAGATGATGAGTTTTTCTTGAGTGAGTAATATCATCACCAGTTAACCCTCTCCCTTATGTGTGAAATAATTATTATTCAAAGTATGTTCAAAGTTTATTATATTCATCTTGTCTAGATGATAATGGTGATGAAGAACTATGTTCTATAAAAACATCAGATAATAAAACATTTACTGTAAATTTATCTTGAGATCATTACTGGAAAGATGATAGAAAAATAACTTTAGATGATATATACTTTACCTATAATGATGTTATAAAAGAAAATAGTTTATCATTAGAAAATTCTATATCAAATAATATTGTTTCTATAGAAAAAAAAGAAAATAATATAGAAATAATTTTTGAAAGAGAAAGTGTTAATAATTTTGAGTTTTTTAAAAAGCCAATACTTCCAAAACATATACTTTCTTGAAAAGCAAAAGACTATTATACTTCAGTATATTTACAAAATTTTGTGAATTCAACTTGTGTGGGTTTTGATTATAGGTCAGATTTTACAAAAAATATTATATTAAACTATAAAAACTGTGAAGATTATTATATAAATTCATATCAATTTTTATTTTTAAATGATATAAAGGAGGTTTCAAATTATCTTACATGAACACACAAATTAGATATATATAATGCTTATGAAAATGTTGATCCAAATATATTTGAAAAACATACTATTTTAAAGAAGCTTAGATATTCTTTTTTCTTTAATATATTAAAACAAACAAATCCTAATATTAAGTCTTTTCTTTCATCAAAAATAATATCTGAACTTAAAAATAATGTTTCAATATCTAATAAGATTTCCTTTAATTGATATTGACTTTTCCAACTACCTTCAAATAATTTAACATCAGAACAATTTAAAAATCAGTTAGAAAAACAAGTTTTATCATCTAAAAAAAACAAATATAAAGAAAGTTTAGAAAATGTAACATGAGATAATTTAAATTATACTTATTCTTGAAATAGTTTATTTTATATTGAGAATGATATAAGTTGATGATTAACAATAAATGGTAATTTATGAACTTGATGATTTGAAAGGTTTAGTATAAGCCAAAATGGAGCAGCTGAATATTTTCCAAGTTCTTATGACTGAAAAACTTTTAGATATGTACTTTCAAATACATTTAATAATATAAACAATTGAAAAAACACCTATACATTATATGCATATAATTCTTCAGGTGATAGACAAAAGCTTGATGATATAGTTGTTAATTATAAAAACATAGAATATCCAGACTTTGAATTAACTATGCCAGATTTTACTATAGTATATCTTGATGAATGATTTATCTCAAATTTATGAGATGCTATATCTTCAATATTAGAAAATTATTATCCTTGAAATATAATTAGCAAAAAAGTAATATGAAAGGAATATCAAGAAATACTTAATTCTTGAAATTATGATATGGTTGTTTGAAATGTAAATTTTGATGGTAAGGACATATCTTCACTTTTTAGGACAAAAGATCCCATTTCAAACCCTTCTTTGTTTGTTAATCAAAATTTTGCATCTTTAATAAGTAATAACTTATTAGCTAGTTTGGAAGATAAAAAAAATATTTTTAATGAGCTTGATAAGATATATAAAGAATTTATTCCTATGGTAATAATTGGTAATGAAAAAGAAAATATATATGTAAATAAAAAGTATAATATAGATAAATCATTAGATTATTCTAGTTTTGAAAATAGAAAAAAAATGATCAAATCAATAATAATTAATTCTATCAAAAAACCAGTATGGGGTGAAGTTTCTTTTTCTTGATTCATTAACTTTTTGCAAAAAGAACTAAAAAACTAATTATAGTAGCAAGTTGAAAGATACAAGTTACAAGTTTTCTTTTATTTCAAAATTATTAACAAACTTTAAAGTGTTTTTTTACAATTCATCTTAAGTTTGATACATAAGAATGTTTTGTTATTTCTGTAAAAATAGGATTCCTCTGTTATTCTAGCGAAGGTAGGAATTTCTCTTCTTGCTCAAGTTAAGTTGAAAAATATCTTTCATCTTTAATCTAACTTGCTACTTTCAACTTGTAACTTGCTACTATTACAGTAACTCAAAATTTATTCTTAAAAGTTGTTCATCAACTTCTTTAACTTTTACTTTAACTTTATCTCATACACTTAGTTTTTCTCAAGTTCTTTCATTATTAAATTCTAATATTTCAATATCTTGTATCCACTCAGGTTTTTTGTTATCTTTGCTTGCAAGTTCTATAAATCATTCAGCAGTATTTTCAAGCTCTATAAAAACTCAAGTTTGTATCATTCAACTTACAGTTCCTTCATATTCTTCTCATATCTTATCTTTATAGTACTGTACCATAAAAAAGTCTCTAACTTTCCATTCAAGTTTTTGAGCTTTTACCTCTTGTTCAGAACATTTTGCTCATATTTTCTCTAATTTATTTTTAAAAGCCGTTATAGCTTTTCTATCAAGTTTTCATTGTTTTTTAAGTTTTATAATTCTGTGTATTTGATAATCTGGGTATCTTCTTATAGGTGATGTAAAATGACTATAATAACCAAGTCCTAGTCCAAAATGCCCTAAATTTTTATCAGAATATTCTGCCTTTTGTAAAGTTCTAAGAATTATTTTTTCAAGTACATATTTTCATTTATGATCTTTTATCTTTTCTATTAGATCTCAATATTCTTTTGTATTATGTTTTACAAAGTCAAAATGCACTCAAAATATATTTAAAAGTTTTTTAAGTTTATCTATATCTTCTCATTTTGGTTTTTCATGTATTCTATATAAGAAAGGGTATTTATGAAATTTTCTACTTACTGATTCATTTGCAAGAACCATAAACTCTTCTATAAGATTGTTAGATTCATATACAGGATATTTTTGGAAATCAACAACTTGTAGGTTCTCATCAAGGACTATTTTATGTTCTGGAAATTCAAATCATAATAACCCTTGTTCTTTTTTTATCTTTCATACTTTTTTTCTAAGTTCATTAGATAATTTTATACTATCTATAAGTTTTTTCTCTATAACTTTTTTAGAAAAATATAATCTATCACCTTCTTTTAATGTTCAATTATTTATATCATCAACTTCTTTGTATGTAAGACGATAATTACTTTCTATTACAGACTCATATACATTATGATCTATAACTTTACCATCCTTATCAAGCACCATCTTGCAAGTAAGTGTCAGCTTGTTTGTATGTGGATTTAAAGAACATAGATTATTTGAAAGTTGAGTTGGTAGCATAGGAAGTACTTTGTGTGGTAGATATACTGAAGTTCATCTTTCCAATGCTTCTTGTTGAGTTATACTAGCATTTTTTACATAATGTGCAACATCTGCTATATGTACATACAATATATAATTATCATTATCATCTTTTTCTATACTTATTGCATCATCAAGGTCTTTTGCATCTTCTCCATCTATAGTAAATGTAAAAAGTTTTCTAAAATCTTTCCTTTTTTCAAAATCTTTTTCTGAAGGTTCTTTTAATTTATTCATTTCCCATAACACTTTTTTTGGAAATTTTAGTTTAAATCAAGCTTCCAATATATAACCATTTATTATACTTTCAGGATTATTTTTATCTCATAGAACTTCTTTAATCTTTCATTCAGGAGATTTTCATTCCCATTTTGATATTTTCACAGCAACTATGTCCTTGTTTTGTGCTTCTTTTGAAAATCTTCAAGGTACAAAAATATCTGTTTTAAATCAAGGATTGAAAGGTTGTACAAATCAAAAATCTCATTTTTTAGCTTTTGAAAATTCTCACATAATAACTCTATCAGCTCTTTTGATAATCTTTTGAACTATTGCTTCTTTCCTTCATTTGAAGATTACAACTTTTGCTTCTACTTCATCTTGATCCAAACTACCATTTTTATTTTCTCAAAATACAAAAACATTATCCTCATATCAAGGAACTTCTATAAACCCATATTGTCAGCTTATAGCTTGGTAAAACTTTCACCTAATAATCTCTCCTTTTTGCATATATTGTTATAATTTATTAAATTATTTTTACTATAATTATTTATCTTTGATTTTAAAGCTGTTTTATTTTCTTTGACCTGGGGGTTGATTTTAATTGATTTTATAATTATTTTTTATATACTCAAACTGTATTTAATAACTATACTTAAATTATATGCAAAGTATTATCAAAAAGATCTATACTCAAGATAAAGAAAACCTAGTTCAAGATATGTTAGATATTTATAAAAAAGAAAAATTTCTCGTAGTTGATTTTATATATTTTGCTTCATTTTATAAACATATTTTAAAACTTAAAGATACTTCTTACAGTATAAGTTTAGAAAATTCTCATTTTTTACTACCAGACGGGATAGCATTGAGGACTTATTTAGATAAAAAGTTTAAAATCAAGGCTGATAATCTTAATGGCACAGATTTTACACCATATTTTTTAGATAAGGTTTGCACTAGTAAAACTCATATTGCTTTTTATACTGTATATGATGAGAAGATTTGAAAGAAAAAAGAAGATATACATATAGTTGAAGATCATATAAAAAACAATTTTAAACATAAAAAATTAGATTCTTTTGTATCTCATTATTCTACAAGAGGAGATGATTTTAATTTCTCTTATTATGCAAATTCTTTAAAACAATGAGATTTTGATGTCAAAATATTTTTAGTTGGTATATGAACACCTTTCCAAGAAAAGTGGGTGCAGGAACATATTGATTTTTTTAAAGAAAATAGTATTCTAGTTATGAATGTTTGAGGTTTATTTGATTTTTGGGCAGGGTTCGAGAAAAGAGCTCCCAAACTTGTTAGAAAGATAAACCTTGAATGGGCTTGGAGATTTTGACAAAATCCTAAGAAAAATTTCAATAAAGTTCTTGATTCTTTTGCTTTGTTTAAAGAACTTATTAAAAAATAATTTAAAAACTAATAATACAAATATGAAAAAGATACTTCTTGTAATGTTATTTATATTTTCTTTATCTTTTGTTCAAGCTAACAATGACATAGATAATAATAATGATTCAACTTGAACCTGAGATGTCCAAAATTGTAGCATATATGATGATAAATTTAATATAAAATGATTAGATCATGTAAAGTCTTGATATTATTTAAGTTTTACTATTGATAATGTGCAAGATATATCTTGGGAAGTTATTAGAAATAAAGAAGTTGTTGCTTCTAATGAATGAAGAGCTTTTTCTTATTCTTTTAATGTTCCTTGAGAAGTTAACTTAAAAGCAAGTTTTAATTATAAATGATGTGAATTAACTGTTAATAAAACAGTGCATATATATGAAAAGATAATATCTTCATTGATGGAGAAAAAAGACACAACATTTATATCAACATTATGAGATGATAGTCAAGATATATATTATAATAACTATGAATTGGATGGTTTATTCAAGAATGACTCTTTAATAGATATGTCTGATTATGTTATAATTAATCAAGATTATGTAATTCCTTTTTTGTTAAGACTTTGAGATTTGAAGCAGCAGTATTCATGAAAAAAATTTGTTTTTTTGGTATCTTCTTCTAAATGATTTTTTTCAAGACTTATTATACCTTACATAAAAGGTTTAGATAAGGAATATATATATGTATATGATAAGGAGAACTTTTTTGAGGTTTTTAATAGTATATATAATGATAAAAACCTAAATATTAAAAACCTTCTTTCTTCTTCAAATGTTTGAGATAAAATATATTTACCTCTTTCTTATTTTGTTAATAAACTTGTTGAATCTCAACTTAATATAGAGATTTTATGAACAGTCTTATTGACACTTTTTTGAACTTTGGTTGTTGCATTTTTTAGGCAAATTATATGATTTTCTGTATTTTGAGTTTATACTCCATTAATATTTGCAGTACTTCTTATAACATTATGATATAAATTAGCTCTTTTTCTTTTTTGACTTTCTGTTTTATCTGGCATAATAACATACTTTTTTACAAAAAAAATATATATACTTTATTCTGCAAAAATATCATTACATTATATTATATATGTTATTTTATCTATAATAGTTGTTTGAATTCTTATTACATATATGGATTTTAATCTTTCTTCTGTAAATTCATCTGTTATATTGTCATTTTTTATTATGCCTTTACTTACTAAAAATATTATTAAAGAAGATACAAGAATTTTTTCAAAAACTTTTCTATTTTTTATTTTAGAGTTTATTGTTGTAACAACACTTCTTCTTGCTTTGTTTAAAATAGATTTTTTGAAATATATACTTGTTGCATATCCTGATATGCTTTGGATATTTATAGTTCTAGTTGTTTTGATTGGTAGATTTACATGACTTCAGCTTCTTGAGTATCTTAGATTTCATCCATTGATTAAGAAAAGTAATTATGAGGAGGAATAATGTTATTTAATGTTTTACTATATATTATCTTATGAAATTTACCGCATTTACATATCCTTGATTGGAGTCAGTTTTAAAAAAAGAGATAGAAAGCAGAAAGATAAATATAGACAAATTAGAAGATGGTCTTATAACTTTTTCTTGAGATCAGTCAACTATGGTTAAGACAAATTTATGGTTGAGAACAGCATCAAAAGTTTATTTGCTTTTATGAGAATATAGTAAGATAACAAGCTTTAATGATTTATTTAATATTGTTCATAATATAGATTGGAATTATTATATACCAAAAGATTTTAAAGTTGTTGTACAAGCTGATAGTATCAAATCAAAACTTTCTTCAGTTCCTAGCATACAAGCTATAAGTCAAAAAGCTATTATTAAAAAACTTGTTTGAAATAAAACATATAACTATGATGAAGATAAAAAAATAGAAATTAGAATAAATATATTTAAAGATAATGTTAAAGTTTTATTAAATACTACATGAGAAAGTTTATATAAAAGATGATATAGAAAAGACATATCTGTTGCTTGATTAAAAGAAACTCTTGCAAGTTGAATAATTTTATTGTCAAATATTAAAAATTTATATGATCCATTTTGTGGTTCTTGAACATTACTTATAGAAAAAGCGATGATAGATCTACATATAGCTCCATGACTTTTTAGACACTTTGATTTTGAAAACTTTGACTGGTTCGACTCTAATTTACTTGAAAAAGAAATTTGGAGAGCAAAGACAAGACAAAAAACCAAACAATTAAACTTAATTTGAACAGATATAGACAAATATGTTTTAAAAATAGCAAAAGAAAATGCAAAAAATGCTTGAGTTGATAAACATATACACTTTGAGCATAAAGATTTTATGAATTTACAAAAACATCAAGATTATGATATACTTACAAACCCTCCTTATAATAAAAGAATAAAAATAGATAATATAGATGATATATATGCAAAACTTCAAGATATGTTATTAACTAATAATATATGATGATGAATAATAACTTGATATGAAGATTTTAAGTTTTCAAATAACTTTAAAATAAGGGTTTTATCTAATGGTTGAGATATGGTTAGATTTATTTATAAAAAAAGTAGAAAAAAGTATTGAAATTAAAAGAGAAAAAAATATTATGATACTCACTTATCGAGAGATGAGGAAAATAATAAAAAAGGGAGGATGTTTAACATAATTATATATATCTAGAAAGGGTAAAGTCTAATTTAAGTGCATAGGACGGATACCTAGGGTAGCTAGAGAAAAAAGGACGTAGTAGGGTGCGAAAAGTCACGGTAAGGTTCCTGCAACCGCTATAGCCGTGAATGTCCGATGGGGAAACCCACCGACTATAAGTTGGTACATAAAGAACACCCCAGGGAAGTGAAACATCTCAGTACCTGGAGGAAAAGAAATCAAAGAGATTCCCTAAGTAGTGGTGAGCGAAAAGGGAGTAGCCCAAACCAAAA
>JASMTN010000027.1:0-3393 GCA_041694255.1 Candidatus Altimarinota bacterium
TTTCTTTTGATTTTATTTTATCTAAAAAAGTTATTCAAGACCATTTTAATAAAGTTATATCTACTTGTCAAAGTTGTCCATATATTTTTATATGATTATTATTCTTTCAAACAGTATCTATTTTTTTAATCTTTATATCTTCTATAAGAAAACTTGGTTCTTTATTCTGTTCTCAAAAAGGAGAAAGTAAAAATAATTGTTCTATATCACCTTCAAGTAAATCTTTTTCTTGTATCTTAGTATCTAAAAAACTTATCTTTTCAAGATCTTTAGGTAATATACTTTCTCAATAAGAATAAATATGTTTTTTAAAATTGTCTATATTGTCTAACTTACAAGTTAATCAACCTGCTTGTGCATGTCCTCCATATCTTTCAAGTAAGTTATGTTTCCCTCATACTTCCTCCAACATCTCAACTATACTAAAATATGCAGGTGCTCTACAAGATCATACAGCTTCTTGTTTGTCTTTATCCATATGCATTATTATAGATGGTTTATTGTACTTTTCAGTTATTCTTCAAGCTACTATACCTATTACTCACTCATGAAATTCACCATGTGCAACAAGTATGTTTTGTGAAAGGTCTATAGTTTGTTCTACTTCTTTAAGTATATCATCTTGTGCTGATTTTCTTTCTATATTCATGTTCTCTAGTTTTGTAAGGTAAGCAACTTGATGTTCTCTAGTATGTTGGTAAAGAACTTGAAAACTATTATCTGGCTTATGTATCCTTCAAGAGGCATTAAGTCTTGGTCATATAACAAAACCTATATGATAAGATTCAACATTTTTAAGGTTTAGATAATCTATCATATTGTCTATATTTGGTGGTCTTTTTTTTGTATCATTCATAATCTCTAATCATTTCTTTACAAGAAGTCTATTCTCATCTATCAAAGGTACACAGTCGGCAACAGTTCATATAGCAACTATAGGTAAAAAATAGTTCATCATCTTTTGTTTTTTTCAATTAGACAATTTTAGACTAGTTGCAAGTGCAGATACAAGTTTAAAAGCAACTCAAACTCAGGCAAGTTCTTTAAAAGGATAATCTGGAGCTACTTTAGGATTTACCAAAGCATAAGGTGAAGGGACTTTTTCAAGTGGTGTATGATGATCTGTAATAATCACATCAAGCCCAATTTTCTTAGCATGATCTATCTCTTCAACTGCTGTTATACCATTATCTACTGTTATAATAAGTTTTACATCTTTTTCTTTAAGTTCATCAAGATGAAATCATCTTATACCATAACCATCAGCTCTTGAAGGCAAACGAATAGATATATTTTTATAACCAAGAAATTTATATATAAAGTAAAAAACTATATAAGTTGAAGTAACTCAATCTACATCATAATCTCAAAAAACTACTATCCTTTCATTATTATCTATTGCTTTCAAAATTCTATCTATACTTTCTTTCATTCAAGATAACAAAAAAGGGTCATACCAACTATTTTGATATGATGGATTTAGAAATTTTTCTTTATCTTCAACTCATCTTATATCTAAAATTCTATCTATAAGAGGCTTATCATACTCTTTGTTTATTATCTCATACTTCATAAAGCTTATTTAGCATATATTAAATTTTTATTTTTCTTTACTCCAATTATGAATCTTGTCTATAATATCTTGATCTAAAGGATTAGCTCATAAACTTAAACTTTTTAAACTACTAAGATTTCTAAGGTTATTTAATTGATATTTATAAGATATATTATTGTTTGAAAGGTTGATGCTTATTATCTGATGGAATTTTTCTAATCAAGATAGACTTGATATATTATTGTGTTGTACTTCAAGAGTTCTAAGTTCTGTTAGATTTTTAAGAAAGTTTAGATCTTGTATATTATTATAAGCAAGATTTAGATTTTTTATATTTTGATAATCAGATAGATTACTAACATCTGTAAGTTGGTTTTTATGAAGTTTGATAGTATGTAAAAACCTTGGTTGTCATATACTTATAAAAGTATCTATATTATTATAAGAAAGATTAATAATCTCAAGTTGGTCTAAGCAAGTAAGGTCTTGATCTACTTTTTGTATATTATTATTTGAAAGATCTAATATTTTTATATTAGAATTTAACACATTTCAAGTAGTACAAAAATCTGGTATTTTATCAAAGTTTTGGTTAGAAAAGTTTAAGTATCAAGTTTGTTCATCTAGATTTTCTTGTATTGTAGATTCTTTTATAGATACAGGTTTTTCTTCTTGTTGAGTTTGGTTCATAGAACAAGCAGTCAATAATAAAAATGGTAATATAAATAATAATTTTTTCATAAGTTTATTTTTAAATTAATAAATAATAATAATATACTCTTTTAATATATTTTTTCAAATAAAAAGCCCACCCTTGAGTAAGCTTTGTAGTTTTATCTAAGTTTTTCATATCTGCTATTTGTAAGTAGCAATATCCCATTTATAAATAGTTTTTTAACAGAATGTTCCATATTTTGGTGATGTTTGTAAAGTACATCATATATATACTTGTAAAGCTCTACTTTTTGTTGGACAGTTTTAGCTTGTTTGTCTACTGCTTTGTCTAGTTGTTTCATAATAGCAACTATTTGCTTTTTCTGTGCTAAAGATAAAGATATATCTTTCTGTTCTTCTTTAGTTTCTTCCTCATTGTCATTTACAACTTGATTGGAAATCTTTTCTTCATTTTCTTCTTTATCTTTTTCTACAACAGGTTCAGGAGCTTTATAGTCAGATCAGTTTATAGTATATGCAAAGTGTGAAGGTGTTTTATATCAAAGACTTTTACAATGAGAATATTCTTCTTTCACATCAAAGCAAGGAGTATAATTATAATTAACATCTATATTTACATAGTTTGATGTATCAAGTTCCTTTTTGTTAAACTTATTTTCTGGTAAGAAATAATAATTAAGTTCTTTAAGAGATATCTTTGTATCAAATCTTTCAAAATTATCTGAAAAAGCTATATATAATTTTTTTTCTTGCTTTTTATCAATATGTATACCCTCAAATATTATATTATAACCATCTCTTGTTTTTTCTATAAAGCCATGTTCATTTCAAAGTTTTACATATCTTATAGGTAAGAAATCATAATCTTTATCTTGTATATTGAAAGCTAATTTCTCAATATAATAATTATAATCACCTTCAAAGATAACTTTTCAAAGATTAAATTGTTTATTTTCTAAGTTTATTCATGTAGAAACTTCAACTGGTTTAAAAGAAACTTGAAAATTGTCTTTAGGATCTTTTTTTTGATTTTTTATAATTATTTTATCTCATTCTAGTTTAAAACTTAACTTATTTGTTAATGTTTCATTTAGATAAACTTGTATTGTGTTTATTTTTCATCAAGTTAGATAATCTATCTTATCTGCAAATAGTATATTATT
>JASMTN010000028.1:0-5520 GCA_041694255.1 Candidatus Altimarinota bacterium
ATATATACTTTTGCAATTGTAAATAAAAACCAACAAGATCCTATACTTTTGAGAAAAACTTGAATAGAAATTGCAGATAAGCTAAAATTTATAGATGGTGTAAGTATGTTCTATCTTGTATGAGGTTATAAAGACAATATCAATATCCACCTTGATTTGCAAAAACTAAAATGAAAAAACATAGATATAATGCAAGTTTATCAAGCTATAAAGAAAAATAATATAGTTTTTCCTGGGTGAGAACTTAAAATTGAAAATACTTCATCTAGTATAAGTATAGATTGAAACATAGGAAGTATAGAAAAACTTAATAAGCTTATAGTATGAAACTATAATAATAAACCTATATATCTGCAAGAAGTTGCAAGCATTTTCAAATGAGTTTGAGAAAAAGAACAATATAGTTTAATTACAAATCAAGAATATAATCAAGAAGATGCAGTTTTTATATGAGTTGCAAAATCTCCTTGAGAAAATCAAGTTAGTTTAGCAAAAAATATTAAAGAAAAACTTGAAAGTATAAAAGAAAATCTGCCTGCTTGATATGAAATAATAGAAATTGATAATCAATGAGAAGTTGCTTCTTCTTCAACAAATGTATTGCTTATAAATCTTTGACAAAGTGTTTTGATAGTTTTTATAGTTTTATTTTTCTACTTATGATCTAAAAATGCTATAAATAATGCTTTTGCTATACCTTTGACTTTGTTTATGGTATTTTTGATAGCTTTGATAATAGGTGATAATATCAATAGAGTTGTGCTTTTTGCTCTAGTACTTGCTTTGTGAATGTTGGTAGATAATTCAACGGTTGTTATTGAAAACATATCAAGACATCTAAAAGAAAAAAAAGAAGGAGAAAGTACAAAAGAAGCTATCTTAAAAGCAGTAGATGAAGTTTGAGTTTGAGTATTACTTGCAACTATAACTAGGATCCTTGCTCTTGTTGCTATGTTTTTTGTAACTTGAATGATGGGTGAGTATATGTGAGGTGTTCCAAAGTATGTGATTATTTCTTTACTTGTTAGTTTACTTATAGCTTTTAGTATAAATCCTTTCTTAGCTTATTTCTTCCATAAAGAAGAGAAAAAAGAGAATAAAAAAGAAGATAAAAAATCTAAACTTGTTATAATGTATGAAAAGTTTCTAGGGTATTTTCTTTGACATAAGCATAAATTAAGAAGAACATTTTTCAAATTAGGTTTTTGGTTATCTTTGGTAGCTGTGATAGTAATACCTCCTGCTTTGTGAGTTTTTAAGATGGCTATGCTCCCAAAAGATGATAAAAATCAAATATACATATGGATAGATGGACAAAAAAACTGGACTGTAGAAAAATCAAAAAAAGTTGCAAACTATACAAATGAAGTATTAAAAACATACTATGATGACAGTACTTCAAACAACTTAAAAATCATCAAAGACACTTCTTACTGGATATGAGTTGTTCCTATAGTAGATTTTTCAAATGCATTTAGATGAGTAAATTTTAGAAACCAATCAAATCAAATCTCATTGAGAGTAAATCTTATAGATAAGGAAAAAAGAGACATATCAAGTATAGACTTTACAATGGAAATAAGAAACATACTAAAACAAAAAGTTCTTGAAAAATATCCAAGTGCAAAGATAAGAGTTCTTGAAGATCCAGCTTGACCTCCTGTAAGAGCTTCTTTCATGCTGAAAGTTCAATGAGATAGATCAGTAGAATATAAGGATTTAGAAAGTTTGGCTACTTTTGTAAAACAAAAACTTCAACCTATATTTAAAAAAGATGATGTTGTAGATGTTTATACTACTATAGATACTTATAAAACAAACTACAATATAGATATTGATCATCAGCTTTTAAGTAATTATCAACTGACTGTTGAACAAGTTTCTTCTACTATCTACAATATCTTTGAGTGAAACAATATAAGTTTAGTTCATGATAAACATACAAAAGAACCTATAAATATATTATTGACTGTAAAAGAGCAAGAAAAATATACACAAGATATATTTGAACAGATAAGTTTTATAAACCAAAACTGACAAAAAGTTTATCTAAAAGAATTCGCAAATATTGTTCCTACAAAACAGGAAAATACTATCTATACAGAAAATAAATACAAAACAGTATATATCTATGGTGAAGTTGGAGAAAATTCCGTATGGTACCCAGCATTACATACGAGTTTAGCTATGATGAAAGAAAGTTTCTATGAAGGTAATTTTGAAGTTGAAAGTTTCAATCCTTATGGTGTAGGTTTAAAATCAAAACAAACTTGAGAAGAATATCAGATAACTTGGTGATGAGAAAGAAAACTTTCACTTGATACTTTTAGAGATCTTTGAATAGCTATGATGATAGCTTTATTGTCTATATACTTTCTTATGGTAGCACAATTTAAATCTTTCAAGATAGCTTGAGTAATTATGATAACTTTCTTAGTTTGAATGTTTGGTATCATGCCAGGTTTTTCTATAGTTTATGAAACTTTGTGAGTTTGGTTTACAGCTCCAAGTATGATATGAGTCATAGCACTTGCTTGAATAGTTGTTTGAAATGCAATTATCCTTATAGAATATTTAAACTTACTTTTAAAAAATTGATACAGTAAAAAAATTGCAATCATCAAAGCTTGAAGTACAAGAATGAGAGCAATTATAATAACTTCACTTACAACAGTTTTATGATCATTAACTATTTTATGAGATCCTGTATGGTGAGGTTTATGATGGTCTATAGTTTGGTGACTTTCAGTATCTGCAATACTTACACTTATTGTTATACCTATTTTCCTATATGATGTTATAGATTATGATGATAGAAAACATAAGTATAAAGTGGATGAAACTATTGAGTTTGAAGAGGAAAGATAATTATCTTATATAGTCTTCATTTTCTTTCCTCCATTTTTCTATATTTGCATCATGTCAAGAAAGTAGTACATCTGGTACTTTATAACCATATACATCTTTTGGCTTAGTATATTGAGGATGTTCTATGTTTTTCATATTTTTTTCTACTGCATAAGATTCTTCTATATAAGAGTCTTTTTCTTTTATAACTCAAGGGATAAGCCTTCACACAGCTTCCATAAAGACCATAGCAGGAAGTTCGCCACCTAAAAGTACATATTCTCATATAGATAATTTTTCAAATTTTCAGTATTTTTCTTGAAAATAAGTTTCAACTCTTGCATCTATTCACTCATACCTTCAAGTTAATAGTATGATATTTTTATTTTTAGAATAATTAAAACATTTTTCTTGATTAAGTATATTTTTTGAAGGACTAAGAAAAACTATCTTAAAATCTTTCAAGTTATTTTCTTGTATAGTATGTTCTATAGCTTTTATAACAGGCTTTGCTTTTATAAGCATACCAGCTCATCAACCATATATCTTATCATCAACTTGTTTATGCTTATTTATACAAAAATCTCTTATATTTACTAAGTTTATATTTAATTTTCATCTTTCTTGTGCTTTTTTAATAAGTGAAGTATTTAAAAAACTTTCAAAAATCTCTGGAAATATTGTATGAACATATAAATTCATTATTTTGATTAAAGAGTAAATTAATATAGTTTATATATTATTTAAAACTTTATACAAGAAAAAAAACAATTTTCTATTGTATTTATATAATTTAATCTTATACTTACATTTGAGAGTTAGATAAACTCTATTTTAATAAAATTATTATGAATACATGAATACAGGTACAATTAAATTTTTCAATGAAGAAAAATGATTTGGGTTTATAACTCCAGATGAAGGTGGTAAAGATATATTTATACACAAAACTAATTTACAAGATGATGTTACTGAAGGTGACAGAGTTCAATTTACTACATGAGAATCAGAAAAATGAACTCATGCTGAAAATGCAAGTATAATAGATTAGTATATAGTATTATATATAATTTAAAAACATAAGAGTAATATCTTGTGTTTTTTTTTATTTGAAATTTATTATAAAATATATATACATTGAATTATATTTATATTATAAAAAAAATTATGGAAGATAAGATTAATCTTGAAATTGATAAGGAACTATATGATAATATACAAATGCTTAAACAAGTAATTCCTGCAGAGGAAGGTGAATGAGAAATGGATGATAATGAATTATTAAAACTTATAGTTTGAACTTTTATGGCTTTTGCAGCTGGAGAAGAGTGAGATGAAAGTGAAGAAGATCAATCATGAGAATGATGTGGTTGTGGTAACTGATGTGGTTGTCATTAATTATAATTACTTAGTTCTATATAGTTCTAAGTTTTATGGGCTTGAATGGCTTTGCTAGGGACGAAGAAACCATAACTGCTAGGGGTGTTTGATGGAGTTCATCTTCTAAACCATCAAAGTACAAAAAGTGCTAACAAAACTAAAAGTCTATTTACAAAAGCATTAGCTTACAATAATACAGTTGCAGTAGCATAGTCTCTGGCTGTATTGTAAATAGCATCCAACCTTACAGTAGTCTTTTATCTATGGGATCTGTAAGGTGATATTACATAGATAAAAGTTATTTGTTTAGTTGAACTATAAATAACTAAACATCTACCTCTTGCTTAAAGAGTATAAACTTAAGCACCTTAAGTCCTTATAAAGGCTATCCTAGTAGACTGTTATGGTTTCTTGTTTCTATACATGGGTTCGATACCCATCAAGTCCACCATTTGAAAACAATAAAAAACTTAAAATAATAAACTCCTGCTTTAAAAAGTGGGAGTTTTTTTGACAAAAAAAGGGATAAAAGTAGAATAAGTATAGTTTAAACTATAAGAAATTGATAAATAAAATACCAGAAGATACAGAATGATATGAAATATTATTAAAAAAAATAGAAATAGAGAAAGAAAAAAATAAAAAAATGTTTGAGATGGTATTTATAGATATGATAGATACAAAACAAATAAATGATAAGGATTGATTGTGAAGTGAGTACTTTAGAGAAGTTGTTGATGAAAAGTTAAGAGAAAGAATAACTTGAAAAAAGGATTCAGAATATGAAAAACAATCACCATTTAATGAATAAAATAAATAAAAATGACAAAATTAGACATAAAAGAGTGAATAGAAGAGCAAAAAACAAACTTGCCAGAAGCTATTGAGTGAGCATTAGAAAATAAAGAATGGTTTGAGTCTAGATGATATGAAATGGAAAATATATGAGTTGAAAAATTGACAGATGAAAGATATTTAATATTTGAAAAGACAAATGATCATCCAATAATGATTTTATGAGTTGATTGAAAATATTGGTCTTCAATAGATATAAGAGAATGAATGTCAGAAGATATACTAAAAAGACGATATAAGTACCCAGCAATAATAGCTTGATATAAGTTAGAATATGAAGAATGAGAATTGAGTATATATAAACATAATATGAAAAGAAAAGAAGATAAAGAATGAAACCTAACAACGAAACTAGAATGAGAAAAATGAAGAAAGATAGATATCTTTAGTGAAGAATTTGCAACAGCACGGGATAAGATAGATTTTTTATCAAAGAAA
>JASMTN010000029.1:0-7306 GCA_041694255.1 Candidatus Altimarinota bacterium
TTGGGCTTCCATCTTTGGATAGATCAATATAACCAAATGTTGGCTATCTGTAAGTTGGGGGCTTGCCCTTGGATGGTTCTTATATAAACTTGTTATAAACTTAATGAATTTATATAAACCATCCAGCAAGCTCTCACATTATTAAAAAAGCTGAAATCAGCTTGCAAAAACAAAAACAAAAAAATAATAATAAATACTCCTTATGAATTCATAGGGAGTTTTTTTTATTTGAAAAAATTTTATTGAAACTTATTATTTGCTACTATCCTTGAAGTTGATTAACATTTCACCTAGTAATAAACATTGTCATTTACAATAAAACAAGAATACTTTTCATCTCAAGTTATGATGAGAAATCTATTTAATCTTTCATCTAACTTGCTACTTTAAACTTGTAACTTGCTACTTTAAACTTGTAACTTGCTACTTTTAACTATTACTATTCTTCTTCAATAAACATAGATTTACTTCTATATTGTAAAGCTTCAAGTATATTATTTTTTTCAATATTTTCTTTTCATTCTATATCTGATAAGGTTCTTGCAAGTTTTATTATTCTATGTATAGATCTTGCAGATAATGAAAAGTTTTCAGATGCTTTTTTAAGTATATCTTCTATATCCTTACTTAAAGGACAATATTTTTGTATAAGTTTTGAATCCATTTGTGAATTAAAATTTATTTTTTCTTTTTTAAATCTTTCTTTTTGTATATTCCAAGTTTTTATTACATCTTCTCTTAATTCTTTAGAACTTTTTTCTTTCTTATTAGACAATATCTTGTCTATGTTTTGTCTAGGTACTTCCAAAAGTAGGTCAAACCTATCAAGTAATGGTCAAGATATCTTAGATTGATATTTTTTAATTTCATTTATAGTGCAAGTACATTGCTTTTCTTTATCTTTATAATATCAACATTTACAAGGATTCATAGTAGATATAAACATAAACTTTGCAGGATATGAAGTAGATCCATTTGCTCTTGCTATAGATATTTGTTTATCTTCAAGAGGTTGTCTAAGTACTTCAAGCACTGACCTTGAAAATTCTGCAAGTTCGTCAAAAAATAACACACCGTTATTTGCTAAAGATATCTCTCAAGGGTGTAGATAATGTCATCATCATATAATACTTATTGAAGAACTAGTATGGTGTACAGTTCTATATGGTCTAGAAGATATTATAGGGTTTGTTTTATTTAAAAGTCATTTTATAGAATATATCATTGAAGTTTCAAGTACTTCATCTTCATCCATAGGAGGTAATATTCATTTTATAGCTTTTGCAAGCATAGTTTTTCAACTTCAAGGTGGTCACATCATAAGCATATTATGCATTCAACAAGCTGATATCATAACTGCTCTTTTTTGTAATAAGTTTCATTTAATATCTTCAAAGTCTATATCATAATCATATGTTTGCTCTATTTTTTTATTTTCTATATAGTTTGGTTTTTTTACATTTGTAATTATATCTATTACTTCTTGTAGTGAATCAACTGCTATTATATTTATTCATCATATAAATCTTGCTTCTTCTATATTATCTTTTGGTACAAAAAAGTTTTTAAATCATTCTTCTTTTCATTTTATAAGTATAGGTATTATACCTTCTATAGATTTTAATATACCATCAAGACCAAGTTCTCAAGCAAATATTGAATTGTCTAAGTAATTTTTGTCTATATTGTCTAAAACTAATCAAAGTATTCAAACTGCTATTGGTAGATCATATTTATTTCAAGATTTTTTTATATTTGAAGGAGATAGGTTTACTATAAATTTTCTATTTGGAAGTTTTATATTTAAATGTGTAAATGCTGATCTTATCCTTTCTTTAGATTCTTTTATACTTGTATCTGCAAGTCATACTATATCTATAGTTGGTAAAGCTTTATTTGAGCTAGTTTCTATAGTAACTAAAAAACCTTCTATTCAAAGATTACTAATAGTATATACTTTAGATATCATTATAAAGTAAACTTAATTATTTAAATTACCATAAATCTGTAAGTAAATTAACTATTTGATATGCTAAAAGTGATATAAATATTCAAACCATTCACCACATAAGCATTTTATTAGCCTTTTTAAGTTTTTCTGAGTTTCATTCTCATTTCATTAATAATATTCAAGCATATATAACAATACCAAAAGATATTGCTCATAATATGTACCAAAGGTAGTCTGTAATAGTTTTAGCTATATCCAAATAAAAATTTTCATCTTCATTTATACTATATTCACTATTTTGTATATCTCAATTTGTAACAGGTAAATTAACTTCATAAGAATAAGTTACTAGGATACTAAAAATAAAAGATAATAATATAATAATTTTTTTTAACATTTTTTATTATTTAATTTTAAAAACTTCATCATATAGATATAATAACTTGTAATATAACATAAGATCAAAAAGCTATTATAAGTCAAAGTCAAGATATAATAAGAGTATCTCTTGTTTTTTTGGCCTTTGAATCATCTCACATACTAAGTAAAAATCTTATTCATCAATAAATAAAAACAGCAACTCATATTATAATTGTAAACTTCAACATTGTTTGAGTTATACTTTCTACAAATTTTTCATCTAATTTAGCACTTTGTTTATCTTCTATAATTTGATTTTGAATAGAATCTTTAAAAACATCATCAAGAGCATCTTGAGAAAATGAAAAATTTATAAAAAAAACTTGAAAAAATAGTAAAATACTTATAAATATTGACTTAAACATATTTGTTTCAATAATAATAAAAACTTTAAAAAGTATTATAAATATATATAATATATAAATCAATATTTATTTTAATAAAAAAATCAATATGAAAGATTATTCTTGGAATATAAAAGTATCAGACTTACTGAATAATCCTTGAGAAAGTGATATTGTAAAGTTTAAAGAAAAATACATAGATAATGTAGAAGAACCTTGAATTTCTTGAGAAATTTTTCTACAATGATTAAATCATTATGAAGTATTAATTGAACTAAAAAATTTAGAATTTTCTAATAAATTTATATGTGATAAATGCTTAAAAGAATATGTAGAAAATTTAAATATAAAAGAAGAAAAAAATATAAAGTTTGTAAATACTGAAGAAATTATACTTGAAGAAAACATTCATGATAACACATTTCCAATGGATAGTAAGAACAAATCTATTAATATTAAAAATCTTATAGAAATTCTTGTTAAAAACAAAGAACCTATAATAAAAGATTGTTGAAAACATAAAAACAAAGAAGAAACATATAATAAGAAAAATCAAGAAGAATTTTCTTCATATACAATAGACTTTTGAAAATTGTTAAAAAGTTAAAAAATGTTTAAAAACCAAAACTTATAAAAAATATATTATTGTGTAGTTTTTAACAAACTAACTATAAAATTTTAAACATTATTTTATTAAAGCTGATGTATAGTATACTTATAATGTTTTAACATTTTATAAAACATTCTGTATTATTATTATTATTAATTTAATTAATATATATACTATTTATGATAGATAAAGAAAAAAAAATTATAGTTTGAGTAAGTTGATGACCAGATAGTATGTATCTGGTAGATTTTTTAGAAAAAAAATATTGAAAAGAAAAACTTATAATAGCACACTTTAATCATAATTTTCGTAAAGAATCTATAAAAGAAGAAAAATATTTAAAAGATTTTTTTTTAAAAAAATGAATAAACTTTATAAGTTCTTCATATAATTGAAATGATTTTAGAGAAAATACTTTAAGAAAACAAAGGTATAATTTTTTTAAAAAACTTTGATGGTGAGAATATTACCTTGTTTTATGACATAATCTTACAGATAGAATAGAAACTTCTTTTATAAATCTTTGAAGATGATCTTGATTAAAATGATTTTTAAATATGAAAAAATTAGATAAAAAAAGAAAAATCTATAGACCACTACTTGATATTGAAAAATCTACAATACAAAAAGAATGTGATAAAAATAATATACCATATTTTATAGATCAATCAAATTTTGATTCAAATATATCTAAAAGAAATTTAGTTAGAAATGACGTATTTCCTTTATTAGAAAAACTTTGAAACAATTTTTATAAAAATTTTGCTAACTTATATACACAAATTGAAAATATAATACCTAATATAGATATAAGGAATAATCTTACACAAATTAAAGAAAATATTTATATATTAAACTTTCCAAAAGAAAACAAGCATCTTTTCATAAGAGAATTACTTGAATATTTTAATATATATGATTTTAGATCAAATGTTATAAAAGAAATTATTGATTATATAGAAAATTCAAAATGATGATGATTTAAAAAATACTGAAATTTATATATATTTAAGAAAAAAAATGTTATATATATTTGATTAGATTTGTCCAGTAAAAAAATTAAAGAAATTTGACAAAAAAGAAATTTAAATTAATATATACATTATTTAAAAATAAAAATAAAATATGTTTATACTTATTATAACTGTTTTATTAGAAATAATATTGATATCTTTATTATTAAAAATCAATAAAACAAAGAAAAATATTTGACAAAAAATTTCTTTTCTTTACAATAAATTGTACAAAATATTAATATTATATTATTATTATAATTACAATGATTCATTAAAAGAAGAGATACTAGACTTCTACAATAAAGTTGTTTTAAAAAAAGATATTATAGAAAAAAACAAACAATGAAAAAACTTTGAAGAATTTATTATTAAATACTTTGAAAGAAAAGAAGTATATAATATAATAGATGATATAAATTGAAGTATTGAAAGACAATACAATGTATTAAATAAATGAATATATAATATCATATATTCAATGATTATAATTATTGTATTTTGATTTATAATTCAATATATACTAAATTAATATTTATAACTAAATAAAATAATAATGTCAGAATGATTAGTAAAATTTAGGTTAGATGATATATTGTCCTCTATAGCAAAAAATGATAGTATATCAGATATTCATGTTACAGCTGAAGAATATATAAGCTTTAGAAAAAATGGTGATATTGTTAAATATACTAAGCTTCCAAAAGTTTCTGATGAACAAATAGAAACAATTGTAAGGCAAGTTATGAAAGGTAATCAAAAAGCTTATGAAAAATTTATTGCAGATAAAGAAGCTGATCTTTCTTATATATCTTGAGATTGAACTCCTTACAGAGTTAATGTGTTTTTTAAACTTTGAAAAATGTGAGTTGTACTTAGAAAGATAAATGCTGTTGCTATGAAACTTAATGATCTTATGCTTGAAGATATAGCACAAAGTTTAAAAGATAATGTTATATCTCAAAGACAAGGTTTATTTTTAGTAACTTGACCTACTGGTTCTTGAAAATCTACAACACTTGTTGCTATGTTAGATCAAATAAATCATGAAAGGCCTGATCATATAATAACTATAGAGGATCCTATAGAGTTTATATTTACTCCTGATAAGGCTTTAGTAACTCAAAGAGAAATATGACACGATAGTTGGTCTTTTTGAAATTCACTTAGAGCAGCAATGAGAGAAGATCCAGATGTTGTTCTTGTTTGAGAAATAAGAGACAAACAAACTGCTGAAGCTGCATTAAATTTAGCTGAAACATGACATTTAGTATTTTCAACATTACATACACAAAGTGCATCTTGAACTGTAAATAGATATATATCTTTCTTTCCACCAGAAGTTCAAGATAGTATATCAGATAGACTTGCTGATAGTTTAATATGAGTTTTATCTCAAAGACTTGTTAAAAGAGCAGATGGTAAATGAAGAGCTTGAGTTTATGAGCTTATGGTCAATACTCCAGCTGTAAGAAACAATATTAAAAGAAGACAATTACAACAAATTGATAATATACTTGAAACCTGATCTAAACAATGAATGACATTGCTTAAACAATATGCTAGAAAGCTTGTTAATGAATGAATTACAACTGAAGATTATGTATCTTGGATATTAAATTCTGACCAATAAAAAAATGACTGAAATATATACTTGATGAGATTATAAAAAATACACATCTTCTCAGATAAAAAAACTTCAAAAACAGATGAAAAAATCTTATAAAAAAGCAGATGCTATAAAACAAAAATGAGAAGAAATTCACAAAAAAGAAGAGGAAGAAGCAGAAAAACTTCTGGAAAATTTATAATTTATTGATAAGAAATGAATACACAACTAATAAAAAAATATATAGAAGAAGATCTTATAGCTTATGCAATGAATTTTGATATACCTGAAGAGTTTTTAGAATCCGATTCAGAACTTATAAATCTTATATTGTCTTCAAAGGCTTTAGAAACTGATGAAGATAGACAAAACTGGTTAAATTTACTTCCTCTTATGAATGAAGAACAAGTATATAAACTTAAAGAAATTCTTGTAAAAGAAAAAAATAAACTTGATGAGATAGAACAAAAATATTCTGATAAAAAAAGACAAATAAGACAAAAATATCTACTAAGATGGCAAAAACTTTGATATGTAGAAAAGATAAAAGAAATCAAAGAAAAAGAAGAATCTGCTCATTCTAAGGAAGAAGAAGAAGCAGAAAAATTACTTGATGAACTTTAAAAAATAAGTGCCTATTTAAAAGGCATTTTTTTTATTGAAAAATATTATAATATATATAGAATTTATATAAATTTAGATAAATAAGTTTTTTAATTTATGTATTATAAGCTTATATTCTTTATTTCATCTATATTTTTTATAATAAGTTTTTCTTACTCTTTAAAAGTTACAGAAGTTTACTTTGATTGATATGATGAATATATTTGATTGTATTCACAAAATTGATTTTCTTGAGATATTGTACTTTCTGGAGCTAAAAGTTCAGATATTAGTTTATTTATAGATATAAAAGAAAATGAAGAAATTATAATTTGAGATGATAATATACAAGAATACTTTTCATGAATTAAAGCTTTTAATACTTGATTAACTTTAAGTATATCAGATACAAAACCTATAGATATTGATTTGATATATTCAGGTGATATTGTTGATAATTTTTATGTTTCAAAAGAAAATGTAGATCGTTTTGATAATAAAGAAACTTCTTTCCATAAGATATTTTCTCAAAGTAATGAAACCATAGAAGAAGTTAAAAATCCTATAAATACAACTTGAAATATTATCTGAAATCCTTGATATGTACATGATGAAAATCATAATAATGAAAATTCTCAAGAAAATGAAAATGATAATCAAGATTTTTCAGATAATAAAACAATAAAAACTTTAAATTGTTTTATAAAACTAGATTTAAAACAAAACAATATATATAATTTGTCTTTTACTTGAAAT
>JASMTN010000030.1:0-41392 GCA_041694255.1 Candidatus Altimarinota bacterium
TATTATCTTTCTTTCAAGTTCTTGTATAGATTTTATCTTTTTCTCAGGTCAAGCAACTACTTTTTCAAGTGCATACTCAAAATCATCCCATACAAGATAATCTCTATCATTTTTAGCTGCATAAAGTGCAGTTTCATTTATCAAATTTGAAAGATCAGCTCATACAAATCACACTGTTCTTATAGCCAAAGATTCCATAAGTTTTTCAAGTTTCAAATCTTTATCTAATTTTTTAGGTTTTAAGTAAACTTCAAGTATATCTTTTCTTTCTTCAAGAGTTGGCCTATTTACAAGAACTTTTCTATCAAATCTACCAGGTCTTAAAAGTGCAGGATCTAAAGTATCTATTCTATTTGTAGCTGCAATAACTATAATTTTATTATTTTCTTCAAAACCATCAAGTTCAGTAAGTATTTGATTTAAGGTTTGCTCTTGCTCTTGATGTCATCAAGTTGCTCACTGTCATCTTTTCTTACCTATAGCATCTATCTCATCTATAAAAACAATTGCTGATCATCAAGATTCTTTTGCTTTTTTAAATAGCTCTCTAACTTTAGCTGCTCACATACCAACAAGCATTTCCATAAATTCACTACCTGAACTATAGAAAAAAGGTACTTTTGCTTCTCAAGCTATAGCTCTTGCTAGTAAAGTCTTTCAGTTTCAAGGAGGACCATAAAGCAAAACTCAAGAAGGTATCTTGGCTCAAGCTTTTATATATTTTCAAGGTTTTTTTAAGAAATCTACTATTTCTTTTACCTCATCTTTTACCTCCTCCATTCATGCAACATCTTTAAATCTTGTTTTTACATTTTCAGGTTTTGCTTTTTTTCAACTATTTCATACCATTCAACCAAGAGGTCAACCTCATTTTCATAATGTTCACTTAAGTAAAAACATTAAAAGAATAAATATCAAAAGTATAGGCAATATACTCACTAAAACTTGTTGAAATACTCATTCTTCCTCATAATTAACATTTATAGAATTTCAGGTTAAACTAATTCACATGTCTTTCAAAGATGTTCATATAGGTTTTGTAGTATTATATACATCCCAGTTTAAAGGATATACTTTCATATCCATACTCATATAATTTTGAACTTCTCATGTTCACAAAAATACATAACCCTTAAGGTTTTTGTCATTTATAACATCTATTTTTTTAAATGAATTACTATTATACTTTTGAATAAATGCTGATAAATCAAGTGTTTTTTCTTTTTGAACCTGATCTATATACATATTATCATTTTTTGTATAAACATCTGATAAAAAACTCCATCAGAATTTCATAATTACAAAAAGTCATCATAGTATAATAATAAACCATATAAGTCCTTTTTTCATATATATATTTAGAATTAAATATTAAAAAATTCAAAAAGCTATAGATTATTTTATAAAAACTTTTTTATTTAACAATCTAGAAGCTAATTTTACATTTATAGCTTTTTTTCAAAAAAGAATAGGTTTTTGTGTTTCATCAGCATATATGTATATAACATCATCATTTTCTTCTATATCAGATATTTTTGCAGGAGCAAATATATTATGTATCAACTTTTCTCTATTTTCTACATACTCTATAATATCTATTTTTTCTCAATCAATTTCATCTAATATAGAATTTATTCTATCTCATGCATCTCATATACAAACTCACACTGGATCTACCCTTTCATCATCAGTAGCAACAAGAATTTTTGTTTTTTCTCAAGCTATTCTTGAAGTTTTTATTATATCAACTATACCTTCCTCTATTTCAGGTATATATTTTTTAAAAAGTGACTCAACATACTCAGGAGCTGATTGAGTTATCTCAAGTACAATATCTCAACCTTGTTTTTTAATATGCTTAAGCAAGACTTTTATTTCTTCTCAAATTTGATATTTTCTTCACTTAATTTGTCATTCAACTGGAAGTATTACAGTATTCTCACCAAACTCTAAAACAACTATTTCTCAATCAACATACTTAACCTTTCAAACAAGTATATCTCATTCAGAGTCAGCAAATGTCCTATAAAATCTTTCTTTTTCTATTTTTTTAACTTGTTGTTTTATAGTTTGAACTGCAGACTGCACAGCTATTCTAGAAAATTCTAAACTTTCTGGAGTTATATCAACAAAAAGCTCTTCTCAAACTTCAACATCTTTATTTTCTTTTTTAGCATCATTTAAATGTATTTCTTTTTCATCCTCCTGGATTTCATCATCATCATTTATAACATTATAAACTCTATATATCTTTATATCTCAAGTTTTTTGCATTATCATTTCAAGATTTATCTTTTTATTTTTATTTAGATAATCTCTTCTAAATGCTGTTTTAATTCACATTTTAATAACATCATAAACCTCAGAAGGAGTAAAATTATATTCTTTAACAATATCCTCTAAAGCAGTTATTATTTTTTTAGGATCTAATTTCATATATTAGTATGTTATTTATATAAAATAAACCTGCCCCTTATTACATGGGCAGGCCTAGTGTTTTTTAATATTAATTATATTTTTTTATTTTTCAATATATTTTATGCTCTTTTTCTTAAAGCATATAAAGAGTATGCAAGTACTGCTACAATAACAAGAAGAAATAATTCAGGACCAGTTTCTGGTTCTCACATTTTTTCTTCTGTTTCTTCTTTTGGCTCTACATTTGCGGTAAATGTATTATTTTCAACATTTGTTTCACCAACCTTACAAACTCATAATGTTCAATCTTCTGATACAGGAACTATCTTAATATATGTTTTTCAAGTATTTTCTGGTTGAAAAGTATAAGAAGTTTCACTTGCATCTAATGTTGTTTCAGGTTTAAATGTTTGACCATCTTCTGAATAACTTATTTGCACTTTTTCAACATCAACTCATGGTTCATAAGAAATATGAATTTTAGTTCAATCAACCTCAACAATAGGGTTATATATAACATTATCTTCAGCTGCTTGATGTGATTGTTTTGTAGTAACATTTAAAGGTTCTGATTCAGTAGAAGATATAGGATTACCTGTATTATCAAAAGCTTTTGCTATAAATTGATACTCAGTATTTGATTCTAAATTACTTATAGAAACCTCAATTTCATCCATTCCATCTTCAGCAGTAATTTGTTCCTCTGATAAGTCTTCTTCTGAAGATTTAGAGTAATAAACCTTGTATTCAGAATAATTATCTAGCTTTTCAAACACAATATTAACAGTATCTATAGTTGTTTCTCAAGTTGTAGATAAAGTTATTTGATCTTGAGAAGAATCATTATTAGATTCCATACTTTCAAATTCTTCTAGAGAATCAAGCTCATCTAAATCATTCATAGATTCATCTTCATTAGAATTACCTGTAGATGGCTGTTCATTCTCTGATCATGTATTAGTAGAACTTTCTTCATTAAGCAAGGCCTCCAATTCAGCCAAATCATCATCAGCAGCATGTGTGTTAAATACTAATCAAACTGACATAAGCATTGCAACAATTAAACTAATTCTTTTCATTTTTATTTTTTGTGAATAAATAAATATTTTTTTTATGATGTATTATTTATAATATTAATATTTTATTTTTTGTCAAATTTTTTTATTTATTTTTATTGACATTTTTAATATTATGTTCATACAATAACTTTAGCAGGCATCAAAACCTTATTTTTATCAGAATTTTTTAAGATATATCATTTTTTAATTTCTTTAACTATTTTCTCTTTCATACTTTTATCCTCTGTTGGTTCCATTCAAAGTATCTCATGTTTTGTCTCATCAACCTCTTCTCAAACAGTTTTTATAACTTCTATATTAAACTCTTCAAGGAAGGAATTAATTTTTTTATTTATAATATCAAGTCATTCAGTCCATTTATGACCTTCAAATTCTTTTGGAAGATGTTCATATGAAGATACAAATAGCTCTATAACAGGAATTATTTTCAATATTATCTTTTCAAATATTTCATCTTTTTGTTTTTCTTCATTTTTTTTAACTCTATTTGAAAAGCTATCAAATTCATTTTTTAAAGAAACATATTGTAATTGAGTGTTTTTTAACATCTCTTCTTGTTCTTTTAATTCTTTTTTTAACTTTTCATTCTCTTTTTGTGTTTTTTCTAAGTCTTCATAAACTTTAGTTTCTTTTTGTAACTCTTTTTCCAATTCTTTTGTATCATCTTTATTTTCTTCTACCTTTTTTTCTTCTTTTTTACTCATATTTCAAAATAGTTTATTAAAATAAAATATATAATTTACATCTTTTTATAACATATTTTTCTATCATTCCTATGAGAACAGGAATCTATTTTTGATTTATAAGGTTTCTCTGCTTCGTTCATCACATTCACTACGGTCGAAATGACGTAATGTAATTCCTACAAAGGCAGAAATCTTTTGTTACTTCCAACTTGCTACTTTTAACTATTAAGCACTCTTCTTATCTCTCATATTGTAGTGTAACCCTCTAACATTTTGATATAAGCATCTTCTTTCATAGTAAGATAACCACCATCCCTAGCAGATTGAAACATTTCTAGTGAAGTAGATCATTTAATTATCTCATCTTTAACTTCATCTGTAAGTTCAAATACCTCTACAGCAGCAAGTCTACCACTATATCCATCATGTCAACACTTTTCGCATCAAGTTTCTTTATTAATTTTTCAATCAAATTTTAAATTCAATGAAGGTAATATATTTTTAATTTTATTTAATGAAATTTCAATATCTTCTTTTTCTCAATAGCTAGCTTCTACAAAAGTATGACAATTGCATAATTTTCTTAATAACCTTTGTCATACAACTAAATTCAAAGCAGGTGCAAGCATAAATGGCTGTACTCACATATTTATAAGTCTATTTACAGCTTCTATAGCAGTATTTGTATGTAAAGTAGATAACACCAAATGTCATGTAAGTGCTGCATTTATAGCTATAATGGCTGTTTCATAATCTCTAATTTCTCATACCATTATAACATCGGGATCTTGTCTAAGAATTGACTTTAACCCTTCAGCATAAGTATATCATTTTTTAGGTTGTATCTGTGATTGTTGTATATTTGGTAAACTATATTCCACTGGGTCTTCTAATGTTATTATTTTTTTATCTGGTATATTTAACTTGTTTAATATACTATATAAAGTTGTAGATTTTCATGAACCTGTGGGTCAAGTTACAAGTATCATACCATGTGGTTTTTCTATATTTCTTTGCAATATATCATAATTATTGCCCATGAATCCCATATCTGTAAAACTTTTTATTCATGTAGAACTATCTAAAAATCTCATAACAACACTTTCTCAATACAAAGTTGGCATAAAATTAACTCTAACATCTATTTTATAGCTTTTACCTCATTTTTTTGATTCAAAATCAAATCTGCCATCTTGAGGTATATAATCAACATTAAGTTTTACTTTTGCTAGACTTTTAAGTTTTATAAGATACTTTTTAAATTCTACATGAGAAAAAACTATTATCTTTTTCAAAACTCAATCTTTCCTTACTCTAAACCAAACACCATCTTCTTCAAACTGAAAATGTGCATCAGAACTTCAAGAAGAAAATGCAAGTTTTATTATCTCTTTTATAAAATCAGTTTCAGAATATTTGCTTTTATTATCATAAACTTTTTTAATCATATCAAGTGCTCAAAGTCAAGAAGCATTTTCAAGTTCTTCAACTTCTTTTTTACTTGCATTTTGTAATTTTTCAAGTTCATCATACCAAGATAAACTATGAGAAAAGGTTTCTTCATCACAATAATAAAGATCTATATTATATCATTTATCTTCAACCTTTTGTTTAACTTGACTTATTAAAACTATATTACTATTTGTAGTTACAGCACTAACAGTTTTACCTTTTATATCAAAAAATATAATCTCTGCTTTTTGAGAAACTTCAAAAGATATTATTTTTAATGCATCTAAATTAGGTCTTATCTTCTTTATATCTTCTAAAGATAAGATTCTATTTTCTCACTGTTTTTGCATAAATTATATTTAATAATAAACTTACATACTATTATATGAAAAATAAAAATATTGTCAAAAAAATAATTTTAAAGGGTTCAGGGGTTAGAGTTTAGGGATTAGGGTTAGAAATAAGAATTTATTCATAATGGGTATTTATCTTTCTAAACCCTCAGTCCTTAGTTCTTATCTCTTCTTTTAACTTGCTACTAAATAGATTTTTCTCCACTACGGTCGAAATGACATTATGTCATTCCTGCGAAGGCAGGAATCTTTTGGAATTTGCTACTATATTTAAGATTTCTCAACTATGGTCGAAATGACAGTCTTGCTACTTGATACTTATAACTTGCTACTACTTACTCATATTTTTAGCTTTATAAAATATTGTAAATATCTTATTATCTTCTTTTAGTAAACTTTTATCTGGTATGGAAGTATTATAAAAAGTAGATGATATAACTCAAATCTCATTTATATTATAATCAACAATAAATTCTTGTTGATAAGATTTGGTAATATAAGTTAGTCAATTTTCACTTATATATACTCAACAAATATTATCCTGTTTATTATATACACAATAACCATTATCAAATATTCAAAGTTTAGAATTGTCTAATTCTCTAATCATAAACTTATCTGTTGTATGCATTATTGGACTTTGGACTTGTTCTTTAATAGGTAAATTTATAGAAAATATTTTTTTATTTTCTTGATTGTATATATTATATATTATTTTTCATGAAGATACAGTTCATATTAAGTTAAGGTCTGGTTTAGATAACTTGATTTCTCAATTTGAAAGATTTAAGCTTCATATTTCATTTTGTATATCATTATAAAATATAATTTTTTTAGCATTATCAAAAACTGATCATTCAAAACTTGTATCATACACTCAACCTGTAAATAAGTTATTACCATTTAAATTATCTATTATTTTAATTCCATTTTCAGTTTGTATACCATATTTTATAGCAGTTTCATCCATATCAGAATCTATAGAAGAAAATAAAGTTCAAGATTCTTTATTTATAGAATCAAGACTAATATCTGGTATTCATATATTAACACTAATCTTAACTCTTTCAGTATTATTATTATAATCTTCTCATACAAAATAATAAACTTTAGTAGTTGGTTCTTCAAAAGATCATATATTTATTTTATTTCAAGATTTTATAAAATTATAATCTTCATCTGCTATCCATTTATTTTTAATTCAAATATTATCATCCCAAGATCATTTTATAGTATAATTTGTATTTATAAATCAATTTAATTTTGTTCAAGTTCAAACAATATTAGAACCAATCTCATTTTCAGGTATGTTACTTCTTTCAAGCACTGAAGTTAGATAAGGACTAGTTTTATCTCAAATTAACTGCTCTGCTCATACTTCCTGATTAGAATAAGATGAAAGCAATTCTAAATTATTTAATTCAATATTTAAATTTGATTTATATACCTTAAAATATTTCCATTTATTATCAAGTTTTAATTTAGATTTATCAAGTATAACACTTACATTTTCTTTACTTGATAAATCCATAGGAATAAATGTTTTTGTATGTACTCATTTAATATTTATATTTGAAGATTTTAATTCATTTATATTTCATAATCTTTCATCATACACTATTAAAGCATGCTTTTTAAAGTTGTTTCAAGCATAATTAAAATTACTAGAATAGTTATAATATGTTTCTATATCATTTAAAATATCTATTCTAGAAGAATAAAATATAGTATAAGAGTTCATATTATTATGTTTCCATCAAAGCCTAAGTTTTTGAGCATTTGAATGTTCCAAATTAAGATTATTTATAGAAGTATTAGAATCCCATATTTTAAATTTACTACCATTTACTTGAATAAATCAATTATTATCTGTTATACTTTCAAAATCATTTATTATATTATCATATATATATTTTTTAGTATTTATAATTCATGTTTTAGAAGGCTTATCTTTAGAATATTTAATATATACATTATTTTGATCATACCATATAATATCATCTATATTATCATTATTCATATCTTCAATTTTATAAGTATTTTTTTCTCTTATTTCACTAGCTTTCTCTTTATTATTTATAACATTATAATACACATTATCAGATCATTTCATATATAATCATTTTATGTTTTGAGAAGGATCTGCTATTATATCAACAGATTTTTCAGCATTTCAATTATTATCATCACTAGAATAAGCAATCTCTTCTCACAAAGTATTTTCTATAATATTCAAGCTACTATTAGCTTTATTTTGAAGTTCTTGATATTTGTAATGTCAATTTTGTTTTCAGTTTTTGTACTTTTCAACTTTTTGATCAAACTTTGCTAAAGACTTTCAGTACATTTGAAGGTAAGATACTTCAGGAACTTGAGAATTTTTAATTATTGATTTTGATTTTTCATCTATGTTAAATAGGTCTGTTGAATAAGTTATGTTTTCTTCTTTTTCTTTTATGTTAGAATTTACAAGATTAGAACTTCAAGTTTTATAAAATATATCATTATCAAAATCTACTTTTTCTCATTTTTCCATATCTTTAATTGCTTTTACAATTTGAGCATTATTTTTTTGATGTTCTTGAAATAATTTTTCAAATTTAGATTGTATATCATATACTCATTCTGTATTTGCAGTTACTTTTGCTTTATGTAAAGAATCTTTTTGAAGCTTTTTAGCTCTTTCATATATTATACTTGAAATACTGTTCATATAATCTTTTTGTTTTTGAGATAGTAAGAATGAAAGTTCATCAAACAATATTCACTTAGCTATTTTTGAATCTATTGGTTTGTTATTTACAATAAGTTTATTAAAGTTTGTTTGTGCAAATAATTTTTTTTGTTTTGGTAATACAAAACTATTCTCATCAAGTTCAAGTTGAAAAGAATCTGAATCTATATTAAAATTATCATCTATATTGTTTTGAATTCAATCTATATTATCTTGTAGTTGTAAGTCAAACTCCAACATATCTCCAATGCTTTGTCATGTTTTCTTATTTATACTATCAGTTATACTTCTAACTTGATCATAAACCTGAGATAGCTCAAGCCTAAAATTTACATAAGCATCTATTCTAACATCAAATCAAGCAAATGGAAGTACAGGAAAATCTATATTTAAAAAGTCAAATGGAAATACTCTATTTGTTCTTGCAGTTAATTGTTCTATCCTTGTTTTTACATTCCATTCTGCAACAAGTCATATACCATTTTTAATAATACACCGAAAATATCAAACTATCTTGAAAACTTCTAATACTGCTTTTATAGAAGGTAAAAGTTCAGGTATCTTTGGTGGAGGAGGTAAATTAGGCAATTCAAGTGTAGGCATAGGTGGAAGTGAAGGAAGGTCTGGCAATTCTGGTGGAGCTGGAAGTAATGGCAATTCTGGCAGTTCTATACTAACAGCAGGGGAAGGAAGGTCTGGTAATGTAAACACACCAATAGGTACAGGATATACTTTTATCTTTGGAAGTATTACATCAACTCATAAGTTAATATGTGAAAAATCTATAAATATATCAGGTATCTTAAAAGGAGGTATAGGTAATACCGGCAAATCTATACATAATAATGATAATACACAATCATATAGATCTCATGCATCTGCTCTACATTTTCAACAAGTAGTTTTCCATTCAAGTGATATATCTATAATTAGTTGCCATGTTTTTATTATATTTATAAGAGTTATAATTGTATCTACCCATTTTTCAAATATTTTAGAGTTTCTATTAAGCCATCATACTATCATATCAACATATTTATTTATTATGCAAGCTATTTCTTGAAGATAATAATCAACTAAGTTCATATATTTATGCAATTTTAATGGAAGGTCTTTATATTGATTAAGTATTTCTATGTTTTTTTGAACAGATTTTATAAATTTTTCAACTTTCAATATAGAATCATAAGCTTTTTCACAAGCTTTATCTCATTCACAAGATCAATCAAAACCATCTATGTAAGCTTCCCACTCTTTTATAATTTCTTTTTGTCTTTCTATCCAATTTTCTAAATAAGTAATTTGTTTATCTAACTCATCTTTTCATATCCAAGGAACTTTAATAACAGCTGTTTTTAAAGTAGCATTTATCAATGGAACATCATTAAAATATTCTTTAACAGAATTAAAAGGATTAGCCAACTCATCTCATAAAGTTTTAAGTCCTTGCTTAGAAGGTAGATATTTTGAAGCTGTTTTTTGAAAATCAGAATCAGCAGAGTCACTTTCTTTTCATATAGCAAAATCATCTAGAACTTTAGAAAAGTTTGTTCATTCAAAATCAAAATTTGACCAATCTTTTTCTTTAAATCAATTAAATAATCAATCCATATCAGGGTATGTAACATAGATTGTCATTTGTGTTAATTGACTTATAAAAAACTGAATTTGTTTATTCATCCATTTTTTTACTATACATTGTATAAGTCAATTAAATGTTCATGTTTCTATATTTAATGTAAATGGAACTCATCACTTCATTAATGTTCTTGCATCTTCAAGAGAATTTATTTTATGAGCATTCATTTCAAAATTAACTAAACCATTCAATCAAGTTGTATCTCAAACTGAAGGTGATATATTCGAATTTTGAAAAGATGAGCCATTTGGTATGCTTACAGAAGATGAAGAATATAGTCAAGTTTTATTTGGCAGTGAAGAACATATACCATTATCAAGATCATGCATCCAATCATCAAGCCTGCTATCTGCATCATTATTTGCACTTGCAGAACAAGTTGATCATGGTAATGTTCAAGCAACAACTATACAGTTTCATGAAATAGCTCACATAGGAGGAGGTGTTGATCACATACCACTTGAGTAATCTCAAAAACATATTCAAAGTCAAACTCAACCTGTTAATGTTGGTGCAACATACATTCTAAAAAATGAAGGATACACACCTCAAGGAGACCATAAAAACCAATCTGATGGAGATGCCATCAATCAATTAGGTACTGGCACAGGAACAGGTCAAGACCACATAGTTCAAAGTAAATTAAGCACAGGAAGACCTGGATCAATTCATACAGGACATCAACAGGCATTTATCATTCAAGGTGCCAAAAATGCATAATTACAAGGTACAGGTATTCATCAACAATCAGATTTTCAAAATCCAAAACCACTACATAATCAATCTAAAATTCAGCTAACTTTTGATTTTATAGCTCAAACATCTGGTCATATACTAGCATCTAAATTAATACTTCAATTATTACCTACTACTGATTCTAATGTTTCATTTCATTCCCATATATCAGAACCTATAAAATTAAACTGCTCTAAAAGTCATTGATAGTTTCAGTCCTCTCATTGAGATCTAATGTTTTTAACATCTCAAATGATATCTTGAACTTTATTGCTATTATCTAAATCATTAGTTTTTTCCTTTAGTTTTGAAGATAAATCAATATACTCCTCTTGAAAAACCATTGGAGATCATCAAGATCATTTAAAATAATCATATCATTTTATACATCAATTTTTCATAAAAACTTTTATATCTCAATAACTATTTTCAGTAAAATCATCAACTTTTATACTAATAGAAGAAGATCACTTAAAGTAAGCTTTATATGATATACTAAAACTTTTATTATAATCATCAACTTGAAACATAAAATTAGGGTATTTTAATGGAATTCTAACTTTAGAAGAAGGTATGTTTTCAAATTCCAATATAGGTCTGTCATTTTTTGATATAACTGCAAAAGGTCACTTTAAGCTTTCAAGATATGTTATTTTTTTATTTTCTTTATTATTAACATTAAGTGTTATCTTAACTTTATCTCAAGGCATTAAATTTCATCAATTTAAGTCCTCCATAGTTTTATAAATATCAAGAGGATCTGATCAAGTTAAAAAAGTAGCTTTTTTAAAAGGTATTGTATCTTCAGAAAAATCAACATAGGATGGTCATAAAACTTTAGGTATATCTTGAGTAGAGACTTTTCTATTATTTGAAGGTCATATGCTATCAACATAATCTGTAGGATCAGTTGCTCAAGTTCTAGACATACCTCTAAGATCTCAATTTGAAAAAGCATTTCTCATATCAGATTGCATTAAGTTTGATTCACTAGAAAATCACTCCCAATATATATAACCATCATCCATAAATTTATCTTCTTTATCAACAGTATATGAATAAGATTTTACTAATTTTTCTTCTAAATTAATTCAAGAACAATCAGTTATACTGTCTGAAACATAGCTTGGTCAGTAAAAAACTTTAACATTTGAAGAAAGATCATTAACAACAATATCTGTTTTATTGTCATTATTCATATCTTTAAAAAAGATTTGATCAGTTTGAAAATTAATTCAAGAAGATCAAGATACATTAACACAAATAGGATAAGGATCTGCAGAAAATTCTCAAGAATTATTTTTATATACTCTTGTGGTACCATCTGTAAATTTTATAAATATATCTTTATATCAATCACCATCATAATCTCAAGAAAACATATCATCAACTGATTTTCATAAGACCATTAAATTTCAAAGGTCTTCAAAACTATCTTCTCATTTATAATTCTTTAAAAATCTTATATTTCAATTTTTATATAAAATTGCTATATCCTTAAGACCATCATTATTAAAATCTATAGGAGTAACATTTTTTATTCATCAAGCTATATCTGAGTGTACTCTATAACCATAAGTTTTACTCATACTAACCTCTGGGATAACTTCTTGAGAAGATATTCTTTTAATAAAAGGATCTCAATAGTTTATCATAAATTCATTTTGAAAGCTTTTACTAGAATTTCATACATCTAATCATGCTGCAAAGTCTGTTATATTCCTATAATTTGACCTAAATCAAAGTCATTTATCTTCTATAACATCTATTTTTGTTGCTTGAGAAATTGGTTTATATTCAGAATCTTGCAATTGAATTCAAAATGCCTTAATTCCATTGGAACTAGCATCTCAAGGAATAATATTTGTAACTATAGGTTGTGTTGAACTTAATTTGTCAAAATTTAAAACATCATTATTAATAACAAGAGAACCTACTTTTTTTTCTTTTAAAAAAACATTGTAAACTCAATATTTATAATTAGGGTCTGATAGTATTTGAATATTAGAACTTTGAGTATTGTTAGAAAAGTCAATAACACGATCATTATTAATATACAATCCTCAATCTGCAATATAGTTACTTGTTATAATATCATCAGTTTGTTCTTTTACATAGAAAATTCAGTTTGAGTTTATATCATCAAAATTATCTTTTTCTTCTATAGTTGTATCAAATATGTTTCAAGTATAATTTACTTGTAAGTTTCAAAGATTAAAAATAGTTTTATCTTCATCAAGTATAAGTTCAAGTACTCTATTAGTTTTTAGATCTTTTCTTATAATATAATCATAATTATTAACATTTTTTGGATCTTGTGAAGTTGTAGTTATAGCAAGATTTTTTGATGAATTTGACATTATAGAACTTGCATATTTTCACCAATCATAACCAAATAATGTAAGATACATAACAGATATTTTTTTATCAAGTGGAATGAAGGTTTCATTAACACCAAAATTAACAGTAGTTTCAGATCAGTCTATATTTATTTTTAAAAATCAAGATTTTTCTCAAGTTATACTAATATCATTTCAAGATACATCAAAAGAAATTCAAGATGAAGAAGTTATGTCAACTCAATCAATATTTTCTTGTAAATTTCAAAATTGATCAACACCAAATATCTTTCAAAATACCTCCTCATTTTTTTGTGCTTGATACTTATCTAAAGCAATATATACATCTTTTATAGGAAAATTATCAATATTTCAATCTATAGTATAAGTATTTATTCAAGGTATATTTATATCAATATTATATGGTCAAGTTTTATAAGTTGGCAATAAATAAATATCAACTCAACTATTTTTTGTTATTAAAAATTCTTTTTGTTCTATAAATTTTTCATAAGTAATTTCTTTTCAATTAACAACTTTAGTAGTTTCTACAAAAGTTCATGGTATAAATTGTCAATTTTTATCATTTATATTTAAAGGTGTTTTTAATGTTTTATCATAAACTTTAGGATTTATATTTAATTTCAACAATTTTGACTTATCATATGTTTTATAATTTGAATCTCAAGTTATTAAACTATATGGATCATTTGGAAGCTGATAATTTGAATCTGATATCTTAATTTCTGAGTCAAGCAAATTATCTTTATTAATTATTTTAATATTTTCTAAAGAAGATGGCATTAAGTTATTGTTTAAACTTTTCCAGTTATCATCAATTTCTAACTTTACATCAAAATTATCAACTCAAGAAAGAGGTTCTGTATTTGATTTAATTGACATTAAGCTATTGGTTGAAGAAAAATTATAATCAATAGATGATTTTCATTCTAATCATATTTGTGATCTTATATCTCATATACTTGGAGATAAAGATAATTTATAATTTTGAATAGTTCAATTAATTTGATTCTGATATTTTCATTCTTCTGGAAGACTATCAAATCATTTTATAATAAAGGGATTTTCTCAACCATAAACCATACTTTCAGAAAAAACATTTATATCAACATATTTTAATTTTCATGGAGACTTATCAAAAATAAGGTCTTTTGTATAACATATATTGGACTGATTACAAAAAGTTATATTTAAAAGCTTTTCTCAAGCCTTATATGAATAATATTTACCTTCTCAAGTATTTTTATTATAGAATGAAAATGGTATTTTCCATGTATTTCAAGATAATTCAATTCATTTTCATTCTATATAAGTTGAGTTTCAATTTATAAAAAATTCATTTCAAGTAAAAACAGGGGATTTAACATATATTTTTTCTATAGAATCAGTGATTTCATTTAATGTAGAATAATTTGTAATTTGTATACTTCAAGTAAAATCCTCATAATTATAAGTAGATTTATTTGTATTAACTGTAAAATTATTATCTATATAATCTTTAAATTTATTAAAATTAACTTTATTATTTCATTCATAATCACTTTCATCATAATAATTTTTGTCTTTTGAGGGTTGATTTGATAGAATTTTTTCCAATGAAGAAAATCAATCAGAATTTATCATACAAGCAGAAGTAGATCATATCTTAAATGGCTTACTTAATGTTTCTTGTAACCGACAAGAAAACGCAGAAGGCCATTCCCAAAGAATTACAGCTTCTCATAAAGGCCTTCAACATTCCTGTTTTCATTCAGAAGATGAGTCTAAAGGTAATGAATTTCATCACAAGAAATTGTTTTTAATTAAGTTATTTTGTGTATTATCTAAATTAAAATCATTAAGATTTTGTGTATCTAGATTTTTAGAAGATATAAAACCTGCTTCATATCATTTCTTTGCTTTTCAAGGAAAATTCTCATCATAATCATCAAGATCATAGTTTCATACTTTCTTTTCAGTTTCCGTATCTAGGTAGTTTCATACAACATAAGACAATTTTTCATTAATATTAAAATTATCATAAAGATAATTAACCTCTCAAGAAAGAGTAGAGAAAATAGGTTTTTCTTTCCATCAAAGATTAATATAATAAAGCATTTCAGCTATATTTGATATTTTTTCTTCTCATATCTTATCTATAAGAAAGTTATCATCTAACAAATTATATTCATGAGGCTTATACCTAGTATTTGATATTTTATCAAAAGCTTTTTTATTAGAATTATAATAAATATTTTTATTATTAAGTTCTTTTTCAAGTTTTTGATTATAATTGGAAACTATTGATCTAAGGTAGTCCTCTATTGTTTTAGATATATCATTTTTATTCTTTAAAACCATTCTTCAGTCTTTTTCTTCATAAACATGTATATCAAAAATATTAGGATATTTAAGTTTTATATTATTTCATCAAACTCAAAGAAAACTTATATAATTTTCACTATCAACAGGCCTTGCTTTTGTTATCATGTTAAATCAATCTAATTCTTTTTTTCATGGACTAACATGTTTTATTCTGGTATCTATAAATTTAAAGTTACTTGTTATATCATTTATAAGAAAATTTCAGCCCAAAGTAGATGTTGGATAAGAATATCAAACTATATTTCAACTTGAATTTAATATAGGATTACGATCTTGATCTGTATAATTGTAATTATACATTCTTTTATCATTAAGCATTATGCTATCTGAGTTATTTGAAACTGAACAATAGTCATTACATAAAAAATCTATATTATCAAAATAATCATAATAATTTCCATTTAACCTATCATATCAATCTCTATATTCTAATTGAAAATCATATTGAGAATATTTTCAGTTGCTTATCTTATTATAATATTCTGTTTGAAATATGGATGAATATTGTCTTAAAGAAGAAATAGTATCTGTATATCAAGTATTTTGTTTTGTTTTATTTACTTTTGTTCATCATAAATCAAAAAGTGATCAATTTTTATTTGGAGCATAAGAAGGAGACCAAGCTTTTTTATAATTAGGTTCATTCAATATAACCTCATTGCTAACATCAGATTTAGAATCTATATTTGATATTTCTGAAGGGTTAGAAAGTCAATCATAATCTCAAAGTCACATTGCATCTAAGTTTATATTTATTGGAGAATATCAACCATATATTCTCATAGCCCAGTTCTTTATACTTTCAGAATTTGTTTTTTTTCATAAATTTACACAATCTCATTTAACTTTAGAGCAATTGTTTTTATAATCATCTCAATCTTTTTTTGCTATCATATTATTATATCACCTATTTGATAATGTTTGTGTATCAAATAAATTATTCATGGCACTTATACTAGATTTTTTTCATCTTGAATCCATATTTTTTAGTATGCTGATTCAAGTAAAATTTCAAAAAGTACCCTTATATATATGAGTTTTATTAAGTCATGTTATGTTTAATGCATTTTTTCAAAAGTAAAAATTTTCATACGTTTTCTTTTCATTATAAGCAGAATATATAGTATCTCAATCCCATTCAACATAATTCTTATTTTGATAATTATCTCAAACAGTATATGACGTTAACATGGGATAATACATATAAAACTGTTCTTCTTCTATCTTTTTATCAAGCTCTTGTTCTAAAAGATTATTAACTTTTTGAAAGTAATTAATAGATATTTGATCTTTTATATCAATAGAATTTAGTGAACTAATGGTATTATTCCAATCATATCTTCAAGTTGCTTTTAAATTATCAGTAAGGTCTCAACCATACTCATTACCAAAAAGTTCTATATAATTTCTAAAAAAGTTTTCTAAAGAACTTTCTAATGTTAATGTTGGTGTTTGCCAATAATCATTATCTTGTTCTTTTGCTTTTGACAAAAGATTTTTCATATTATTAAGATAGTCAGATGTTTTTGTCTTATACTCCTTTTGTATTGAATCAAATTCTTTTACTTCTTTAGAATTAAATCATAACATATCAGAAAAAACTCAATCTGGTTGAGTGAAACTATTATCTCATATATTATCACTTATTCAATTTCAATCAACAACATCATCATATCATTGATTATTTTTTTTATTAAAATAGTCCAAAATTAATGGTGTTATCTTTTTTGTTATTAAATTTTCAGCAAAAATAATTTTGTTTAAATAATATTGCAACATATTGTTATTAAAACTATTTCATTGTGATACAAAATTATCTAAATAAAATTTTTTATCAACAAAACTTTCTGGATCTTGAGAATAGGTTTTAAGTTTAGAAAAATAATTAGAATAATCTTGAGTTTTATCAAATTTTATAACTCAATGAGTCAATTCAACATCTGATGATGATCAATTATAGTCAAAATATCAAGATACTTCACTATAAGAAAAAGAAGGATTAATAAGATCAACATATGGATAAATACTTTCATATATAAATCAATCCTTATTTACAACTGGTAAAGGGACATCTCAAACTAATACAATAGATTTCAAAAAAGAAGTTTCTCACTGTTCTCAATGGAAATATAAATTATCTATATTTTTATGTATATCAATAGAACTTATACTTTTAGTATCTATTGGGAGAATAAGTGCTTTAGTATTTGTATTTGTTTTTTGAATATAATCAGCATACCAAGATATATCATCTTTTATATTTTTATAAACATTTCAATCAACAAAAACTCACACAAGATTAGTTTTATTTCAAGCATCTTCTGCACTAACATCACCTATGAAATTTATAAAAGGAACATTTTGAAAGAGCATAACAAAAGTATAAACAAAAATTACAATTATTGAAAATATATTTCTTATATAAGCTCTTATATTATTCATTTTATATTATTTTATTTTTTTAAATTATTAACTTTATTCTCAAATTTATCCATTTCTAATGTTATTTTATTTTCTCAAATTTTATCAGATAAAATAATGGAAAATGATTTTTTCATCTCCTCTATTCATAAAACAAGTGGGTCCATCATTTTAAATAACCTATCTTTTGTTTTGGAGTTATTAAGAATTTGCTTTTCTATTTCTTCTATTTTATTTTTATTTTCTCACATTTTTTATATTATAGTTTTAAATCAACATAATTTTCAAGAAAATAAATTTTTGATTTTTTTAACATAAGTTTTATTTTCTCAATATCTGCTAAATCTTTTTTATCAATATCTATTTTAACAATAAAATTTCAATCATATTCCAATTGTTTAAGTTTTTTTAAAAAAGATGGTATTTTTAAATTTCATTCTCATAAAGGAAGGTGTCAATTACCCTTTTTATCTTTATCTGAAAGATATATTCATTGAATATAAGGTAAAAATGTAGGTATTTTTTTTATTAAATGTATATCAAATTTTTCTTCTTCTATATTTGAAGTGTCTAAAGATAAATTTAATTTATAAGTTTTCAATATCTCAGCCATATTATTAAAAGAATATTCTGGAAGAAAATTCAATAAATAATTTTTAGGTGGATTTATAATACTAAACTTTAAAGTTGAATGAGCCTTTTGATATAAAGGTAAATTTTCTTGTACAAATTTAGAAGATCTACGGTTATAATACTTTGGAGCATTTATATTTATATTTTTAACTTTAAGTTCATTTGCTAATTCAACTGCATACACTATTTCTTTTTTATTTATCTTGTTAGAAGTTTGTATAGACTTTACAGGCATATTGTACATATCTACTAATCTTTTAATATATTCAATACTCCAAGCATCAAAATTATTAAATAATGCAAGATCTATACCATCATAATCAAGTTCTTTAGCTAACATAAAAACCATATCTAAACCATATCAAACAAATGTAGCAGAAGAAAGTAACAACAAATTCTTATTTTCCATAATTTTAATCAACAATATAAAATACACATAAAGTATAATATTTTTAGAAAAAAAAGCAAATATATTTAGATATTTTTAAAATTAATCAGTAATATAATCCTTATCTTTATAATCTCTTATAAATCTTTTAACTGCTGCATGGTACATATTTTCTATACTTTTTTCCTCATGAGTTTCTATTATTTTCATTAGATTTCATATTTGTTTTCTTCTTCAGTTTTCTCATATTGGACAAGTACATGGAGAAATTGGTATTTTATAATTTTCAACTAACTTTTTTATGTCACATTCCCTAACAAAAGAAAGTGGTCTTATTATTTTTAAATCTCATTTTTTCATATTATTTATAGGGGGCATTAAAGTCCAATTTCTATTATTTATCATATTCATAAAAAGTGTAGTAATACCATCATCTAAATGATGTCATAAAGCTATTTTATTATAACCCCACTTTTCACAAAGCTTAAAAAATGTAATTCTTCTTGCATAAGAACACCATTGACATGATATTCATATACCCTTTTCAAGTTTTGATCATTCAGGTAAGTTTAATTCTATATACTCCATATCAAGTCAAATATCCTTAAAAAAATCTTGCTGTTTTGTAAAATCAACATCACACCTCATAAGAAATTTTTTATGTATATATACTCATTTTACCTCAAAATTTAAATGAGAACGATCTCTTAATTCACACATCATTTTTGCTAAAAGCATACTATCTTTTCATCAAGAAACTCATAAAACTATTTTATCACCATCCTCTATCATATTAAAAGTTTCAATAGCTTTCATTATATTTGACCTAATATTTTTATGTAATTTTGTACTACTTACCATATATTGTATTAAATAATAAATTAAATTATTGAAGTTTTAATAGTTTTATAAAAAAAATCAATTAAAATTAGTTATAATAAAATATATAATCATTATATCAAATATATATTATCATCAATTATCACTTCTTTAGCTCAAGGATTTTCTTTTTTATAATTTACTATTTTATCTATAAGTTCTATATCTTCTGGTAATTCTAGATGAACTTGTTGATATACTGTATCTTTAGTTAAATCAACATTATTTTCTTCTTGTTTACTTTCTTCCTTGTTTTCTTTTTCTTCCTGTAATTCTCAGCTTGACTTAGAATCTTTTTCATATTGACCCTTGCTACTTTCTACTTGCAACTTGTAACTATCATCTTCTTTCTTGATAGTAATATCCTGGTCCTTGCTACTTGTATCTTGCAACTTGCAACTATCATCTTCTTCCTTGCTACTTGCAACTTGCTCCTTGCTACTATTACCTTCTATTCTTGATATTCTTACCTTTGCAACTGTTTCTTCTTCATTATATTTTCATTTACTTTTTAATTTATTTATAAGTTTTTCAAGGTTTATTTTATATATTTTTTTGATAGATGGTCTTCTTCTTTTTCTTCATTCTATTACTACTACATCAAATAAGTTTATTCAAGGAGTTGTCTTTACATAAAAACTCATATTTCAAACAAAATCCTCTACATCAACAAAAAATCATCAAAATCTTGTTTTAGTAATATTTTTAATAAATCACATTATTTTAAAATCTCATTCATATTTTTCATCTTTTATCTGTGTAGAAAAATTATATTTTCTTTTAATATATTTATATAGACCATCAAATGGATGCGATGATATAAAAGTTCAAAATGTTTTATATTCAAGGTGAAGTTTTTCCATCTTAGTAAGTTCACTAGTTTTTTTAAGTTTAAGGGGTTCTTTTCAAAGTATATCATCACCAAAAAGTCACATTCAAGAACTTTCTTGATGCTGTTTTGATTGTCTAGACCATTCAAGTATAGTATCTATATTGTCATTTAAAGTACTTCTTCCTTCAAATATATCAAGAGCTCAAGATTGTACCAAAGCTTCAAGTGTTTTTTTATTAACATATTTTTCTATTCTTGTAAGGAAATCTTCCAAATCTTTATATAATCAATTCTTTTTTCTATCTTCTTCTATAAATTTTCAAACTTCAGAACCAACTCATTTTATAGCCAAAAATCATATAACTACAGAATCTTCAACAGCTGCTATATGGTTAAAAGATGTATTTACATTTACAGGAGATATTTTAATTCATTTAACTTTAAGCTCCTCCAAAAGTTCGGCAAATCTATCAGTATTTTCCTCTACTGACCTTAAAAGTGCTGCATAAAATTCAACTGGATGATATGCTTTTAAATATGCAGTTTGATAAGCAATTATTGCATAACAAGCAGCATGAGATTTATTAAAAGAATAGTTTGAAGCTGGTTCAATCATCTTTTCATATACATACAAAGTTACTTCTTCTTTATATCATTTTTTAGCTGCTTTTTCTATAAATTGTCATTTTAGTTTATCTATAACTTCTTTAATCTTTTTACCAACTCATCTTCTTAAAAGATCTGCTTCACCAAGTGAGAAATCTGCCATAGCTTGAACAATCCTCATAAGTTGCTCTTGGTATATAGGAATTCAATAAGTTACATCCATAAAAGGAGATAGATCTTTTGTAATCATATCTTTTTGTTCATCTGCTACCTTTTTTCAATATTTTTGTGTAAGATCATCATGCACTTCTTTTGAAAGATAAGTAACTTTTTCATCTCAAGATTTTCTATCTATATAGTTTGGTATCCATTCCATAGGTCAAGGACGATATAAACTCACCATCGCAATTATATCATCTATACTTTCTGGTTTAAGTTTTTTTAGCCAAGCTCTCATACCATCAGATTCAAATTGAAAAACTCAGATAGTATCTCATTCTTGAAATATCTTATAAGTAGCTTTATTTTCTATATCAGGTTCAAATACATAATAATCAAAAAAATCTTCATATACTTTATCTATTTTTTTTCATTCATTTTTAGCTTTTTTTTGAACTATTTTAATAGTATTTTTAATTATTGAAAGATTTCTAAGTCAAAGAAAATCCATCTTCAAAAGTCCAATATCTTCAAGGTAATGTCAATCATACTGTGTAACTACTCTAGAAAAATCAGGTTCTTTACTTCAAGGTTTTGGTGGATATTGTATAGGAGAATAAGTTTCAACTTCTTCAGGAGATATAATAACTCAACAAGCATGTACACCAAGCTGTCTAGTAGTTCATTCAAGTTTAGAACCATATTCCATTACTTCTTTTAAAGTATCATCCTCATCTACTGTTTCTTTAAATTCTTTATTTTCATTATAAGATTTTTCAATATTTTTTTCAATATTTGCAGATATAGCATTTGCTTTTGTAAAACTTACTCAAAAAACTCTTGCAACATCTTTAAAAGAAGCTTTTGCAGCCATAGTCATATATGTTCATATATTTGCAACTTTTTCTACTCAATACTTTTTTTTACAATATTCAATAATAGTTTCTCTTTCTGTATCTTCAAAATCTGTATCTATATCGGGCATAGATACTCTAGCTGGATTTAAGAACCTTTCAAAAAGTAAGTCATATTCTAAAGGGTCTATCTCAGTAATTCTTATAAAGTAAGAAAGTAAACTTCAAGCTGCTGAACCTCTTCAAGGTCATACAACTATTCACTCTCTTTTTGCATACATTATATAATCTTGAACTATAAGAAAATATGTATCATAACCCATCTCATTGATAACTTTTAACTCATACTCAAGTCTATCAATATAATCTCTTACAGTATGATCTTTTATCTTTATATCTCAATGTTTTTTCAAAAAATCTTCTTTATATGTAGTATATGATTTTAAAGTTGCTTCTTTAAGTTCTGAAGGTGAAACTTCTGTAAGTTTTTTTGTAATTACTCAATCTTGAGTTTTATTAGATAATCAAAGCAAAGTATCTTCACTCCAACCAAGATCAAATCTTTCATTCATATACTCATATCACATATAACGAAGTTGAAACTCTTCTTTTTGCATAGATAAGATTAAAAAATATTAAAATAACAAAAAATACTATTCCATAGCTTTTTCAAGTATATTTGCAAATTGGAAAATCTTATCTTCTTTAAACTGATCTGCTATAATATGTAATCATACAGGTAAATTTGTATCTTCTGCCTTTTTAACTGGTAAAGACATTGCAGGCAATCAAGCTAGATTTACAGGAACTGTATATATATCTGCTAAGTACATTTTCAATGGATCATCTGTTTTCTCTCATATATCCCAAGCTGTCATAGGACTTGTTGGTCAAAGTATAAGGTCATAGTCTTTAAAAATTCTATCATACTCATTTTTTATAAGTCTTCTAACTTTTTGAGCTTTACCATAATATTTTTCATATACACCAGCTGATAGTACATAAGTTCACATTAGTATTCTTCTTTTAGCTTCTTGACCAAAACCTCATTTTCTTACACTAGAATAATATTCTTCTATACTTGGAAAATCAAAACTATTTTCTCCATAACCGTACTTTATACCATCAAATCTAGATAAGTTTGTACTTACTTCAGCAGGCATTATAATATAATAAGCTTCAAGTGCATGTTTTAACAAACTCATACTAACTTCTTCAACTTCTGCTCAAAGTTCTTTTGCTTTTTCTATTGCATCAAGAATACTTGTTTTTACTCATTCTTGAAGTCATTCTCATAAAAATTCTTTTGGAACTGCTATTTTCATTCATTTTATATCTTCTTTTTTCAAACTTTCTTCCCAATTTTCTATATCTTTTCTTTTTATACTTGTTGCATCATTTTCATCATAACTAGCAATTGCTTTTGAAAGTATCATAGCATCTTCTACAGTCTTTGTAAAAGTTCAAGCTTGATCCAAAGAACTTGCCATTGCGGTTATCCCATATCTTGGATTTGTACCATAAGTTGGTTTAAATCACACTATTCAACATAAACTAGCAGGTTGTCTTATACTACCTCAAGTATCTGTTCCTAATGCAGCCAAACATAGATCTCAAGCAACAGCTGCAGCTGAACCTCAAGAACTTCATCAAGGAATTTTTGTATCATCTACAGGATTTTTTGTTGGTCCAAAATAAGAAGTTTCAGTAGAACTACCCATAGCAAACTCATCCATATTTGTCTTTCAAAGCATAATTCAACCATTTTTAACCATATTTTCATATACAGTTGAACTATAAGGACTTTCATAATTTTCTAACATTTTAGAACCACAAGAACTTACATATCATTTAGTAAGGAAATTATCTTTAACTCATATAACTGCTCATTTTAAAGGAGTTTTTTTAAGCTCTTCTTCATTTACATCAAAATCATTAAGTCTTATAAATGCATTAAAACTATCATTTTGTGCTTTTTGTTTATAATCTTCATAAACTTCTTTTATACTACCACCATTTTCTATTTGTTCTATATATTGTTTAAGATTCATTATATAAAAATTTAATAAAATTAAATACTAACTTTCTTCAGCCATTTTAATTATCATATCTTTTGCTTTTCAAGGGTTTGCTTTTCATTGAGATTTTTTCATAACTTGTCATACCAAAAATCATGCTGCCTTTAGTTTTCATTCTTTAATATCAGCAATAGCTTCTTGATTTTCTTGTAAAACTTCTTGTACTATCTTTTCAAGTTCACTATCATCTTGTACTTTATATCATTTTTCTTCTATAATTTCCAAAGGATCTTTTCAAGTTTCTACCATAGTTTTAAATACGTCTTTTGCTTGATTTTCTAGTAGTTCTTGTTTTTGTTCTTTTTCTATAATTGTTTTAAAGTTTCAATAAGAAAAACTTACATCTTCAAGCTCTTTTTGTTCATCATTTAAGTATCTTGAAAGTATATTTACCATATATTTACCAGCAAGTTTTGGTTTTATACCATCTTGTATAAGATTTTCAAAATAATCACTCATTGTCTTTGAAGCAATAAGTGGTGTTATAAACTCTTTATTAAAATTATATTTTTCTTTATATCTTTTTGCTCTTGCAAAAGCACTTTCTTGTATATATGATTTTTGTTCATTTATAAAATCTTGTTCAAGTTTCAAACCTGGTAGATCAGGTTCTGGAAAATATCTATAATCAAGTGCATCTTCCTTGCTTCTCATGGTATAAGAATTTCATTTCATATCATTCCAACCTCTTGTTTCTTGATCTATCTGTTTTCAAGCTTCCAAAAGTTTTTCTTGTCTTTTATATTCATGATTGATAGCTCTTTTGATAGCAGAGAAACTATTCATATTTTTAAGCTCAACTCTTGTTCAAAATTCTTTTTGTCAAACAGGTCTAAGAGATATATTTACATCACATCTCATTTGTCATTTTTCTAAATCTGCATGAGAAACATTGTTAAACCTTACAAGTCTTTGTAATTCTTTTAAAAATTCTACAACTTCCTCATCAGATCTAAAATCTGGTCAAGTAACTATCTCAACAAGTGGTGTTGCTGCTCTATTATAATCCAAATATGCTTTTCATCATTCATGTATAGTCTTTCATGCATCAGCTTCCATATGAGCTTGAGTTATATTTACTTTCTTTTCTTCACTATATTCACTTATAAAAAAGTTTACATATCAATTAGTATTTGTAGGATGAAAAAGTTGAGTTATCTGATAACCCATCGGAAGATCTGGATAAAAATAACTTTTTCTATCAAAATTTGAAAATTCATTTATATCACAGTTTAAAGCTAAACCAAGTTGAATAGCTTTTTGTAAAGGTCATTTTTGTAGAACTGGCAATGCGCCTGGTTGTCAAGTACATACAGGACATATATTTTTATTTTTTTCCAAACCATCAAAATTTTGTTCATTTTTACAAGAACAGAAAAGTTTAGTTTCAGAATTTAATTTAACATGAATTTCAAGTCATATAACAATCTCATATTTTTTTCACATATTTGAATATATTAAACTAATAAATTATATTTAAAAAAATAGTTATAAAAAAACTTATTATTATAGGAATAAGAATCAATAAAAAAATTTTATAATTATCATTAAAGGGAACTTGTATCTTAGAAAGCTCTTTGTTTATTTCATTTTTCATTGGATAATCTGCCTTTAAAAACTCTAGTATGATTATGATAATAACTATCAGCAATAGTATTGAATTTAAAAAATTAAGCAAAGATATTATCATTTTAGTTTATTTTTTAATAATAAATCATTTTAAATAATATTTTTTCTATTTTAATTGATCTTGTACTTGATTAACTGCATCCTGCATTTGTCCTTGAATATTATTTACTTGACTTTGAACAAATATATTTGTTAATAAAGTTGTTATAATATATAGTATTATAGGTATTATAAAAAGTGTAAAACTTTTATATTTTTCATCTATTTTAATTTTTAGCTTATTAAGTGTCAAATCTATATATTTTTTAACATTTTCTTTTATTTTTTTCCTATGTGGATAGTCTTTATCCATATGCTCTAAAGCTATAAAAGCAATTATCATAACAAATAATACAAAGTTAATAATTCATAGTAAGTTTATAAGTATAAGCATAATTATATATATTAAATATTAAAATCAGACATCAAATGTAAGTGCACATGAAATACTTCTTGTCCATGCTCTTTTCAACAATTCATTTGTAATCTACAACCATTCAAATTTTGATCTTTGATAATCTTATGAGCAATTTCAAACAATCAAGAAGTTATTTTCACATCCTCATTATTATTTATTTTATCAAATCTTTCAAAGTGTTTTTTAGGAATTATAAGAAGATGAGTTTTGGCCTTTGGATTTATATCCTTAAAGGCAAGATAGCTTTCATCTTCATACACTATATCAGCAGGAATTTCTCTGTCTATTATCTTACAAAATAAGCAATCCATTATTTTATAGTTAAAGGTTAAATACTATTTAAAAGAATCAAAACCTTCTTCATATACTTTTTCTATATCATCTATATTAACTCTTATTTGTTCCATACTATCTCTGTCTCTAATAGTTACAGTATTATCTTCTAAAGTATCAAAATCAATAGTTATACAATATGGAGTTCATATCTCATCTTGTCTTCTATATCTTTTTCATATAGCTCATTTTTCATCAAATTCACACATATATTTTTTAGATAATTTTTTGAAAATATCTTCTGAGAGCTCCATCATCTCATTATTTTTCTTAATAAGTGGTAATATGGCAAATTTTATAGGAGCTATATTTTTATTAAATCTTACAACTACTCTATTTTCAGTTTTTCCATTTGCATCTTGATATTCTTCCTCATCATAAGCATCTATCATAGCTGTTACTATAGTTCTTCATACTCAAAGTGCAGTTTCCACAACATGAGGTATATATCTTTTACCTTGAGGATCTGTATATTGAAGATTTACTCAAGAATGTTTTTGATGGTTTGATATATCAAAATCTCATCTATCATGTATTCATTGAAGTTCTCACCAACCCCAAGGAAAATGATATTCAAAATCTCTTGCTTTACTAGCATAATGAGCAAGTTCATCATCTGCATGATCTCTTTGTCTTATATTTTCTTTTTTAATTCAAACATCATGTAACCAAAAATCCCAGTAAAGTTTTTCAAACTCTTCAAAGTATTGATCAGAAGTACCAGGTTCTACAAAATATTGAAGTTCAGCTTGTTCAAACTCTCTTGTTCTAAATATAAAATTTCAAGGAGTTATCTCATTTCTAAAAGCTTTTCATATTTGTATAGCACCAAAAGGCACTTTCATCCTTGTTGTATCTACAATGTTTTTAAAATTTACATATACTCATTGAGCCGTCTCAGGCCTCAACCACACTTTAGAAGTTTCATCTTCTATAACTCATAGATTTGTAGAAAGCATTAAAGAAAATTTTCTCACCTTTGTCCAGTCTCAAACTTGTTTATTAGTTGGATTTTTTATACCATGATCTATAAAAAAATTATATAATTCATCTAAAGTCCAACTATCAGGAACTAAGTTTTTAATACCTAGTTTTTTCTGTAAAGAATACTCTATTGCTTTATCTAGCATTTCAACATCAGGCAAATCTCTAAACTTATTTAAATAAGATTCTTCTATTTCTATCTTTTCCTCATTTTTGAAAAAATTTATTAAATTACTTATAATAGGATCATTTTTATACGAAACAAGTAATCAATCATTAGATTCTTCTTCTAAAGGCTCTTTTTTATCCCAATTTTTATATCTTTCTTTAAAAGATTTAGATTCTTCCTCAAAATAATCTTCTATAAGTTTATCAGCTCTAAATCTTTCTCAAGTTTTCTTATCATCTATCAAAGGATCATTAAAACCTGATACATGACCTGAAGCTTCCCAAACTTTAGGATGCATAAGTAAAGCCGCATCAAGTAGTACAACATCATCTCTTTCTTGAACAAACTTTTTTGTAATAATATCTGTAATATTTTTCCTTACAAGTGATCCATATGGACCATAATCCCAACTATTTGCTAAACCACCATATATATCTGAGCCAGGATATACAAATCATTTTCTTTTAGCCCAAGCAACTATTGTTTCAAGTTTATAACTCATTTAGGTATGATTTTAATAATATAAATTATAATGTAAAATATAAGGATTTAATAATAAAAATAAAGATGTTTTTTAATAAAAAAAGACCTAGAGTTTTATCTAGATCTTAATTATTATTTTTGAGGTCAAACTATATCTGAACCAGCAATTAATTTAGATTCAAAACTTGAATTTCTTCATTCTAAATTTTCATTTAAATAAACCAATCTTGAAGAAGAATCTCAACCTATTCTTTCTAATGTTTCTATTCTTGAACTATCAAGCAAGAAATCTAATATATTTTTAGCAGTCAAACTTTCATCTGCTGACTTTATCCTATCAACTGCCTCTTTAAATCATTTTGCTATCTCCATTCTCTGACCAGCCATACCTTGTCAAAGTAGTATTTGAGATTCTTTATCAGCTTCTGCATCTTTAACTTTTTTAATTTTATCAGCTTCTGCTTCATTATATGCAGCATTTTTAAGCTTGGCAGTTTCAACTTCCTTGTTCATTGCATCCATAACAGTTTGTTCAAGATATATATCTTTAACTTGTATAGAATCTATCTTATAACCAAATTCTCTAAGTTTGTCCCTTAAACTAGATTCTATATCTTTTCACATCTCAGATCTTTTTCAAAATATTTCCTTATGTGTAAAATTAAATATCATTCATCTAAGTTCCTCATCTATAGTAGACATCATAAGAGTTTTAGGATCATCTATACTATATACAGATTTATATATATTTCATTCTCTTGAATCATCACCCTCATCTTCTACAAAGAAAACTACATTTAGACCAATTCTTGCTGTAACATTATCAGATGTAACTCATGTTACCTCAACTGAAAAGTTTTTCTTATATAATTCTTGTTGAGTAGTCCATTCAAGAACAGGTATAATAGCATGAAATCATTGTCTAAGAAGTCTATTGTATTTTCACAAAAATTCAACTGTCATTACTCTATTAGGCTTTACTATTCTTATAGATAATGCCAACAATACAATATCAAATATTATAGCTGGCAAAAATCAAACAGCTCAAAAGTTTAAAGTTGCTATGATGGGTATTAAAACAACAAGGGCGAGTATTATTACAGTAACCATATTAGTTTAATGTTAATATATAAAAGTTTTAAATTGAGAAAAAAAATCTTTCCAACTTTTTTTAGCTCATGCATTATATACTTTTTTATTGTTATTTTCAATATTTTCTTCATTTTTTTGAGATATTGAGACATCATCTTCTTTAAATTTTACAAGTATTTCATCTTTTCATCTGCTTCATTGTTTATGTTGCATAAAGTATGTTGAATATTTACTTTGCAAAAATGGTTCATAAAAATTTTTCATCCACAAGGTTTCTCAGGATAAATATAACTGTTTTTCCTGAAGATCTTGTATATTCTTATTTATATTAAAATTTTGAACAAAAACTTGAACTGCATAAGTAAATATCAAAAAAGACATAAAAAAGAAAAAGTACCTTAAGTATCTTGAATTAAATTTCATAAAAAATGATAATAAAATAAAAAATTATAACATGGCTTTATTTATATTTTGTAAAGTTTCATCATCAATATTTGAAAGAGATTCCATATCATAATCATCATCAAATTCATCATCAATATCATCAAGTATATCTTTTTCATCTTGCTTTTTCATCATTCTTTCTCTTTTTCTTGTTTCTCTATTTTCAGACTCAAGTGTTCAAAGAAATCTTCTTCTTTCTATTTCATCATCTATTCAAAGTATACCTCTTAAACCATTATGATCTTTAAGTTTTTGAAGAACTTTAACCTCTATCTGTCTTACTCTTTCTCTTGTAATATCAAATTCTTTTCATATCTCATCAAGAGTATATCTTCTTCAATCAATACCATATCTCATTTTTACAATCTTTTTTTCTCTATCATCAAGCATATCAAAAATTTTATCAAGATTACCTCTTAATGTCTGTTTTTCAAATGCCTCATTAGGCTTTAAAGTATTTTCATCTTCCAATAAATCTCAAATATTATTTTTACCATCTTCTCATATAGGCGAATCTAAAGATCAAGAACCAAGTATTAAAGTTTTAATCTTTTTAACTTTTTTAACAGGCATTTTAAGTTGTTTTGCAACTTCTTGCAAAGTAGGCTCTCTATCATTATTTTGAACAAAAGTTTGAACTGCTTTATTGTATGCTGATATCTCATCTATAAGATGAACAGGAACTCTAACATTTTTAGTCATATCAGCAATAGCTTTCGTAACAGATTGCCTTATCCACCAAGTAGCATATGTAGAAAATTTAAAATCTTTTTCAGGTTCAAACTTTTCTATAGCTTTGATAAGTCATATATTTCATTCCTGAATAAGATCTGAAAATGTAAGCTTACTTCATAAAAATTTTTTTGCTATACTAATAACAAGCCTAAGATTCGAAGCTACAAGCTTTTTATATGCATTTTCATCACCTTCTTTAATTTTTAATGTTATTTCTTTTTCTTCTTCTGGAGTTAAAAGCGGAATATCCGATATATCATTAAAGTATAGTTTAACAAAATCTTTATAATTTGTTCATGATGCAAAAGAAGGATTCGAAAATTCTGTTTTTTTATCATAAAGTGATATATTTCATAAAGTTTTTTTTGTTTCTTCTTTAGATTCAAGTGTTTCTTCTATACTTATTATTCTTATAGATAATTTATCACATATATCATAAAATTTTTCTATATCATCAACCTGTTCATCCAAATCTGTAACATTTGCAAGTATCTCATCTTCTGTTATGTGATCCTTTTCAAGTCATTTATTTATCAAACTCCTTAGTAATCATGGAAGATCATTAATATCTTCTTTAAGGTTTTTTATTATTGTTTGTTTAGCTTTACTTATTGACATTTGTTTTAAATTATTTATTTAGCAAATAAAATAGTATACATTCTATTATAGTAATGAAACAAAAAAAACTTGAAAAGTCTTACACAAAAGATAAAAAAAGAAAATATTTAAAAAACTTAAAGATAAAAATTTAGGGATTAAATATTATTATTAACTATATCTTTTTTAGTTTTTTTAACTTGCTACTTTAAACTTTTTACTATTATTATGCATATACTTTATATACTTGATTTTTATAAACCAAATAAATGATGAGTTGAGGTTCTTTTTGAGCAAATAATAAACCATTTTTCTAAAAAAAATAAAGTATCTATAATAACTTGGAATTATAATTGAAAATTAAAAGATACTGAAAGACATTGAAATATAACAATATATAGAATCAAAGCAAAAAACTTAATAAATTTCACATTTAAAGCTTACATATTTACAAAACATATCATACATAATATAGATATAATACATACAAGCAATTTTTATTCTGCATTTACAGCTTCAAGGTTATCTAAAAAATATAAAAAAAAGTCTATATTGCATATAAATTGATTTTTTGGCAATTATCGGTTTAAGATGATAGACAAACTTAGAGCTTATAAATTTAAACTTTTAGAGTATGGAAACATAAAATGACATTTTAATAAATACATAACAGTAAGTAAATATATGTATGATGTTGCTTACTTTCACTATTGAATAGACCATAAAAAGTTAAAAACTATCTATAATGGAATAGATTATAAAAAATGGGAAGAAAATATAAACACAAAAGAAGTAGAAAATTTAAAAGAAAAATATAACCTTCAAGATAGTTATTCACTATTATTCTATGGTAGGATAGAAAAAGTTAAGTGAATAGATCTACTCTTAGAAAGCATAAAAGATATAAAAGATATAAAACTTTTACTTATAGTTCATGGACATATAGAAAGTTTAAAAGAAAACATAGAAAGATTTTGAATAAAAGATAAAACTATCATCATAGAATGACAAGAGCATAATAAGATAGCAAATTTTATAAAAGCAGTAGATACAGTAGTTTTTCCTTCACTTACAGAATCTTTTGGTTATGTAGGATTAGAAACAAGTATATTACAAACTCCTTTGATATGCTCAGATATAGGAGCAATACCAGAAGTTGTTTTTTGAAAAGTAAATTTTTTCAAGGTAAATAATAAAAACTCACTTATACAAGCTATTGAAAGATCAAAAAAATGAGATTTTGAACAAATCCCATATAAAAATTTTGATATTGATAATACTTTAAAAGAGCTTGAAAAAGTTTATGAGGAAGTAAGAAATACATAAAGAACTAATTTTATATATTATTTAATCGCACCAGGACACTTTTTCTTCCTTCGGGATTCACCTTGTATTTAGATAATGATATAATATTGTCATCTCGAGCTCTGCCGAGAGATCTCTTGCTACTTATAACTTGCTACTTGCAACTATTATTATATCTCTTTAATTCACATCATAAAAGGTTGTAGAACTTCTGGTACTTTAATTTTTTTATCTTTTGTTTGGAAATTTTCTATAATAGCTGCAACTGGTCTATCAGATGTTCAAGTTCCATTTAAAATATGTACAAAGTTTTTGTCTCTTCCTTGCATATATTTACAGTTTATCCTTCTTGCTTGATAATCTAAAGTATTTGATGTAGAAGTTAATTCTTTATATTTTCATATTCCTGGAAACCAACCTTCAAGGTCATATTTTTTACTTGCTGGATTTCATAGGTCTCAAGTACATATTAACATCTTTTGATAAGGAATTCCAATATCTTGCAATATCTCTTCTTCTATCTCAGCAAGTAATTCATGCTCTTTATGAGAATCTTCAGGTTTAGTAAAACTTACCATCTCAACTTTATTAAACTGATGAACTCTAATAAGTCATTTAAGGTCTTTACCATAAGATCCTGCTTCTTTTCTATAACAAGTTGAAAAACTTACATATCTTTTAGGTAGATCTTGTATATCAAGTACTTCATTTGAATGTTGTCATACAGAAGTAACTTCAGAAGTTCATATCAAGTATAGATCTTCTCATTCTATCTTATAGATACCATCCTCTCAAGCCGGTAGATATCAAGTTCCATACATAGCTTTTTCATTTACCATATTTGGACCAAGAACTGGCATAAAACCTTTTTTGTAAAGTTTTTGAAATGTAAAATTCATAAGTGCCATCTCAAGCAAAGCTAACTTATCTTTAAAAAATACAAATCTTGAACCTGATAAATTAACTGCCCTTTCTGTATCAAGCAATCATCTTTCTTCAAGTAGATCCCAGTGTTTTAAAGGCTTGAAATCAAAATCTGGTTTTTCTCAAATAGTTTCCATAACAACATTTTCATCATCATCTTTACCAACTGGTACATCTTCATCAAGTAAGTTTGGAACTTGCATTATAAGATTATTAAAATCTTTTTCATAATTATCAAGTTTTCATTGGTAATGTGCAATATCTTCTTTTATAGTTTTTACCTCATCTTTTAATCAAGATATATCTTTTCATTCCTTAGCATAAGCTGGTATCTTTGAAGATATCTCATTTCTTTCAGCAAGTTTATCTTGTAATAATTTTTTATTTTCTCTTATATTATTATCAAGTTCCATTATAAGATCAAAATCAAGTTCTACACCTCTTTTTTGCGCACTTTCTATCCAAGGATTAGGATTGTTTCTAAATTCTTTTAAGTTTATCATGATTATATTTATTATTTAAATTTAATTTATACAAGCAATTTTTACATCTTCAAATATATCTTCTATATATCTTGGATTTTTTCATTCATAACATTTAATTATATGCCATCACATTTTTTCAGCAACCTCAATAGCTTTATAATATGATTTTGACAAATAATTATAATCTTTTTCATGAATATCTCTTCATTCTCAACTTCATCTTTTTTTATTTAATTTCCAGGATATATCTATATGCATATCAAAGAAAATAACTTTATCTGGCTTAGGAAGTCATAAAATATTATATTCAAGATCTTCAAGCCAAGATATAAAATCTTTTTCTTTTTCAATATCATTTATCTTAACAGACTGATGAAATATATTTGATGATGTATATCTATTTGATATAACAAAATCTTTAGTTTTAATTGAATTGTGAATATTGTTTTTTTCATAAAATCTATCAACTGCATACAATAAACTAGCTTGTTTAGAGGTTACTGAATCTATATTTCAAAAATTTCATTGCAAATATTCATTTACAAGAAAAGAACTTTTTTTATTATATTGAGGAAAGTCATAATAATCATAAGAAAATCATTTTTCTTCAAGGTAGTTTATTAATTTATCAAATTGAGTTGTTTTTCAAGATGCATCAACTCATTCAAAAGCTACAAACATGATAATCAATTAAATATTAAAAATATGTTAACTACTATATACCTAAAGTTTTAGCAATTTCTAAACTTTTATTTAATTTTTCTATTTCAACTTTAATTCATATATTTCAAGTTCAAAATACATCTGTTTTTCCCATTTTAAATATGTGCTTATATATAGCTTCTCTTTCTTGTGAGTTAGTAACATACTGATTAAAGGATATTAAATATTTTTCTTTAAAAAGTTTTTTAAAGTTATTTTTCCATTCTTTAAATTTTTTATTACTCCAAGTAAATGACTCTTTTCAATCAGTTTTTACTCAATTTATCATTGTCATTTTTATATAAAAATACTTATATATCTAAATTTCTAATATTTTTAGCATGTGTTAATATAAAGTTCCTCCTTGGAGCTATCTCACTTCACATAAGTGTTGTAAATATCTCATCTGCTCTTTGAGCATCTTGTACTGTAACTTGTAGTGTCTTTCTTGTGTTAGGATCCATAGTTGTATCCCAAAGTTGGTCAGGATTCATTTCTCACAAACCTTTATATCTTGATATAGAAGTTTTCTCAGGGTTGAAGCCATATTTTTTTAATGCTGCATCTATATCATACTCTGGAGGATAGACATATTTTTCTTTTTTTCATTGTACAAACTTATATAAAGGACTTACTGCAATATATAAGTGTCAGTTTTCTACAAGTGGTCTCATATATCTAAAGAAAAATGTAAGTAATAATGTTCTAATATGAGCACCATCCACATCAGCATCAGTCATTATTATAACTTTATCATATCTAAGTTTGCTTTCATCATAAGCTTCCTTTAATCATGCACCAAGTCATATTATAAGTGATTTAACTTCATTGTTTTGTAAAATCTTATCAAGTGCAGACTTTTCGGTATTCAATATCTTACCTCTAAGCGGGAAAATTGCTTGAAATTTACTATCTCTTGCTTGTTTAGCAGAACCACCAGCACTATCTCACTCAACTATATAAACTTCAGTTCATTCTCTTTTTCTTTGAGAACAATCAGTTAGTTTTCAAGGTAATACACCCATACTCATAGTGTTTTTTCTCATAACTGTCTCTCTTGCAAGCTTTGCAGCAACTCTTGCTTTTGCATTTACCTTTACTCTTTCTATAATAACTTTTGCTAGTTCTTCATTGTCCTCAAGAAACTTTTTAACATAATCATAAGTTATCTTTTCTAATTCTTTTCTAACATAAGCATTTCAAAGTTTTCATTTAGTTTGTCATTCAAACTGTGGTTCTGGAACTTTAACAGATATTATTGAATACAATCAAGACATTACATCTCAAAGTTGTAATTCTCATATTTTTTTATCTAAAAGTTTATTATCTTTAGCATACTCTCATAGTGCTTTAAGTAGACCAGATCTAAATCAAGTAAGATGTGTTCAACCATCTGGAGTGTGTATGTTATTTACAAAAGAAATTACATTATCATTATTTTCTCAAACATAAGAAAATGCTATATCAACATGAATATTTTTTCACTCTTGATCTATTCTAAAATAGTCAGATATAGTCTTTTTTGTTCAAACAAGATTTTTAAGGTAAGTTAATATACCATTTGAAAATAAAAATCTTTTTCATCTTATAATATGTGTTTTTTCTTCTATATCAAAATCAAGTATAGGGTTTTCTATTTCATCAGTTTGAATTAAAGAAAATGTAACTCCAGGAGTCAAATATGCATTTTGTATAAGTCTCGTAGCTATATTACTCCAAGAATATACAGTAGCATCAAATATTTTATCATCAGCCTTAAAAGCAACTATTGTTCAAGTATAATTTGTATCTCATACAACTTTAAGGTCATATAAAGGTTTTCATCTTTCAAATTCTTGTTGATGTATCTTACCATCTCTATGAACATTGACTATAAGTTTTTCAGAAAGTGCATTTACTACAGATGCTCATACACCATGTAATCAACCAGAAATTTTATAAACATCTTTATTAAATTTTCATCAAGCATGAAGTACAGTAAAAACAGTTTCAACAGTAGATTTTTTAGTCTTTGGATGCAAGTCAGTTGGTATTCATCTACCATCATCATAAACAGTTATCCAACCATTTTCAGAAAAGGCTACTGTAATATTATTACAAAATCATGCAAGTGCTTCATCCACACCATTATCAACAACTTCCCATATCATATGATGAAGTCATCTGCTATCTGTTGAACCTATATACATTCAAGGTCTTTCCCTAACTGGTTCCAATCACTCAAGAACTTTAATCTGATCTACTCAATAATCTGACATTTAAAGCATTTATAAAATAAACTATAAGTAAATATAAAGATTTTATAGTAAAAATCAATGATTAAATATACACAAAATATTATACTTGAAAATAAATTAAAACTTTATATAAATTAATAAATATATATTTAAATTATATTATTTAGATAATGAATTTTTGAGAATTTATAAGTGAACCTGTATGAAATAATGAATTTTCATATAATAAAAGAAAGCAACTTTGATCTGAATGTAAGATATATATTCCAAATATTAAAACAATAAATAATATTAATAAAAAAACACTATATAAAGAACTTATATTATGAGATAAAATTGTATTTGAAGAAGTTATAGATGATAAGGTTATTTCAAATATATGACTTTCTCAATATATTGAATGATATTATAAATGAAATAAATTATGTATATTTGATAATCATAATATTGCATTTTATTTTATATGAAAATATTTTTTAGAAACTTGAAAAAAGAAAGATATTATACATATAGACCAACATTCTGATATGTTGCATCCATTTAAAATACCTAAAAAATTAGATTCATTAGAATTAATAAAAAAATATACTTTAAAATGAATTAATGTATGAAACTATCTTATACCACTTCAAAAACTATGATTTATATGAGATATAAAACAATGCAGAACAAAGTTTAGTATAGATGAAATAAGTATTGAAGATGCTAAAGATAAAATATTAAATATAGATATAGATTTTTGGGAAGAATGAATGATGAGTACAAAAGAAAATTTAGAAAAAGTAAAAAAGATGATAGAAAAAAGTCCTCTTACTCTTATAGCAACTTCACCATATTTTATAAACCAAAAAAAAGCATTAGATATTGTCTATAATATGTTTGATTAAATAAACTTTCAAGCACAAGCATAAGCTGAAGACCAAGCCCATTGTAAATTAAATCATCAGGTTTTTCAAGTTATATCTACAACCTCACCTATAAAAAATAAACCTGGATGTTTTTTACTTTCAAGATATTTTGTAAGTTCATTTGTATCTACTCCTCCACCTGAAACTTTAGATTCTTTCCAAGATTTTATAGATTGTATATTAAAGTCAAATTCATAATTTTTTTCATCTATGTTAAAATATCTAGTAATTTTCTTAGTAGTATGTTTTAAATCAAAACTAACTGTAAGCTTAAAGTTTTCATAGTCTTCTTCTAATTTATTACAGTTTATATATTCTCATAATCATAAAACCATATTGTATATGATAGGTCAAGATAATCAAAAATGTGTAAATAATAAAGGTCAAAATTCATTATATACTAACTTATCTTTATAGCATAAACTTATACTTGCTTGTATGCTAGAACCTGAAAGTTTAGATAAATCTTGTTTTAGAACAACTCAAGAAAGTCATTTATAAGGTTTTATAACTTTTAATCAAAATTGTTTAGCTATATCATATCAAAATCAATCAGTTCAAACTTGTGAGAAAGATTTTCATCAACTTGCTATTATTAAGTTTTTAGTTTTATATTCTTTATTATCTGTTTGTATTGTATATATATTATTTTTTTTATCTACTTTTATAATATTTGTATTTTTAACTATATCAGTATTATTTTCTATAGCTTTTTTAAAAAGAACATCAACAAGTTCTTTTGCATTTCAACTAGAAGTTATAACTCTTCATCTATCTTCTATATTTGTTTTTACACCATTTTCTTCAAAAAAGTTTATTATATCATAATTTGTAAATCTATTTAAAAATCATATACAAGCTTTTTTATTACAAGAAAAATAATCATTTTCTGGATCTATATCAATATTTGTAAGATTTGCTCTTTCTCATCAAGATAATAAAACTTTTGTTCAAACTATTTTATTTTTTTCTAAAATAAGTTTTTTACTTTCTTTTGGTAAATTTACATTACAGAAAGTTCAGCTTCATCCTCAACCTATAGTTATAAAATCATATATCATATACACATTTTTATTATAAATGTACTTTTTATACTATTTAATATAATTTTTTCAATAAAAAAACCCGGTGTATTACAACCAGGATTAAAATCTTATTTTTATTTATTTTCATCTTTTTTATCATCTTTCTTCTCATCTTCTTCTATAACTTCTGCTTCTTGAGAATTTCAAGTATCTTGTGATTTTTCTCATTGAGCTTGTTCTCATCCTTGTTGTTCTGCTCATTGTTGAGCTTGTGCAGCTTTTTGAGCTATCTCTTGAGCAAATTTTTGAACTTCTTCAGTTTTTGCTTTAATATCTTCTTTAGTTATCTCTTGATCTTCTTTAACTTTTTTAGCATCTTCTACATATTCTTTTACTTTATTAACTTCTTCTTCAGAAAATGCATCTTTCTTTTCATTTATCATTTTTTCCATTTGTAAAGCCATACCTTCATATTCATTTTTAGCTTCTATAGTTTCTTTTCTTTTTTTATCTTCTTCAGCATGTTTTTCAGCTTCTGCTTTCATATTTTCTACTTCTTCTTCAGAAAGGTTTGTAGCTCATTGAACAGTAATTTTTTGTTCTTTTCATGTTGTCTTTTCTTTTGCAGACACATTCAATATTCAGTTACTATCTATATCAAATGTAACTCATATTTGAGCTTGACCTCTTGTCATTGGAGGGATTCCATCCAAGTTAAACATACCAAGTGATTTATTATCTGAAGCCATTGTTCTTTCTCATTGAAGTATATGGATACTTACAGATGGTTGATTATCAGCTGCATTTGTATAAGTTTTTTCTTTTTTATAAGGGATAGTAGTGTTTCTTGGAACTACAACATCTACCATACCTCATTCAACTTCAACTCATAAACTTAAAGGAGTAACATCAAGTAAAACTATATCTTTAGCATCTCATTTTATAATACTACCTTGTACAGCAACTCAAAGTGCAACAGCTTCATCAGGATTTACAGTTGCTTTTGGTTCTTTACCAAATACCTCTGCAATTTTTTTCTTAACAAGTGGTATTCTTGTAGAACCTCACACAAGTATTATCTCATTTACTTCTCATAAAGAAACTTGAGCATCTTGTATAGCTTGTTTCATAGGAGCTACAGTCTTATCAACTATAGATTCTATCATACTTTCAAACTTAACTCTAGATATATTTTCATCTAAGTTTATAGGAGTTTGATCTTCTTTCATAGCCAAGTATGGAATAGAAATATCTACATTTTCAGAAGTTGAAAGTTGTTTCTTAGCTTTTTCAGCTTCTTCTTTCAATCTTGCCATAGCAGTTGGATTTGAAGAAAGATCTACTCATTCAGTTTCTTTTACTCTATCTAATAGATAATCTATAAGCATATTATCTACATCAGCACCTCAAAGATGAGTATCTCAAGCTGTTGATAAAACTTCAAAAGTACCTTCTTCACCTATTGAAAGTAAAGTTACATCAAAAGTACCTCAACCAAAATCATAAACTGCAACTGTCTCATCTTTCTTTTGTTCTTTTCATAGACCATAAGCAAGTGCAGCAGCTGTAGGTTCATTTATAATTCTTTCAACTTTAAGTCAAGCTATCTCTCAAGCAGCTTTTGTAGCTTGTCTTTGACTATCATTAAAGTGTGCAGGAACTGTAACAACAGCACCATCCACAGTTTCACCTAAGAAGTCTTCTGCATCTTTTTTTATCTTTTGTAAGATGTAAGCAGATATTTGCTCTGGTTTGTATTCTTTACCATCTATTGTTATTAAGATACCACCATCAGATCATTTTTTGATATCATAAGATACTCTATCTATATCTTCTTTAGCTTCATCATATTTTCTACCTATAAATCTTTTAACTTCATAGATAGTATTTTTTGGATTTAAAACAGATTTTCTTTTAGCAATTGTTCAAACTATTTTTTCATCTCATTTAATATATACAACAGAAGGAGTTGTTCTTTCTCACTCAGCATTTGATATAATCTCTGGTTTTTCATTTAGTGTATAAGCAAATGCACTATTTGTTGTACCTAGATCGATTCATATTATCTTTCACATAATTAAGTATATTTAATAATTAAAATTTTATATAGCACTGGTAGTATAATGATGCTATAAAAAAAATCAAGAAAAAATATCACTTTTTTATAGTGGGTGCTATATACAAAAAACCTAAGCTATCTAAAGCCTAGGGTA
>JASMTN010000031.1:0-6737 GCA_041694255.1 Candidatus Altimarinota bacterium
CAAATTTGATAAATGAAACTGCACTTTATGCAGCTAAAAATGATAGAGATTATCTTGTATGGGATGATTTTGAGTATGCACTTGAAAAAGTAGTTGCTTGACCTGAGAAAAAGATAAAATCTATACAAGAACTTGAAAGAAAGATAATAGCATATCATGAGTTATGACATGCACTTACAGCACATTTACTACCTCATGCAGATCCATTAGAAAAAATATCTATAGTTTCAAGATGAATGGCTCTTTGATTAACTTGGATTGTTCCTAAAAAAGATCAATTACTAACTTCAAAAGCTAAATTCTTAGATGAGATAGTAACTTTACTTTCTTGAAGAGTATCAGAAGAGATATTCTTTGGTAAAGAAAATATCACAACTTGAGCAAGTAATGATATGTCTAGAGTTTATAAGATAGTTTATGATATGGTTACAAAGTATGGTATGAGTGATCTTTGACCTACTATGTACTTTGATGAAGATCAAAATTCTTGGCAAATGTATAAACCATACTCAGAAAAATTATCAGAAAAAATTGATGATCAAGTTGAAAAAATTATTTCAAATGCTTATGAAAGAGCAAAGAAAATTATCACAACTCATAAGGATATATTACATACATTAGCTGATAAACTTCTTGAAAAAGAATATATGTCAAAACAAGAATTTGCTGAGATTATCTGAAAAGAAAATATAGAGCCAGAAGATATAGATCCTAAAAAAACTAAATAATAAATTTATTATAAGACATCTTTTTAAAAGGGGTGTCTTTTTTTTAAAAAAAACTTAAATCTTTTTTTGACAATAAAAGCTTTTTGATTATAAATAAGAGTAATTTAATATTATTAATATTATTATGAGGCTAATAAAAAAAGTAATTACATATATTTTATTTATATTATCATTTTTTTTTATATCTAATGCTGCTTATTATGAGCCAAATTCTGATATAGAAAAATATTTAGATGATATTACTGAAAGTTTTACAAAAATATCATCTTATAGTAAAATATGAGCAGATAATATACCAAATGATATTTTTAATACACTAGAAACAAGTTTTTCTAATATAAAAAATAAATTACCTCAAACTCCTAATTTTAAAGTTATATATGAAAACTGCTACCTTACATCTCAAGCTTTATCAAATAGCTTTGAAAAGGCAAAGCTTGATACATTTAATTCTCAATGTTTTTGACCCTGGAAAAGTATATCTAGAAAAATATTTACAGATTATGCTATACAAGCAGATATTGAAACTTTTCCAAATAATTGAAATGCACCATTAACAGTTACCTTTGATTGAAGATCAAGTACTGATCCATCGTCTGATACTATACCAACAAACAGTTACTATTGGTATTATAAGGATTGAAATGGTACAACAAGATTGATGTGACAATGACCTGTAATAAAGCATACTTTTTATGAACCAAATGATTATGTTGTTCATTTAACTGTTAGAAGTTCAAATAAATCAACAGATGGTATATTAGATGGATCAGCATCAACAACAGTTTCTGTTGCACCTCCAATAGCTAACTTATCTTTATATATTGAATGACAAAGAGCATATAAAGATGATTATGTTAAACTTTCATCTAGAGAGTGAAAAAATTGAGTTCTTTTTGATGCTACTTGAACAACACCTGCATGAAGTACAAAGATCACTTCAAGTTTTTGGGAGGTTAAAAAAAATAACAGAACTATATATAAAAGAGAACTTTCAAATTATCCATGATCGATAGAAGTTGACCTACCAGAAAACTGATTTTATTCTGTTACTTTATGAATAAGGGATAATACTTGAAAAACTATAAAAGAAACCTATGAAGTTATTGTATCCAACCCTGTATCACTAATTAAAGTTTCACCAGAAAGCTGAAATACTTCATCAGAATTTACAATAGATGGTTCTCCATCTTATTCTGTTAATTGAAAAATTAATAATTATAAATGGACATTAGTATGACCTGATGGTTCTAGGATAGATTCTTTTCAAAATAAGAAAAATTTTACATATAATTTTAACAAACCTTGAATATATGCTATAACTTTAGAAGTTGAAGATATAAATTGAGATGATAATGAAGAAACCTATAAATTAAATGTAGAATCTACATCTCCTATAGCAAACTTTATATATGAAAAATATGACAATTGGGAGAAACCTTCTACATTTATATTTGATGCTTCTTACTCATCTGATGCAGATCAAATCTATAATGATAGCCTTACATATTCTTGGAATTTTTCTAATTCATCAAATGTTAAAACTCAAAATATAAATAACTGAGAGAAAATGATTGCACAATTTGATAAAATTTGAGAATATGATATAACACTTAATGTTCAAGATAAGTATTGAAAGTCAGCTAGTGTAACTAAGACAATACAAGTTGAATCAACACTTAGGCCAGAAATATCTATAAATCCTAACTATACTTTAATATGAAAGCCTATATCTATAAGTGTTGATACAAATAAATCTGTTGCATATCATGAATACTTTTTTTGAGATGATGAAAATAATAAAACACAATCAAATTTTATAGAACACTCTTATGATAAAGCATGAGTATATGATCTTGAAATTAATGTTTCTTCTACCGATGGTGATAGTAACAGTATTAGTAAAAAAGTTTTTGTTTGACAAAGGTGAGCTCCTTTAGGTATTTATGATGTTTATAAATGAAATAATCAACAATTACCTTCAACATACTGTAAGATTCCTAAGTCTAAATGAACTTGACATGACTTTGTAGAAGCCTATGAAATATGAAGAATGCAGGATCTTACTATAGATGCAAGTGATTCAATAAATTGAAAATGAACAGATGATATGCTTGATATATATTTTAGAAAGCAAAACTCAAATGAAAATATATTAAAATCAAAACTAAATATAAACTTTGATGAACTTTGATGTAAAAGAATTGATCTTTATGTTAAAGACTTGTCAACCAATAAACTAGATAAAAAAAATATATATTTTAAAACAGTTAATACAAAGCCTAAATTAAAAGATATATCAATGTACTTTCCTCAATATGCTTGAAGTCAGGGTGCAGGTGCTTTTCAACCACAAATATGAAATTATGATACACCAACAGATATATTCAAGGCTTGATTTGATCCACTTTTAGTTAAACTTTCTGCCAAATGAGCACAAGACCCTGATAGTCCTTTTATATCTAATTATAGATGGTATTATTATAAAAAATGAGATAGATCAAATTTAATAGATGTTAAAGAAACACCTTATAATATAAATCAATCAGTTTTTTCTGTACCTAAAATACCTTGAGAATATATATTTTGAGTTGATGTATGTGATGTAGATGGTGAATGTACAAACTCTGAAGAATACTTACAATCTAAACCAAGTGTTAATATACCTGCAAGTGCTGAGAATCCTGATATACCACAAGTAAACTCTGTTAGAGTTGATAAGTGAAATAATGAATGAGTTTGAGAAGTAAATGTTTGAGATAAACTAGATATTATAGTAAATTCTGAAATTATATCTAATAAGTCAGATTTTAATTCAACAAAAACCATAAAGTATGATTTTGATAATGATTGAAAATATGACCTTACTACTAAAAAAGATAGTGTTGAGCATGTGTTTGAAAAAGCTTGAAAGTATAAAATAAAAGTAAAAGTTATTTATAGATGATATGGTTGAATAGGGTATTCTGCACCTATTGTTGTTAAGAAGTGATTGAAACCTATGGTTGATCTTGACTATAAAGATAATATTCTTTTATATAATGATCTTTCTTTTTGAAATATAAAGAAAAAAAATCTATGTTTTGATATAATATGATGTAAATCATCTCCAGCTGACTTTATGGTAACAAATAAAGACTATTGATCTATTAAATATGACTCTACATGAAATAAACTTTTATTATTTAATATAAAAGATGCTTATGGTAATGAAAAAAGTATTAGAAAGAAAATAAATATAAAAGAAAAAGATGATGCTTTTTTACTTTCTTTACCAAAAAATACTCAAAACAAATGATTATATAATATTACAACAGCTTGAATGTATGAAGATTATATTATTATTTATTATAGTTCAGAAAACCAAAAATGTTTCATAGATAAAAATATTAGTATAGATTCTAATCAAGATGACAATACTTCAAATGACGAGGATATATCTTGTAATCAGGCTCATAAAATTCATTATAATAATATTCCAGAAGTTTCTTTAAAAATACATGATGGAGATAAGATAAAAGATATTAAAGTTGAGTTTCCTAATGTTAAACTTTCTTTACCATGAGAATATAAAAAACAATATAAACAATTACAAGAACTTATTGATAAATATGCAAAAGATAATAAAAACATTTATTTTGTTAAACTTCTTTCTGATCTTTTAAATAATCTTGATGATAAGTTTGATAGAGATGCTATACTAATACAGATTAATGATTACTTGAATAATAATAGCATAGAAGATAAAGAATCTGTAAAAGCAATAATATCTTCACTTTCTGATAAATCTACAAAAGTTGCACTTTGAGAACAGCAAACAGTTGTTGATGTTCTAAGAACAGATGTTGAAATTATATTGCAAACAGAGGAAAATAGAGATGAACTTAAAGAATTATTTTTAAATCTTGAATCTTCTAGTTCAAAAGAAGAAAGAAAATCAATACTTCAAAGTATATTAAATATATGATTAAATATGAACGAAAGTTGAGAAATTGATGAAGAGTCTTTACAAATGATTAAATGATCTATATGTGATCTTATGGAATATTATGAAATACCATCACAATTATGTTGAACAGCACTCAATAATGATTCAGTCCAAGAAGATGGCAATTCATGATCTACTATGGCCACAATATTGAAAATTGTTTTACGAGTCCTTGCTATATTCTTAATAGTATTTATAATTATTATTATAATATTTGTTATAAAAGCTAAAAAAAATAGAACTGAAGAAAATAGTTAATAAGTTTTTATATTTTAAATTATATATATGAAAAAAATTTCATTTTGAAATATATGGGAAGATATACAAAATGTAAGAGAAGTTAAATGAAAGCAAGAAGCTATAAATCTTGCAAATAAATATATTTCAAAAGATCCTTTTAATGTACAAGCTTACATGCAGCTTATAGATATATACTATGTTATTTGAGATTTAGAAAAAGCAGAAAAACCTATAGATTTTATATTATCTAAAAATATTGAATGAGTTGACAATTCACTTTTACATTATGTAAAAGCCGTGCTTTTATCAGAAAGAACTGAATGGGAGCTTGCTAAAAAACATATAAAAATTGCATTAAAAGAAAATGATACAAATTTAGAATATCAAAGATTGCTTTCAACCATTGAGTTTTGGTCATGAAATAAAACAGAATGATATGATTTATTAAAAGATGTTTTAGAAAAAGATATGATAGATCCTGATACTTTGCTTGATGGTGTTAGTATGGCATTATCTTTATGATATATTAAGGAAGCAAAAAATTATGTAAATATGTATTTTAATAAAAGAAATAATATAAATTTTTTTTCAAAATCTAGGGCCTATTATGATAAAAAAATGACTGACTTTAAGGAAGCTTTATTTAATGATAATAATGTAAATGAATAATTCTATAAATATATATGCTTGAGAGAAAATTAAAAGATCTCCTTTATGGTACATTTTTTTCTTTAGTATATCTATATTTTTAATAGCATTTTCTTTTTTTAAATGATGAATTATGTGATGAATATCTGTTTTATTCATTTTTTGTATTATTTTTGTTTCATATATTATTATGCACCTGATTTCAATGAAAAAAACAATCTTAACTGTTAATGATTGATACATTAATATAAGTGATAGGAATTTTTCATTTAATGAAATTCTTTGATTTAATGTTGAGCTTGATAAAAATGGTGATTTTACTAATTTTGTAATTATTCCTTCAAAGACTTCTTATCCATTAAAATACACAATTAATGATAATTATTATAAAACTAAAGAAGTTATTAAGATATTAATAAATAAAAACGTTCCATTATACTCTGATTATGAAAATGATAGGATGTATAAAATAGTTACTTTTTTAAAATTATGATAAAAAAAATTGACAAAAATAAAAATAAAAATATTATATCTAATATAAAGATTTTAAAAAACTAAAACAAAAAAATGACAAAAACAGATAACCAAAATAAAACATGATTACAAGATAATTCTAATCAAGAAGAAGATGAGTTTAATTTAGATATAAATTTAGATGACCTTTGATGAGATATAGATCTTGATAAAGAAAATTTAATAGAAGAAGAACCAGAAGAAAATAAAGAAGAAGAGAATAAAGAAGAAGAAAGTAAAGAAGAAGATTGATGATTAGATATAGATTTAGAAGAAGAACCAGAAGAAGAACCAGAAGAAAGTAAAGAAGAAGAAATTTGAGATAATATAGAAGATAAAGAAGAGGAAAGTAAAGAGGAATGATGATTAGATATAGATTTAGAAGAAGAACCAGAAGAAAGTAAAGAAGAAGAAATTTGAGATAATACAGAAGATAAAGAAGAGGAAAGTAAAGAAGAATGATGATTAGATATAGATTTAGAAGAAGAACCAGAAGAAAGTAAAGAAGAAGAAATTTGAGATAATATAGAAGATAAAGAAGAGGAAAGTAAAGAGGAATGATGATTAGATATAGATTTAGAAGAAGAACCAGAAGAAAGTAAAGAAGAAGAAATTTGAGA
>JASMTN010000032.1:0-18090 GCA_041694255.1 Candidatus Altimarinota bacterium
TGCTGGATGGTTTATATAAATTCATTAAGTTTATAACAAGTTTATATAAGAACCATCCAAGGGCAAGCCCCCAACTTACAGATAGCCAACATTTGGTTATATTGATCTATCCAAAGATGGAAGCCCAAGGAGAGGGTGTTGTCCCTAAAATTCTTCCCTAGTACCTCTAACTGTTTTCTATATTAAAGATATTTATTTATTTTGCAAGTTTATGTACACATTATTTGTTTTTATAATTATAATATATTGACTTTATGTATATATATCTTATATATACATTTAATTGATAATTAAAAGTTATCATTAGTTTATTTTTTATATAAAAAAACCAGGAATTTTATTTCCTGGCATTAATATTAATCTTGTTTTCTTTTTTCTCTTTTAATATCTTTTTCTTCAAAATGATTTTTAAAGAATTCATCATTTGAAACTTTATAAGAAAGTCTAGCAACTCTTTCAGATAATTGAGCTCCATTTGCTACATATTTTTTAATCTCTTCAACATTTATCTCTTGTTTATGATTAATAGGATCATGCCATCATAAAACTTTTTGAAAACCTGATTTTACAGGTTTTGAATGTTCTGTAAGAACTACTCTAAAGAATGGTCTATGAGTTCTACCATGTCTTGCTAGTCTAATTTTCAACATTTAATTTTTAGTTAAATTGATAAATAAATTTTACTTAAGTTTTTGTCTTTCCTTATGTAAAGTATGTTTTCTACATTGTCCACAATATTTTTTTAATTCTAATTTTGTAGGCACATTAAGTTTATTTCTAGTAGTTGTGTAGTTTAATCTACCACATTCTTTACATTGCAATCAAATTTGCATTACGTGTCATTTCTTTGCCATCAATATAGTTCATTAAAATAAAATATTATATAATATTTATTTCAGCTATTTATATAAACAACGAAATAAATACTACATAAATAGCACCGAGTGGATTTGAACCACCGACCTATCCCTTATGAGAGGATCGCTCTAACCCCTGAGCTACGGTGCCATAAATACGGTGAGAGAGGGATTCGAACCCTCGGTACCGCAGGGGGTACGCTTCCTTAGCAGGGAAGTGGTTTAAACCGCTCACCCATCTCACCAACATGTTCTAACCATAATAATAATTTACTATCTTTTTTCAAGATAAGATTTACTTAAATTTTATTTTATATTATAATATTCTTTGAGAATAATATCTATAAAAAGTTTTAAATTTTCATTATTTACACCTAAAAAAGAGTAATAATTTGGATGATTTTTTCTTCAATATCAATTTTTAACTTTCGGTTGCATTGTTATTATTTTTATATTTGATATTTTATTTACACCTAGTATTTTTTCTCTTTCATCCTTTTCTGTTTCTTGAAAATGTGTTTCTTTAATTTCTTTTTCTAAAAAGTCATAATTAAAAATAACTTTAAATTTCTTAATTTTCCTATTATTTTGATTAACTTTAAAATGAATTTCATGAACCTTGTTGCCTATAATAATCAATTTATAAGAACTATAATTTCTATAATTAAACTTAAAGTTAACCTTTATTTCAGTAAAGTTATCTTTAATATTATTTTTAGTATTATTAATTTTTTCTCATAATTCTGATTTTATAGTATTTACTTTTCATATACCACAACTTTCACAAACTCAATTATGATAAGATTGTTCCTCACAATTAGGACACTTTTCAATAGAATCAATAACATTATCAAACAAGTTCCTTTCCATATTAAAATATATAATATACATAAATAAGGAAATTATAAATTTAATTTAAAATATGTCAAATAAATGCTTTTAAAGTAATTTAATGTATATTAATATAAATTATTTTTTTTATTAAAAAATATATAAAACATTAAAACAATCAACAATATACTAAAACTTAGCAAAAATCATATAACAAAAAGTATAAAATAATGTAAAGTTAAACTAAAAAGCATCATAAATAAAATAAAAATAAAAATATTGATAAAAGATCAAATAAAAGTTGCTATGATATTGTTTTGTTTGCTAACTATAAAATGAGATATATCTTTCCAAGAAAGTACAAAACTTGGGATAATAAGAATATAGACAAATAAATAGACAATGTCTAAATATCATATATACTCTAATATGTTATTAAAATCTTGAAAATTTTGTAAATCAAGTCAGATAAGATAGTACCAAAATATATAATTTAATCATATTCACAATATCAAAGGTCATAACGATGTAAGAAATATTCAAATTTGGTTTAAAATCAAAAGTATCCAGTAAGAAAAAGAATTCATCCCTTCTGCCATTGCTTGTATGTAGTTTTTATAAGAGTACTTTACATATCATCAAGTTTTTTCAAAAAGTTTTATCTCTTGTATCTTTGCTCATGATAAAAAAGCAAAAAAAACATGTGCAAACTCATGTATGATAACTCAAGTTCTTATGATAAAAGAAACAGTATGTTTTAAGAATTTATATCTTTTTAAGTAAAAAAGTATCTTATAATAATATTTTTGTAGAAAAGTTAATATCAAAATTAAGACAAATATAATAGTCCCATCAATTAAGTAATTATTTAAAAAATCAAACATATTATTTTATTGTTTTTAAATATCTTTATTTTATAGATTATCCAGTCATACCCCAGGGCACCTTCTCTTGCTTTGCAATTCACCTTGTACCCCAGGGCACCTTCTCTTGCTTCGCAATTCACCTTGAGCTGGATAATGACAGTTATAAAAATTAAATATCTTTAACCATATAAGTTCATTCAAGGTGATAACCTATCTTTTCATAAAATCATCTAACTCAAACTCAAGATATTACAGAGATCTTATCAAATCAATTTTGTTTACTTATATACTCTCACATTTGCATGAGTTTTGTTCAAAAACCTTTATGTTGTGCTATAATTCATTTTCTTCAAATCTTTTCTTGTAATCCATAAACATGAAGTTCTCTTATGATACTTACATTTTTTCAAAGTCATGGATAATCAGCATAGTCTTCAAAAGGCAATAATAATCTTGTAAAACCTATAAGATATCAACTATTATCTTCAAAACTTACAAAATATTCATCTCATACAGAAGATTTATATTTTCTTATAACAAGTATTATATCTCAAGATTCTTTTTGATTTCTTATCTCTCTACATCTTGTACAAAGACAAATCATATCTTTATTATGCACAAGTTCAGTATCTTTTTGCTTAAAAATAAGTGTATCAAATTTAAAATCATCAACCTTTATATTTTCAAAGTCATCAACATTTTCAATTATGGGATCATTATATAATCTTTTATGATATTTTTTTTGCAAATCTTTATCTTTTTTAAGTTCTTTTTTAAGATCATTAACAACTATTTGTCTAAGATTTGTTATAGAACTTCATGCAACTATTTCTCATGAAGGAATGTCTCTTATCAATCTTTTTATCCTAGTATATGGAGGGATGTAATTTTCTTTAACTTCCTTTATTATAGTTTTTATATCCTTATCCTCCATAGCCTTATATTCTCAAGTTTTATAAAGCTCATAAAGTTCAGTATTTGGAATAACAGAAGTAGGATAAAATTTTAACTCATCAGGTTGCAAATAAGGATCTTCAAATAATATTTTAAAATTATCTATATCTTTTTGTAAACTAGATTTATAAAGTCAAGGCATCATATGAACAGAAAATTTTAATCAATATTTTCTCATAATATGTATAGCTTTTTTTATTTCTTTTAATTTATGTCATCTTTTATTTGCATCAAGTACATCATCAAAAACAGATTCTATTCACATTTCTATTCTTGTTACTCAAAGTTGTCTCCAAAATTGGACATTTTTATCTATTACCATATCTGGTCTTGTTTCAACAGTAAGTCATATTATTCTATTTGCAGATGTTTCATTTATTTTTTGAGCTTCCTCTAAAGACTTTGACAACTTTATGTCTAACTTGTCTAAATCAATAGTAAACCTTGCAGATTTAGGATTTGAAGAAGAACCATTAAACTTTTTCTTTATAGAATCAAATGTATTACAAGCATCATAAAGTTTTTTTATAAAGTCAATTTTATAATCATTTGAATAAGCATCAAAAGTACCTCATAAAACTATCATTTCTATTTTATCAGTATTATGTCATGTATTTTGCAATGACAAAAGCCTATTAAATGTTTGTTTTAATGGATCAAACTGATTTAAAAGTGCTCTCATTGCTCAAGGCTCAGAACTTATATAGCTTTTAGGCATTATAGTTTCATTTGGACAAAATATACATTGTCATGGACAAGGCCAAGGTTTAGTCAAAACCTGTATTGGAACTATTCAAGACAATGATCTTATCTTCCTTTTCATAAGTAAAAACTTAAGTTTTTTATTTCAAACAATCTCTCATGATTCAACAAGTTTATTATATTCTTTCTGTAGCTGTATATTTGTTGGAAGATGCTGAACATTATAAAATTTAGATATATCTTTTTTAATCTTATGAAGATTATCATTTGTTAATTCATCATCTTTAAGATCAGCTAATGTTTTTATTATATTTTCATATATATTCATAAATAATAGTTTTAAATTAAATTCTCTATATCTTCTAAGTATTTTTCTTTTTGAGTTTTAGTTCTATCTATATCTCAAAATATATGACATCACTGAAAATCTAATCAACAAAAATCCATTTTTTTAGCCCACAGTTCTCATATAGGGATAATATTTTCATAAACAAAAGATGGTGCTCAAGATGTAGTAAATATTTTAAACTTTTTTCATTCCAAAAGTTTTGTATGTTTTCATCATGATTCAAATTTAAATGCAAACCCTGCTATGAAATTACAGTCTATAAAATTTTTTAGTATTGCAGGAGCATCACCGTTCCACACAGGAAAAACAAAAATAAGCTCATCTGCAGCTTTTATCTTAGACTGTATAGACTTTGTAGTTTCTGATAACTTTCACATTTCTGATTTATCTTCATAAGTAAGAAAATCTTGTTTATATTCTTTAGAATAAGTGTCTATTATTTCAGCATTATCTCATCTTGACTCTAAAATATGTGCTATCTTATCTGCTATTTTATGAGTAAATCATTTACTTGAAGGATTTGCAGTTATTATAAGTTTATTCATTTTTATTTTTTAATTAGTAAATAGTATTATATTAAGCAATTTCTTTTTCATTATAATTATAATTAATATCAATTTCAATAATAATCTATAACATCATAATCACAGTTTTTAGATGATCATATAGCTATAGATCCCTTAAATCTTTTTTCATCACCATCACAATATAATTTTCATCATAAAACCCTAGAATTTTCATCTTTGAAAACATATATAAACTCTTCTCATCTTTCCCTTATCTCATCTAAAAAAGGTTTTTTATTGTCATTTGATAAAACATTAATAGTAATTTGTTTTGTTTGAGAGTATCATTTTTCATCTATAAGTTTTACTTTCATATTATGTACTCAAATAACTGTTTTATTATCAAGATAAACTCAAACTATATTATTTTCATAATTTCAACTTTGAACAAGTTTATTATCAAGATAAATCTCAACTGTTTTTAGATCAAAAGGAGTATTATTGATTTGCAACCAAAGATCAAAAACTTTTGCAACATCATTATTATTATTTGGATAATTTATAGTAAATTCTAATTGTCATTTTTCAGCAATAACCTCTCTTTCTTTACAAATTTCTGTTGGTTCTTTAAGTAAAACAGGTGCTTTAAATATATTTTCATACTCTTTTTTTCATTTTTCATTCCACCAATCATCAACTGGCTCTTGCCACCTACCATCATTTGGTCTATGAGATAAAGGATCTTTTATTATGTAAGCATATTTTTCATCTTCTTTTGGTGTATATTTACTTACAAGACCATTACACATTGTGTCTATTTTTATCATACTTACAGTTTGTCAATCATCACTTAAAGGTATACCATCTGTTCTAGCTATTGTTTTTGATGAAACTTGTACAGGAGTATCTTTTGAAGATCTTTTACCATTTATAGTATTTACATATATAGATGTTGTTCCTTTTAAAGACATTGTTTCTTTCTGAATAAGCTCTTTTTCTTTTAGTCTTTTAACAAAATCATTCCATACCTTTCAAGCCGTCCAACCACCATAAGAATCAGCATTCATAGGTTCTCATTTTGTATTACCAGCCCAAGAAACAAATACTTTTGATGGAGTATATCATATAAACCAACCATCTCTTGGAAGTTTTCTTCAGGTTTTAGGGTCTATAATATTTGTAGTTCATGATTTTGTAGCAATATTTAAACCTGCAATTTGCATTATTGAATTCCATCAAGATGGTCTATGATTAGGGTTTGAAAGTATATACCAAAGAAAACTAACAATATCCTTTGGAATTATCCTTTCAACCTGTTTAGGTTTTTTTTCATATATTAAATTACCATTTGGTCATGTTATTTTAAGTATAGGATTTATATCAACTGGCGAGTCAATATTACTTAAATTACTATAGGCTTGTGCCATATCTATCATTCTAACTTCTGTAGCTCATATGGATAAAGGGTAACCATAGTAAACATTATCTGATATTGTATCTAAACCTATAGATTGTAAAAAATTTTTGACTTTTGTTTCTCATCCTCATAGAAAGTACATCTTTGCAGCAGGTATATTTCTAGAATGGGCAAGTGCTTTTTTAATAGGCATTATTCAGTCAAATTCTCAGTCAAAATTATTGAAAGTATTTCAATCTTCTGCTATATCAAATTCTGTATCATATATTGGAGTATCTGGAGTTAATCTATTATTTTCAATAAAAGCTTTTGTATATATAAGAGGCTTCATAACAGATCAAGACTGTCTCTTTGCTTTTATAATATCTACTTGTCAATCTATATCCTTGTTATAATAATCTTGAGATCAAACATAAGCTATTACATCTCAATTTGTACTATCAACATAAAGTAAAGAAGAATTATTTGCTCATTTATCTGCTAAGTATCAAGAAAAACTAGAAACAGATTTTTCAGCTATTTTTTGAATATCAAGATCAAGTGATGTTTGTATTGTCCATCAAGCTTTTTCTATTAACTCTTTTCAATATTGTTCTTCAAGTTCCTTAAGAACAGAAAATACAAAATGAGGTGCTTTTATATCAACCCTTTGAGCATGTATTTTTTTATCAAATGATTCTTTTAGTGCTTGTATAAGTTGAGTTTTATCAATATATGAATCTATATACATCCTTGCAAGTACATGATCTTTTCTTCAAGGAGTATATCTTATATGTGTATTTTTATAATATAAGTTATCTGGAGATAATGCATTTATAATATCTTGTTCACTTTTTAACATAACAAAGGTTTGATCTTCTAGATAAGATATATAAGATTCCTTTACAAGATCTTTAAAATTTCATGTTAAAGCCATTCTATCTCAAGATGCTGAATATATATTCAACTCTCATAAATTATTTTCTCTATTTAATATTGGATTATAGTTAACAGGAGATTTTGGTATACTTGCTAATATTGATGATTCAAGAATAGTAAGATTATTTGAATCTTTTTTAAAATAAGTTTGTGATGCAGCTTGTATACCATAAGAATTATTACCAAAGAAAACATAATTTAAATACATTTCAAGTATATTTTCTTTAACTTTTTTCTTAGCTTGCTCTTGTGTTAATCATCTATATTGTTTATTAACTTTTTCTGTAAGATAATCATTTAATTGGAAAGCTAGTACAACTTCTTTAAGTTTTCTTGTAATAGTTCTATCATTTGTTAAAAGTAAGTTCTTAATTAATTGTTGTGTAAGTGTAGAACCTCATTGCCTTTTACCAAAAAAGATATCCTGTATTCAAGCTCTTGCAATTCAACTAAGATCTATTCAAGGATTTTCCCAAAATCCTTTATCTTCTATTGCAATTATTGCATTTTGCGCATTAGAAGATATATCGTCTATACCTACATACTTTCTGTTTTCATCAAAAACTCTATATAATAATTCACCATTTTTATCAGTTATCTTTGTAGTTTGTGAAAAAACAACATCTTCTATGTTTGATACATCAGGAACTTTATCAAGAATATTTTTCTTAAACCACATATAACCAACTATTGAAGGTATTGTTATAAATATAATTAACAAAGCTATTATGAGTTTTATATAAGGTTTATTTTTTTTAGGTCTTCCCCTTTTTTTGCTTCTTAAGAAGATTTTTTTAAATCTACTTTTTTTTCTTACTGGCATAAGTAATTATTAATTTTAAATTGAAATTGCATTATATCATTTTTATACTTTTTTTCAACATCTAAAATATTACAATAAAAGTTGAAACTTTACTTTTTTTATATAAATTATAAACATTTATTAGTAATATAAATAATATGCTAACTCTTAGACTTTTAAGGCCAATATTACATTTTATAATTATTGCTTTTATATTTTTTACTGTATATAATCTAAGATCTATAACTGATGGAATACTTTTTATACAGCTTGATATTCCTTATATAGATTTTATGGAAACTATGATCTTTGGATTGATTGCTGCATTTTTATTTCCTTTGCTTGGACTTAGTTTTAGTTTATATAAGATAAAAGGTCCTATACACAATTATTATAATAAATTTATTAAAGTTTTTACAACTTGGTTTATTATGATAACTTTTATAGCATATTTTTGACAAGAATTTATATTTCAAAATTGAATTTCAAGGCTTATTATAATATGGTCTGCTATTGTAAGTTTTTTAGTTTTGTTAATATCAGATTTTATAGTAAATTTATTTAATAGCAAGCTTGAAAAGAAAAAACCTTATGAGATTTGAATTTATAAAACAAAATTTTTTAAGAATATAAAAGAAAAGTTTGTAAATTATGATATATACAAGATAGAGGAATTTAAAGAATTTGATGATATTAGAAAGTTTGATATTATTTTTTTGGTATGAAACATAGACTCTGATACTATTGAAGAGATAATGGATATTGCAAGATTTAGACAAATAGAAGTATATCACATACCAGATGTAAATTTTCTTGAAGATATACTATATCACCAGGAAAGGATCTGACCTATGATATCTTGGAAGTACAAAGCTTCACCACTTGAATGATGGTGGAAAGTTGCAAAAAGACTATTTGATATTATATTTTCATTACTATTTATATTAGCTTTTTCTTGGCTTTATATAATTATAATACTACGGATATATTTGCATGATAAGTGAGCAGTTTTCTATGTATCTGAGAGAGTTTGACAATGATGAAAGAAAATAAAAATATACAAGTTTAGAACTATGGTAAAGGATGCTGAGAAATTAAAGAAAAAACTTAAAAGCAAAAGTGAAAGAGATGATGTGCTTTTTAAAATGAAGGATGACCCTAGGATACAATCTTGGTGAAAGATACTAAGAAAATCATCACTTGATGAGATACCTCAGTTTTTCAATGTGCTAAAGTGAGATATGAGTATAGCTTGACCAAGACCACACATACAAGAAGAAGTTGAAAAGTATGAAAGATGGCAAAAAAGGCTTTTAGCTGCCAAACCGTGAATTACAGGGTATGCACAAGTTTTTGGTAGAGATCTGCCATTTCAAGAAGAAGCAAAACTTGACCTATATCGGTTTCAAAACTGGTCTGTTTGGATGGATATTATAGTTATACTTTGAGTTTTTAGGGTTTTATTTAAGGGGGAGTAAATACCTTGACTTTAAAATACATTTTTTTACTATACTTTTATTTTTACTATTAACTAAATTAAAATGTTTAATCCTATTAAAAAGCTATTTTCTTCTAAACAAACCACAAAACATAGTATATGAGAAGAACTTACAGAAAAGCAAACTACTAAATGATGATATTTCTTGCTTGTTCTTATGTTCTTTGCTATTATATGAACTGGACAATGGACAATAAGCATCATACAAAATATACCTGATAGACCAGATAAAACACCTTATTGTCTAGATAAACTTGTAAATACTTTTGAAAATGAAAATAGTTATAGCTACTTTGATGCTTGTTCTTCCTATGAACTTACATCTTCATATCCAAAGTTTGACTTTACAAATGAGTATAATACCCTTGAAGATGATTATAAAAAGATAGTAGATCTTAAAAAAAGTATAAACTCTTTTGAAAGAACCATAAGCACAAAAGAAAGACAGATACAAAATTACCAAGAAGACTATAATACTTCACTAACTGAAGATATTGCAAATGAAGATAATAAAATATATGATAAATGAACTATTCAATATAAAATACAAGAATTGAATCAAGATATAGAAAATACAGAACAAAATATTACACTTAAAGAAAATCAAATTGCAAGTTTGATAAGTTCAAATTCTAAACTAATATATGATCTAAAACAAAAGTTAAAATCAGTAGAAAAAGAATATGATAGACTTTATCTTCTATATAGACTATATATTGCAGTATTATCATTTATATTTGCAATTACAGTATTTTTGATAGTATATAAGATATATTCTAGATTGAAAAAAGAAAATAGTCCTTATTCAATTATATTTTCAGTTGCAAGTTTTGCTTATGGACTTTTACTTTTACAGATAACAATATGGTTCTTATGGGATATCATACCTAAAAAATTTGCAGAATATATAATATCTTTTCTAAGTGCATTTGAACCTGCTATATATTTAATCCAATTTTTATGGCCTGTATTTATAGTATGAATATTTTGATTTATAGTATATAAGATACAAAAAAGACTTTATAGCAAAGAAAATATTATAAAAAGATTTATAGCAGATAAAAAATGTCCAAACTGTGGTAATGAGGTTGATATTAAAAAACCTTACTGTCCATTATGTTCAAACAAAATACAAATTAAATGCCCTCATTGTAAAGAACTTACTGTAAAATGAATGCCTTATTGTTCAAATTGTTGAAAAGATATAAAAAATTAATTATTAAAATATCTATTTTTAAATAAAGCTATAAACCAAAGTATAATAACAATAGCCATTAAAGGATATACCTTCCAAGGAAAATACAATCAAGCAACTATTCATCAGGTTATAAAATATATATAACTTGATCTTTGTATTTTTTTCCAATATTTTCAAAGTTTTTCTTGAGAAAGTCTATTTGAAGTTAATAATAAAATAATAGCTGTTATCTCACTAAGTTTTGTTATAGCTGGCATATATAAACTCCAACCTTGTAATGTCAAGTAAGTTGCAAGTTTTGCTGGATTAAAATAAGATGATCATATAAAGTTTGTAACTATAATACTTGCTGAAAGTATTCAAAAAGCTTTTCTTAAAGTTGTAAGTTTTCTGAAAAATCAAATACTAGGGAATATATCAGAAAGTGGTCTTATAATCATAACAAAAACAAGAGCAAACCAACTTAGATCATATAAAAATCACATATAATTATCTATAAATAGAAAATTTGAATATAAACTTCCATTAAGTTTAACATAAAACCATGTAAAAGGTATTATAATAAGGGAAAAAAGTATAACTGTCCAAGATAATTTATTTAAATGTGGTATATTACCATTGAACCATATATCCTTAAAAAATCATGGATAAGTTCTTGATATTGTGAAGTTTTCATTAAATATTAATTTTTCATTATAATCATTATCTAAAAGTTTCTTTTTAACTGATTCTACCATATTAGGATTTCAACAAATATATACTTCATCTTCTTTTCAAATTTTTCATAATTCATCAGTTACTCTTCAGGAATTAATACTTGAACTTACTGGCCTTGAAACTTTTATAATAACTTTTGTATTTGGATAACTTTCAAGTTTTTCTTTATAAAAAAGATCTCTTTCATATCTTACTCAAAAGATAACAGTTTTTTCAACTTCTTTTGGTAGCTTATCTAACATAGCAATCATAGGAGCAATTCATGTTCATGTTGCTATAAAAACTTTTTTTCTTTTTGTATTTTGTAAAGTAAAATTTCACAAAGCTCATAGGAAAGTTATTTGTTTTCAAACTTTAAGTTTTTTAAAATAAGTTGATCATCTTCATTTTTTTTCAAGTTTTACATTCAATACAAAAAAGTCTTTTCATCAAGATGATATAGAATAAGAACGAGAAAAATCTCATAAACTATCTTTTGCTTGTAAACTTATATATTGACCTGGTTTAAAACTTAAATTTTCAGTATCAAATGTAAGTTCCAAAACATCATCTGTTAAGTATTTTTTATGTTTTAATGTAGCTTTATTTAATATCTCACTCTTTTTCAACTTTTATAACATTTACAGGACACATAAGCTCTGCTTGTAAAATTTCAGATTCTTTTCATTCAAAGTCATTTGTTATAACTTTTGATTTTGGGTTTACCTTAAAAACACTTGGACATAAATTTTCACAAGTTCTACAACTTATACATCAAGGTACAACTTTTACATTTTTTATCATTGATTATTTTTTGAAATTAAATCACTTACTTTTATATATACTACCATCTTTCATTATCATAAGAGCTTGCAATCAATTAGTTTTTTCAATAATGTCTATTGCTTTTTCCAATGGAGTTACAAATATTGCAGTAGATAATATATCTGAAAAACTAGATAATTTATGTGTTGTGTATACAGCAATTTTATCTTGCTCTAAATCTTTTTTAGGGTTTATAAGGTGATTTCAATCTTTTATTTGTCTTCTATTTCATGAAGAAGAAGCAATAGAGCTATTTTCAAGTTCTATGTAACCTAAACTTTTTCAAAGCTTTAAAGGATCTTCTAGATATATTTTATGATTTCATTTTACTTTTATATCTCATCAAAAATTTATAAGAAAACTTTTATAGTTTTTATCTAATATATTATAAATTGTATCTACCATATATCACTTTCAAACTGCTCATAATTCTATACTAACATTATTTTCAAGTATTATTTGTTTATCTTCAGTTATTTTAATATTTTTATATCAGTAGTTTTCTTTAAGTTTTTTATTTTCTATACCATATCATATATTTTCTAAAAAAGGAAGTACAGTTATATCAAAGTATCAATAAGAAATTTCAGATATTTTTTTAGAAAGCTTTATCATAGACAATAAATCATTATCTGCATAAGCAAACTTATCTTTATTTAGTTTATATAAAAAGTTATCTTTTTTAAATCTTGAATATTTATTTTCAAATGTTTCAACTTCAAAAAAGCATTTTTCTATAATGTTTTTATCAACAAATTTATCAAAAATTGTAATTTTAAGTTCTGATCAAAGGCATTTTTTAGAAAAATTGTACATTTTATCTATTTTTAATAGTATCTACAAAAGCTTCACTTGTTAATGAACTTCCTGATATATATACATCTTCTGCTTCTTCTATATCTTCTCATACAAGATATTGTATCTTTTCATTAAATTCACTAACATCAAATGTTGTTGCATTAACATTGATAGATTCTATAGTATTATTTTCATTTAAAGAATAATTTATTACCATATCAACTTCTGTTTTGGGGTTTTTATAGCTAGCATCAAGTTTTTCTACTTTATTATTTGTTGTATCTTCATTTGAATTTTGGTTATCTCAAGAAAAGCTATTTTCCATTTCATTTTCTATTTGTTCATTGGTATTGTTATTTTCCATATTTTCATTAGCTGTTTCTTGGTTTGTACAAGAAGCTAAAAATACAAATAATATAAGTATATATATATTTTTCATTTTTAATATGTTATGTTATAAATATAAGAAACTTATAAATTTTTTACTTACAAAATCAAATAAAAAAAGATCACCCAAGTAAGGTGATTCTTATTATTTTATCATCTTTGATATTACATCATTAAATGAACTTACAGGATATGCACCTTGTATAACAACATACCTTCATGTTTCATTGTCAATAAGAACATTTCATGGTGTTCATCTTATTCAAAATATATTTTTTCATTCATTTAAGCTTTTTTCAACTTCATTAGAAGCTTCTTGTGAATTATAACAAGAATCTATATCTTCTTCAGATATTCACATATTGTAAGCTATTTGTTTATAGTTATCTTCTGTAAAATTACTTAAATTAGAAAATACATTATCCATATATTCATGATATTTTTCTGCACCTTCTAATTGTCAAACACACTGAAGCACCTTAGCTCACTTTTTAGCTGATGGATGCAAACTAATTATAGGAAAGTTTTTAAATGAATGATTAACTTTTCAATTATTATCATCCATAACTTGTGATATAACTCATTGATCATTTTGTCTTTTACAGTAAGGACATTCTAGATCAGAATACTCTAACCATGTTATTCTTGCATCTTCAGGTCATTCAATAAAAGAATTATCTTTTATTCTATTTAATTCATTTATAGATAAAGATCATTGAGTAAATCTAGGATTTAAATTTTCTATTTTACTAGATTCTTTTTGATATTCTTGTCAATTATTAGAGTCAACTTGATTATTGGAGTTGTTAGAATTATTATACATATAATAACCTACTAATAAAATAATTAATAATCATATAATAGAATATAATATATTTTCTTTAATATTTTGTTTCATAATTAAATATTTTATAAAGTTAAATAAAACAAATTTATAATAGTTACAGTTTTATATTTTTCAAGGTTAAAAAAAGGTTAAAAAAGATAAATATATAATTACATAAAAATATTGAAATTATTCTTAATATACTTAGCATTAAAGCAATTTTTAAACATTAATAATATAAATATGAATAAAATATTATTATTTTTCTTTTATATTGCATTATCAATATTTCTAACATGATGTACACAATTTTTTTCAAAAGAAAATAACCAACAATCAAATACATGAGATAATTCAATTGACCATGCAAATTTTGTTGCTCATGTTGATTCAAATGCAAATGTTATATTTAGATATCCTTCTAAAGCTAAAGTTAGCCATGAATCTGGTAGAGCAAAGGTAACTTATATATGACCTGATAGTAAAAAAAATACAGAAATAACAGATGGTTATACTTTCTATGCATATACTAAAGAAAAAAAAGGAAGAGATATTGAAAATTTTGTGCAAAATAAATACAATAATATAAGTAATATACAAGAAAAAATAGAATCCCCTGAAGAATTTAGAATTGATTGAAAAAAAGCTTATAAATATAAAATTAAATCAGGACTTTGAACAGAAACAATTTATAATATATTTGAAAGTAATTGATACTTTATAATAGTTTCTTATTTTGTTGCTGATCCAAATAGTCTTTGATATATCGAAGATATTAAAAACATTAGAAAAACATTGGAAGTTGAAGAAAATTAAAAAAACTATTGAAATTTATATAAAAATATATATTAGAAATATATAACATAATGTTATATAAATTTAACTTTTAATTTACAAAAAATGAAAAAGTATGATTATCTAATGTTTTTATGAATTATTTGTATTATAGCTTGAATCAGCTTAATGACTTTTATAGACAATATAGAACAATATATAATAAATGCCATTATGAATACTTGAACTATAATGATTATTATGTCTATAATATTTAAAAAAAAGGCTGAAAATCAAGAACCTTTGGAAGATGAAAGAACAAAGTTAATAAATTATAAAGCTTTTTGATTTAGTTGGTTCATAACTTTTATTGTTTTAAATCTTTTCTTTTGGATAGATAAATTTTCTTCAATAGTAAATTCAAATATTCTTTTTTGAGTATTATCTTTAACTATGATATTTAGCTTTATAGCTTGAAAATTATACTATCATAATAAATAATTTTAAATATTAACTTATAAAAAATGTTATTAGCAAAAAAAGAATGGTTTCAAAGAAGAAAATATGGTTGATGGTGAGTAACTCCCAGAAAATTAGAATGATGGATTTATATATTTGCTATGATTTGAATTTTGACTTTACTTCAAGTTTTTGAATTTTGGACAGATTTACAAAGAATATATATTACTTTATGATGGTTGATGTTGCTTGCTATTGATATTATACCTATTATGTTTACTCTTGAAAAAGACGAAAGAGAACACAAGATAGAAGCAATATCTGAAAGAAATGCTGCTTGGATGATGTCTTTTGTTTTGACAATATGAATAGTGTATGAAACTATATTAAGCTGACTAAATGGAGAGGTTGAAGTAAATATATTTTTGATTATTGCTCTTATATCTTGAGTTATCATAAAAAGTATATCAAACTATATTTTAGAAAAAAAATGAGAATAATATGCAAACAAGGATTAAAGAACTTAGAGCAAAATACAGTCTAACACAAGAAGACCTGGCCGTAAAAGCAGGAGTAAGAAGAGAAACTATAGTTTTTTTAGAAAAATGAAAATACAACCCTTCTTTAAAACTTGCAAAAAAAATATCTATCATCTTAAAAACTCCTATAGATGATATTTTTCTATTTGAAGAAGGTGAAGTTTAATGTCACATTTTTATAAAAAAAATAGTATTATTATATATAGTTTTAAATTTAAAAATATATAATTATGAATAATAACAATATTAAACTTATATTAATTTTTATATTTACAATAATTATTTTTTTATGAGTTTACTATTATGAAAGTAATAAACTTATAGACTGTTCACAAAGAGAATGTATAAACACTTTCCCTTTACAAGATAAGCAAGATAATACATCAAAACAAATTATGTGAAATATTGAAAATCAGTTTCATATCTCATCTGTAGCTGATAGCAACAATATAGAAATTACATACGAAGCAATAGATTCACAAAAAGTAGCTTGGCCAGTTGAGATAGATTATAAAGTATATGAAAATCAAAATATTATAGAAAAATGAAATTATAACTATAATCAAAAACAAACACCTGTAAAAATCAACATTCTAAGAAAAGAAGATAAAGAATATACAATAATTTCAAACATTACAGACAAAAACCAACAAACAGTAAATAAAAGTTCTTTAACTATAAACCGTTTGGATGAGGTAAAAACAGGACAAACACTATCTTTCAAAGATGAAGTAAATCATATCAAAGATAATATCAATGATATAGTTTCAGATTTTGAAAAAGAACCTACAAATTGAAATTGGTATGTTGTAGATATAAGATTTATAAAAACTCAAGATGAAGTTGCCAAGAAAGAAAATTGAAAAATAAATATAAATTCTGATGCAGTAGTTATCTTTGAAGATGGACACTATTCTTATTTAGTAAAATTGGAAAAAGAAAACAATGAGTATAAACCTGTATGATACTACAATTTTGTACAAAAACCTGGTGAGAAAGTTGGATGGAAAATGTTTTGAACAGATAAAGCTTTGGAGATTTGAGAAGTCATCCACCATTGGTCTATAGAACAGTAATTTTATTATTTCAAAACAATTTATGAAAATAAAAGAATATATCGTTGCTATAATAACTGCAATTTGTCTGCTATCTTTAGCTTATTTCTCATCCAAAAACGAAATAAAGTTTAATTTTATTCTGTCAAATGCTCCTTTCTTTGTGTTTTTTATATATTTGATAAGTAGCTCAAAAATAGAAAATAATACTAAAAATATTACAATATGGAGTATAATGATTATTTTAGTAACAATATCTATAATGTTAATTAATTTTATATAATTTAAAAATAAACTATGAAAAAGAAAACTAAATATACGATATGATCAATAATTTTTGTTATTTGAGTTACTTTATTGTTAAGTTTTGTATCTATTGTTAAAATTTGAGTTTACAATCCTTTTATGAGCATTTATTGATTTGCTCAAATAACTTTTTTTGATAAAGATTTTGTAAAACTGCAAAATAATCCTGAAGTGTATATTGCAAAACCAAATCCAAAGGACAATAGCTCATTTAATGTATTAGTAGATTATATAGAAAGTCTTTGATATGAGTATTTAGAAGATGAAAGAATGGCTTCTTTGCTCATTTTTAAGAAAACAGATAAGGATTATATTATGCATGTAAATTTTAGAACAAACAAGTATTATACTTTATGGACAAATTTTAATAAAAGTATTGAGTAGTTTTAAAACTCAACCTTAACAATAAAATCTTCTCATTCTTGTTTGATAGACAATTTATAATTAAGTATTTTTGTAATATTGTCTACAAGATATAGGCCTAATCAAAGACCATTTTCAGATTGTTTGTAAAATTTTTGTGTCAA
>JASMTN010000033.1:0-17731 GCA_041694255.1 Candidatus Altimarinota bacterium
TAGATAATAAAGATAAGCTTACTTTTCCGTTTAAAAGAAATCAGATTCAAAAAGTACGAAGATGAGAAAGAGCACAAAGATGAAGATTTAGAGAATTTTACCAAGCTGATATAGATGTTATATGGGAAGATAGAGATTGAAATTCTTGACACTTATTTTATGATGCTGAAGTTATCTTTACACTTGCGACTACTCTAGAAAAAGTTTTTAAAACTATAAATTTAGATAAAAATACTTTTATAAACATAAATCATAAAAAGCTTATTTCTTGATTTTTAAAAGAAATTGAATTGGAAAAAATAAAAGAAAATATTACAAATATAATTGACAAAAAAGATAAAATATCAAAAGAAGAACTTATTAAAGAACTTGAAAACTTAAATATAGATAAAAAAAAACAAGAAAAGATATTGGAATTTACAAATATAGAAAGTTTTAATATAGAAGATGTAAAAAAACTTGACATAGATAATACTATTTGGAATGAATGAATACAAGAAGTTGAAAGTATATTAGAATTTTTAGAAAATCTATGAATGAAAGATAAAGTAAAAATAAATTTATCTATAATGAGAGGTTTAGATTATTATACTTGAATAGTATTTGAAACTTTTATAGAATGAGAAAGAGCTTTAGGTTCTATAGCAAGTTGATGAAGATATGAAAAACTTACAACTTTTATAGATAAAAAATCTTCTTTTTCTTGAGTTGGGTGAAGCATAGGTATTAGCAGACTTGAAAGCTACATATTTGAAAACATAAGTACAGAACAAAAAACAAGTTCAAACTATCTTTTGATACATTTTAAAGAAAATCAAGAAGCAATATTAAAACTATATACAAAACTTATAAGTGAATGAAAAAATATAGAATATTATCCAAAAGCTGATAAACTTTGAAAACAATTCAAGTATGCAGATAAAAAATGAATAAAATACTGTATAATACTATGAGAGGAAGAATTTAATAAGTGAAAATATCAAATCAAAGATATGGAAAAAGGAGAAACTTTCTATGAAAACTTATAATTTTTGACAATAAATATGAATATTAAAAATATACTCCAAGATAATAATTTTAAAAATAAGTATATACTTAAAACTATTTTAAAAGATATTTTTTGTTTTACAGAAGAAGAATTATATAAAAAGTGGCAGGAAAATGTAACTATAAATGAATTTAAAAAGATAGTAAAAAAATATAAAGATTATATAGAAAATAACATTCCTATAGAATATATACTTTGATATACTTACTTTATGTGAGAAAAAATATATGTTGATAAAAATACACTTATACCAAGACCTGAGACAGAATATTTGGTTAATTATGCTTATGATTTTTTTAAAAAAAATAATGATTTTCGTATATTTGATATATGAACATGAAGTTGAATTATATGAAATATGCTTAATGAACTAACAGATAAAAAAATCATATGCTCTGATATATCAACAAATGCCCTTAAAATGGGCAAAAAAAACAATGAAAATAATATTTTCATAAAATCTAGTGTATGAGAACATTTAAAAAATTATAATTGAAAACTTTTAATATGCTCTAACCTACCTTATGTAAAAGAAGATTTTCAAATAGATGATTTTACTAAAAAAGAACCTTCTACTGCTCTTTTTGCTTGAAAAGATTGATTAACATTGTATAGAAAACTTATAGAACAATTATTGAAACTTGATAATAATGTAGAATGTTTTTTTGAACTTACTAAAACACAATGAAAAACTTTAATAAAAGAATATAATTTAAATTGAAAACTTTTAGATACTTGCCATGAAAATATTAAAATTTTAAATATAAAAAAACCCTAGAAAATTACAATCTAGGGCTTAATGTATTATCTATTGCCTCTTTTTCATGCTTCTGAATGTCTACCTTGTCAATTTCCGTTTATTCTACCATTTCATTTTCACATTTTTGATCAAGTTCCATCCATTTTCCTTTGTCATAAACCCAAATCTTCAGCTAAAGAGTTTGCAATCTCATCATTTCCAGCTTCTCTTGCTTGTTTAAGTTCAACAAATTTTTCAAAATCCTCTTGTGTTGTTATTCTTCTTGAAACTCATTTTCAATCAAATAGTGTTTGAAATGTAGCATAGTCTTTGTTTTCAAACATAGTTTCAACTTGTTCATGTCTTTCTTGATCTGTACAATCTGGATTTTCAACACCAGGATTACCATTATAAGCAAATGTTCAACTTGCAATCAATGTACTTACAGCAAATGCACTTAATAATAATTTTTTTTCCATTTTATTATATAGTAAGAATATAAATCCTCTCCTTTAGAGAGTTAATCTATTTATAAACATATATCTTAAAAAAAGGTTAAAAAAAAGAACAAATTAATGTTCTTTAAAGTTATTTAATAAGATTTGATTGCAAAGCGGGTAACGGGACTTGAACCCGTAACCTTCTGCATGGCAAGCAGATGCTCTAGCCAATTGAGCTACACCCGCATATGTTGACTAGATCTGCATGTAAGATGTAATATATTAAATTTTTATAAAAAATCAATATTAAATTGAAAAAAGAAGATAAAAGAATATAAATTCACATACTCTTTAATCTTTAATATAAATTATATATGAAAATAGGTATTGTATGATTACCAAATGTTTGAAAAAGTACTTTATTTAATGCTCTAACAAAAAGTTATAGTGCAGACTCTGCAAATTTTCCTTTTTGTACAATAGAGCCAAATGTTTGATTGGTAAATGTAAATGACAAAAGACTTGAAAAAATACAAAAAGCAGTTAACTGACAAAAGGTAATACCTGCAACTTGTGAATTTACTGATATAGCTTGAATAGTAAAGTGAGCTAGTAAATGAGAAGGTTTATGAAATAAATTTCTTGCAAATATAAGGGAAACTGACACTATCTTACAAGTTGTAAGAGCTTTTGAAGATGATGATATAAATCATGTAAACGGTAAAGTAGATCCAAAAGATGATATAGAAACTATAAATTCTGAACTTATACTTGCTGATCTTGAAAAGATAGAAACAAAGATGAAAAGTATAGAAAAAAAAGCAAAGATGGACAAAAAAGTTATGGAAACTTTTAAAATATATGAAAAAGTTAAAGAACATCTAGAAAATAACAATCTTGTTATAACTTTAGAACTTTGAAAAGAAGAAAGAAAAGTATTGCATGATCTTCACCTACTTACAAATAAACCTTTTATATATGCTGTAAATGTTTCTGAGGAACAACTTAATATGAGTGAAAATGAACTTAGAGAACTTATATGAATAAAAGACACAAAAATACCAGTAGTAAGTATATGTGCAAAACTTGAATCTGATATGATGGATTTTGATGAAGAAGAAAGAAAAGATTTTTTAGATGATCTTTGAATAAGCACAACTTGAATAGACCATCTTATAAAAACAGCTTATGATAGTTTATGATTACAATATTATTTTACAGCTTGAGAAAAAGAAGTTAGAGCTTGGACTATAAAAAAATGAGCAACTGCTCCAGAAGCTGCTTGAGCTATCCATACAGATTTTGAAAAATGATTTATAAAGGCTGATGTTGTAAATTGGAAAGACTTAGTTGAAAATAATGGTTGGTCAAAAGCAAAAGAAGATGGTAAAGTAAAACTGCAATGAAAAGATTACATAGTAGAAGATGGAGATGTTATCCTTTTTAAATTTAATGTTTAGTTTAAATAATTTATAAAAAATATGTCACTTTACACAAAATATAGACCTCATGATTTCAATACAATAGTATGACAAGAACAAGTAAAAGATATTTTAAATGCAGAAGTTTATAAGTGAAAGTTAAATTCTTCATATATTTTTTTCTGACCAAGATGAACTTGAAAAACATCTACTGCAAGGATACTTACAAAAGCTATAAATTGCACTTGAGAATGAGAGAAACCTTGTAATAAGTGTGAAAGTTGTAACCTTATAAATAGTTGAAAAACTTTAGATTTTGTTGAGATAGATGCTGCAAGTAATACACAAGTTGATAAGATAAGAGAAGAAATAATAGATAAAGCAATGTATCCACCTACTATGTTAAAAAAGAAAATATATGTTATAGATGAGGTTCATATGCTTTCAAAATCTGCATTTAATGCACTTTTAAAAATAATGGAAGAACCTGCTGATTATCTAACTTTCATACTTGCAACAACTGAAGTAAATAAAGTTCCTGAAACTATAATATCAAGATGTGAAGTTTTTAATTTTCAAAGAATTTCGCAAGAAAATATTATAGAAAGACTAAAATATATAGCAGAACAAGAAAATATAGAATATGAGTTATGATGATTAGAACTTATAGCTAAGATATCTGATGGTTGACTTAGAGATGCTATAAAATACTTGGAACAAGTAAGTATTATATGAACAATAGATGCTGAAAATGTCACAAAATTTCTATGAATTGCACCAGAAAGACAGATAATATATTTTATAGATACTATAAAATCAAAAAATATAAATGATATATTTTCAAAAATAGAACAATTCCAAAAAGAATGAGTAGATCTTTGAAATTTTGTTAAAGATATATTACTTTACTTAGATGAAAATCTTACTAAAGACCTTGAAAATAATTTAGAACTTGTAAATCTTTTTGATAAAGTATATTCAAACATCAAAAACTTTCCTACTCCTGCCCTTGCCTATAAAACTATAATATGATGAGAACTAATAGGTAGCAAGGAGCAAGTTACAAGTAGCAAGGAAAGAGAAGAAACAAAGACTAAAGAAGAGATTTCAAATCAAGTTGAAAATAACAAAAAAGATGAAGGATTAAAGACTAAAGAGGAAACTACTAAAAAAGAAGAAAAGGATGATATAAAACAAGATTTACAAGAAATTGAAATAGAAGAAATTGAAAATAATGAAAATAAAATAACTAAAGAAGTTCTTGTAGAAAAAGTAGAATCACCTGTTGTAAGGTGAATAATTAAAAGTGCTTGAAATATAGAATATACTAAAGATGGAACACTTGAAATTATTATAATATCACAAGCAAATTATACTTTATTAAAGCAAGATGATAAACAAAAAGCTCTTGCAAAAACTATAGATTCTATAGTACCTTGAATAAATTTTGAAATAAAATATATGAGTAAAGAAGATTATTTAGATAGTAAACTTAAAAATTAAAAAATAAAAATATAAGATATTTAAAATAATATTAAAGATGTAATTTAGCATATATTTTTTTAATTTTGTAAATTATTTTATATGGAAACAAATATATTATTAGCATTTTTATTAACATTATTTGCATGATTATCTACATGAATAGGTAGTTTTTTGATTTTTTTTACTAAAAATTTCAGTCCAAAACTTTTATCTGGTAGTTTATGATTTTCTGCATGAGTTATGGTATATGTTTCATTTATGGAAATATTACCAAAATCATTAGAATATTTAAGTTTAACTTTATGAAAAGAAACTGCAAACATATACATGACAATAGCTTTTTTTATATGAATAGCAATAATAGCAATAATTGATAAAATAGTACCAAGTTATGAAAATCCACATGAGATAAAAAATATAAAAAATTTATGAGATAAAAAAGTTATAAAAGAAAAAAAACTAATAAGAATGTGACTTTTTTCTGCATTAGCAATATCATTACACAATTTTCCAGAATGATTAGCAACTTTTGCTGCAGCAATATATGAACCACATTTGTGAATAAATATTGCAATTGCAGTTGCAATACATAATATACCTGAATGAATAGCAGTTGCAGCTCCTATTTACTTTGCTACAAAAAGTAAATTTAAAGCAGCTACTTTTTCATTTTTATCATGATTTGCTGAATTAATAGGTGCAGTTGTATGATATATATTTTTACTTAAGGTTTTTTGAGATTTGAGTTTTGGTTTTATTTTTGCAATAGTAGCATGAATAATGATATATATATCTTTAGATGAACTGCTACCAACTGCTGAAGAATATTGAGAACACCATATAGCAATATGATGAATGATATCATGAATGTTTGTAATGGCAATAAGTTTATTAATAATATAATTTATCAAAATATAACTCAACTCATTATCAATTCATCATCAATATATATTGCACATATTTGTCATCTAGCTATAGCTCTTTGTTTATTTTCAAATTCTACTTTATAATAATTTTTTTGTTTATATATTATACAATCTTGATCTGGTTGTCTATATCTAATTTTTGCTTTTGCCTTTAAAGGAAATTTATAATCTGTTTTTGCTAAAAAATTACAGTTAGTCATATATAATTTATCATCAAATAGTTCTAAGTTATCTTCACCTCACACAATTAGTTCATTTTTTTCTATATCTTTTTTAACAACAAAAAGTGGATTAGATTGTCATCAAATATTAAGTCACTTTCTTTGTCATATTGTATAATAATAAACTCATTTATGTTTTCATAATGTATTTCAAAAAGTATCTTTAATTAGTCATGGTTTAGGTTTTATTTTCTTTTCTAAAAATGTTGACATATTTACTTTTCAAACAAAACAGATTCATTGTGAGTCTTTTCTATTAGCATTTGGCAGTCATATATCATTAGCTATTTCTCTTACCTTTTTTTTATTTATATCTCATATAGGAAAAATTGTTTTTGATAATTGATTTTGTTTTAATCATGCTAAAAAATAACTTTGATCTTTATTAGAATCCTCTCATTTTTTTAAATGGTAAAGTCAATCATTTCAAATTTCTATTTTTGCATAATGTCACATTGCAATTTTATAAAAGCCATAGTCTATAGCTTCTTTTAAAAAAATATTAAATTTAACTTCACTATTACACATTATATCAGGATTTGGAGTAATTCATTTTTTATATCATTCATACATATAATCTAAAACTTTTTCAGAATAACTATCTCTATAATCAAATGTAAAAAAAGGTATATTTAAGTAAGAGGCAACTTCTTTTGCAGTTTTTAAATCATCTTTTGTTGGGCAATGTTCTCAATCAGGAGCTAAATAATTAATCATAAATCAGGCTATAACATCATATCATTTTTGCTTTAATAAATATGCTGAAACAGCACTATCAACACCTCAAGATAATCATACTAATATTTTTTTTCAAAAATCATAATCTTTTTTATCATAAAACTTATTATTCAATTCATAATTTCAAAATGTAAAATTCATAATTTAAAATATATAATTAAATAAATAATTTATATTTATAAAAGTCATTTTTTCAATTATATTTTAAGTATAAATAAAAAGTTTTAAATGACCTTTATTTTTGATATAAAATTATTAAATTAGAAGTACAATTATTATATAAAAAAAATAAAATGAGTAAAAAGTTTCAATTTAATATAAAGCTAAATAAATATCAAAAAGTACTTATATTTTTTGCAGTACTATTTTTTATACTATGGTCAAGATTGTTTTTTATTCAAGTTGTTAAATGAAATGAATATTGACAACTACTTTTTTCGCAACATTATAGTGTATCAGACCTTGAACCTGAAAGGTGAAATATATATCTAGAAGATAAAAATTGAAAAAAAATACCACTTACTGAAAATATAAATTTATATGAGCTTTATGCAGATCCCTATATAATATGGGATGAAAATAAGTTATGAGAACTTTTAGGTCCAATACTATATAATCATTTTTGTGATAGAAATCGTTTGGAAAAAGTAAATAAACTTACATGTGTTGAAAATATAGAAAAATGGTCTTGAAAACAGCTAATCAAAGAAGAAAAAGAAAAGAAAACTGAATTATTAACTTGAAACTTACAAAATACTCAAGAGATAAAAAAAGAAATTGATTTAAGTTATATTACAACATGAATATTACAAGAAACTATAAATAATCAACTTTCAAGTATGATTAAAAAAAGTTATATAACAAGGCCATATATAGGTTTTTTTGAAGATGACAATATAATTAAACAAGTTGAAAACATAGATTGAGTTTTTATTCAAAATAATAATTATGTTTATGTAAATGTAGACAATATGTCATCAAATACATCAAAGCAACTTTATAATACATTAAATCCAAAGTATGACAATGTAACAAAAAAATATCTTGATAAAATATTGCAAAAAAGACCAAGAAGATATGTTAAAATAGCAGATCATATAAATCCTACACGGATAAATGAGATAAAAAAGATGAAGGATGAATATAAAGATGAAAAACAAGATAGAGTTCCCTTATTTCATGGTATATGATACAAGAAACAACCATTTAGATACTATCCACATAATAACTTTCTTTCTCATGTTATATGATACATAAATAATGATAATTGAGTTTGATGAATAGAAGAATATTATAATGATATATTAAAATGAGAAAAATGACAAATTGTGTGAATGAATACACCATGGATATGAGAAGTATGATCAAGTTCTATGGATATAAAAGAATCAAAAGATTGATGAGATATAAATTTAACAATAGATTATACATTACAAAAAAAAGTTGAAGAGATTATAAAAAGATATTATTATGAACTAAAGGCAGATGATATATCTGTTGTTATAATGAATCCTCATAATGGTAAAGTAAAAGCACTTGCTTGATATCCTAATTTTAATCCAAATAATTGGAAAGATATATATAAAATAAAGCCATTAACCAAAGAATATGAGTACTTAATAGATAAGGAAAGTATGTGAGAAACATACTATGACATACCCATACTTTATGAAACTTGATGAAAATTACAGGTTGCAACAACAGAAGAAAGATATGATAAAAATATTAAAAAATATATATATAAAAACATTCTTTGACCAAGAACATTTGTAAATCATATAATATCATCTCCTTATGAACCTTGAAGTATATTTAAAGTAATTACAGAAGCTATTGCTATAGATACAAATGATATATGACTGTATGACTACTATCAAGATGACTGAAAAATTGAAGTATGACCATATACTATTAGAAATGTGGAAAAAAAGTGTGAATGATATAATACATTTTTACATGCTCTTGAACGGTCTTGTAATGTATGAATGGTAAGGATAGTACTTAAAACTTGAAAAGATATATTTTATAATTATCTAAAGCAACTTTGACTTTGAAAAAAAACTTGAATCCAGTTAGCATGAGAAGAAAGATGAAAAATATCAGCACTTGAAAAATTTTCACAAGCAAGATTCTTTAACAATAGTTTTGGTCAATGATTGCTTGTAACTCCGATGCAAATGGCAATTTCATTTTCTGCTATGGTAAATGGTTGATATTTACTTAAACCAACAATTGTTGAAAAAATAGAAAATGAAAATAGCACAAAAATTATATGAAAATATATAAAAGATAAAATATTTGCAACAAGAATCAGTAAAGATATAATATATGCACTTTATAGTACAATATATCAATGAGATCTAATAAATCTTGCACTTGATGGTTATACTCTATGATGAAAAACATGAACATCACAAATTTCTTATAAATGAAAGTATCAACAATGAAAATGATGGACTGTAGGTTCCTTTGTTTGAATAACTACAAAAGAAAATCTAAAATATGTAATTGCAGTAAAAGCAACAAGACCAAGAACTTGTCAATGGTGATTATGTTCTGCTTGAAAAGTATATGAAGATATATCAAAATTTATTATAGAATATGAAGGTATACAAAAGTAAGAAACCTTGATTTAAACTATTATATCTTTATATTAAAAAAGTTTATAATTAAATATTTATTAATGTGAAAAAAACTTCTTATAACTACTCCAATATATTATGTAAATGGTAAACCTCATATAGGTCATGTATATTCTTCTTTGATTGCAGATAGTTTTGCAAGAGCTAAAAGAGCTTTATGATATGATGTAAAATTTTCTACTTGAGTTGATGAAAATTCTCAAAAATCAGTTGAAAAGGCAGAAGAACAATGAAAAGATATATATGAATATCTAGATGAAATGAGCAATATCCATGAAAATGTATGGAAACAATATAATATATCATACACAGATTTTATAAGAACAAGCAGTGAAAAACATAAAAAACTTGTACAAAAGATATTAGAAATAACAAATAAAAACTGATATATATATAAAGATAAGTACGATGGTTATTATTGTGTGGGTTGTGAGGCTTTTAAAAAAGAAAAAGATCTTATAGAAAAAGATGGAAAACTTGTATGTCCTGACCACCTTAAAAAACCAGATATTATAGAAGAAGAAAATTATTTTTTTGCACTTAAAAAGTTTGATAGTTTCTTAAAAAAATTATATAAGGATAATCCTTGATTTGTAAGTCCTGAAAGCAGGTTCAATGAAGTAAAATCTTTTGTTGAAGAATGAGTTGAAGATTTTAGTATATCAAGAGAAGGTAAAACTTTCTGAATAAAATTTCCTTTTGATGAAGATCATACAGTATATGTTTGGTACGATGCACTTTTTAACTATTATACAGTAACTTTAGATGATGAGCTTAATGAGCTTTGATATTTTGATGATAATGTATATCATGTAATATGAAAAGATATTGCAAAATTTCATAGTATCTACTGGCCTGCTATGTTAAAATGAGTAAACTTACCAATACCTAAAAAAGTTTTTACAACATGATTTTTTACAGTAGATGGACAGAAGATGTCAAAATCTTTATGAAATGTAATAGAACCTTTACAACTTTTAGAAGAATATGGAAGAGATGCTATAAGTTTATACCTATTCTATGATATAAAAATATGAAAAGATGGAGATTTTTCTTTTGCTAGGTTTAAAGATGTATATAATCATATACTTATATGAGGTTTATGAAACTTAGTGTATAGAGTTAGCAAACTTTCTGAAAAATTTAATATAACAAAATGAGTATATCATGGTAGTAGTATAAAAAATGAATTACTTGATGGTATATTGAACAATAATATTGAAGATATACTAGAAAAATACTTTGAAGATGTAAATTTCCAATACTATCTAAAAGCTTACTATGAACTTATACAAAAAGTAAACTGATATATACAAGATAAACAACCTTGGAAACTTATAAAAGAAGATGAAAAAGAATGAATAAAAGTTCTAGAAACTTCTATTTACCTTATACATAAGATAAACTTACTAGGTTCTTTCTTCTTTTTAGAATGATATAAAAAAATCAATGAAACTTTTGATTTTAAACATTTGGATAATCAAGATAATTTTGAATGATTTAAAGATGAAATATATAAAAAAGAAATTAAAATAATTCCAAAACCTCAAATAGTTTATAAAAAAATTGAAGATTAGATTTAATTATCTATTTTAATTAAATGAAAGATAAAAATTTAATAATTATAAGACACTGATTAGCAAAATATGAAAATTTAGAAACTGATAAAAGATGAAGTTTTGATAAAAATCAATTTTTAAAAGAATTTAAATTTTTAAAAGATTTAAAAGAAGAAGGAATTGAGGATTTAGAAAAATATATAGATTCTTTTATTAGAAAATATGTAGAAACTTTAAAAACAAAAAATATTCATCTTTGGGTGTCTCCATTTTGAAGGACAATAGAAACAAGTTATATTTTTATTAAAAAATTAGCTGAATATAATATAGAAAATGTTAAAATAAATTTATTCTCTCATCTACAAGAAGCAAAAAACTTTTCATGGCAAATTTTTGATTGATTGGTTGAAGGTAAAGAAATAAATATAAATAATAAAAAAATACAATTTGATAAAACAATCACAAATCCAGAAAATTTAACTCATGGAGAGTATTTTTTTAAATCATACTGGAAGCAAATCCCTCAAGAATATCTAAAATGAATTGATGTTTTTGAAAAAGTTTTATCCATAGAAAATTATGAAAATATAACTCAAAGAAGCAAAAAAGCTATACATAGAGTTCTTTCTTTGAATAATGAAGATAATTTAGTTATTATGTTTTCTCATCAATGTTTTTCTGACCATATTATAAAAAAACAAGAAAACTATAAAAACTGATGACAAAAAGTATGAGAAATTTTAATTATTAATAAAGACACATCTTATGAAAGATTTAAAGCAAATAGTTAGCAATTTTTTAAATGAAGAAATTATTGAAATTGAAAGTTTTGAAGCTTGATTTTTATCACAATGAATAAAAATTGTTTGAAAACATAAAACTTATTTTGCAAGGTGTTTAAAAGATAAATATATATGATATTATTATCCTGAAGAAGATTATTATAGTTTTAATATATCTCATGAGATGACAAAAAATGCAAAAAGTTGAATAAAATCTTATGGCATCATACAATATAATTGAAAAAATTATCATATTACAGACTTTTTTGAATGAAAAACTTTAAATTTACATGATATAAATGAAGATCATATAATTAAAATAGCAAATAAAATATGACAAATTCATAAACAATGAAGCAATGAATTAAAAAAATTATCAGATGATAACAAAAAATTTTTATATAATAGATGATTTAGAGAAGTTATAACCCATTCTGAAACTTTGTTTTCTACTTATGAAACAAGAATTGTAAACACTTATGATGAATGCTTTTTTAAAAAATATATTTACAATATGTTAGAAGCATATTTTGATTACCTGAAATTAAATAGTTTTGATCGTATTGCTTACTTGCATTGAGACTTTTGGCCATGAAATATAATGAAGGATAAGAATGAAAATATAGAATTTATTGATTTTTCAAGAATTCCTTATGGAGAACCAGGTATAGATATAGGTTGGTTTATAGCACAATTTCAAATTGATTCTATCATAAACATAGAAAACAAACAAAAAAACGATAAACTGCAAGATATTTTTTTAGAAACTTACATAAAACAAACTAAAGACACAAATATATTAAATTATATAAAATTATGACAATTATGGGTAATTTTTATAAATCTATCTCCAGTATTACAACAATTTTTAAATTGGAATGATAAAATTAAAAAAGAAGTAAAAGAGTGGGCAATAAATATATAACTACTTTCATAAAATAAATTTTAAATCTTTTTCAAAATCTTTTTTTATAATATCTTTAACATTTTCTTTTGAAAAATCATAACTTATACCCTTTTTTAAAGAAACATAAACTTTTATATATCACTTATTTGTATATTTATATATATAATCATTTTCATATATAATATGAAAAAATATTTTTCTAAGAATATTTCTATAAACTGCTTTTTTATGAAATTTACTTGATATACTAATTCAAAATTTATTATAACTTTTTCAAGGAAACTGTTTAATTATATTAATATTTAAAATTTTTCATCTTAAAAATTTTTTTTTATTAGTTTTAATTATATATCTTATTTCTTGATTATTTAGTCTATTATTTTTTTTAATATTCATTATAATAGTTACAAGTTAAAAGTTTCAAGATTAAAATAAAAAATATTTAACATACATGCAAAGATAGAAATATAATTAATAAGATTTAATCATGCCCCAGGGCACCCTCTCTTGATTTGTAAATTATCTAATCATACCTCAAGGTAGCTTCTTCCTTGCTACTTGAAACTTGAAACTTGCTACTATTATTTTCCTAACATCTTTTTTATCAAATCATCTGCTTCTTTATTGTTAGAATCATCATTATCATCCATTTCTATTACCTCAAAATCATCATCTTTTTGTATTGTTTTTGGTCAAGATTTTTTATTAGGAGTTTTTACTTCCATTCACTTAGCAGTTTCTCAAGCTTGTTTAAGTTTTTCTATTAGATTTTTACTTTCATCTTCTCATCATATGTTTATAGTTTGTGTTTTTACAGAAAATTGTTCTTTATCAAGTTTTAATAAATTAGATATAACTTGAGATTTTATACTTCACATTAATATTTGATATTTTTCAAAAGCTTCTTTTTTATATTGAAGTAATGGATCTATTTGTGCATAACCATACATTGAAACTTTATCTCTAAGATACATCATCTCATCTATATGTTTCATCCAAGCCTTATCTAATGTTTCAAGCAATATAGATTGTTGTATTTCTTTTATCTTATCCTCACCTATTTCTTGCTTTTTATTATCATATATTTCATTAAATTTAAGTATAAGATAATCTTCTAAATCTTTAGACTTATATTTTTTTACATCATCTGTAAAATCTATTCAAGATACTTCTTCAAGATAGTTGATAAGTGCATTATCATCATAAGAATATTTTTCTATAGCATTTTTAACAAGTTCTTGAATATACTTCTTAACAACAGATTCCATATCCTCATCCTTCAAAAGTTTATCTCTAAGTCAATATATAACTGTTCTTTGTTTATTAAGTACATTGTCATATTCAAATAAATTTTTTCTCATACTAAAGCTCATAGCCTCCATCTGTCTTTGAGCTCTTTCTATAGAGTTTGTAATCATTTTATTTTCAATAGACATTCTTTCAAGTTCTTCCTTTGGATATAATCTTCAGGCAAGAGTTTTTGTAACAAGTCATCAAGATTTTATCATAAGATCATCATCAAGTGCAACATAAAATTGTGTCATACCTGGATCTCATTGTCTTCAAGATCTTCATCTTAACTGGTTATCAATTCTTCTACTTTCATGTTTTTCAGATGCTAGTACATAAAGTCACATATATAAATTCTTTTGGATAAGTTCAGGTTCTTGATCTTTAGAAGATTTTATAATAATTTCACAATAAGCCTGGTCCTTAGTTTTTTTTCTATTATTAAAAATAACTCTCATATAAAAATTATCTTTGATAAGCTCTTGCTTTTCTCCCAGTATAATATCATCATCTGTTAATGAAAATTGTCATTTTAATCATTCCATAATTTTATCAAACTCAAATCTTGAATATATAACTAAACTAAGTCATTTATTATTTTTAAGTTCTTTTTTAATCCAGTTTGCATAGTTATTTGATATTTTTTCAAACATACCTTCTTCAAGTTTTATATCTGTTCATCTTCAAGCCATATTTGTAGCAACTATAATAGATCACATCTTACCAGCATTTGAAATTATTTTAGCTTCCATTTCTATATGTTTTGCATTCAATACACTATGTTGTAATCATGCTTTTTGTAAATATTTAGAAAGTATCTCTGAAGTTTGTACAGAACTTGTTCAAAGTAAAAAAGGCAATCACATACTATGATAAAATTTTACAGTATCTACAATTTGATTAAATTTAATATTTTGGTCAAAAAAAACCTTATCTTGTTTATCAACTCTTATAAGTTCTCTATTTGTTGGAATTACCATAACTCATGTTTCATAAATCTTCTCAAATTCCTCTCACTCAGTACTAGCTGTACCTGTCATTCAAGAGAGTTTATTATATAATTTTAGAAAATTTTGATAAGTTATAGTAGCTACTGTTTCAGATTCTTTTTGTATAGTAACATTTTCTTTAGATTCTATAGCCTGATGTAAGCCTTGTGAAAATCTCCTTCAAGGCATTGCTCTACCAGTATTTTCATCAATTATTAAAACTTCACCATTATGAACTAGATAATCTTTATCTTTTTCAAAACATGCTTTTGCTTTAAGTGCATTTTCTATATGATGTATTTCATCATAACCAAGATCTCTATATAGATTTTCAACTCATAAAATTTGTTCAAGTTTTCATATTCACCTTGAAGTTAATATAGCAGTTTTTGCTTTAGGATCTATTTTATAATCACATTCTAGTGGTTTTTTTTCTCCATTATCAAAAAGCATAGATTTTTTCTTTTCAGTTTGTAGAGGACAAGCTTCAAGTGCTTTTATGATTTGTGCATATTGAATATATTTTTCAGTAGGTTGAGAAGAAGGTTGAGATATGATAAGTGGAGTTCTTGCTTCATCTATCATTATACTATCTGCTTCATCCACTATAGCATAATTAAGATCTCTAAAAAGTAGATTTCTTTGGTCCATACTTTTTGCAAGATTATCTCTTAGATAGTCAAATCAAAGTTCAGCATTTTCAACATAAGTTATATCTTTACTATATTCTTCTTTTCTTTTTTCTAAGGGCACATTTTTACTTACATATCATACACTAACTCATAGAAAATCATATAAAGGCTTCATAATTCAAGCATCTCTTTCTGCCAAATAATCATTTACAGTTACAAGATGTACTCATTTTCAACTAAGTGCATTTAAATAAGCAGCTAAAGTAGCAACAAGAGTTTTACCTTCTCAAGTTTTCATTTCTGTTATTGTTCATTCATGAAGTATAATACCACCCAAAAGCTGTACATCATAAGGTATCATATTCCATGTTGTTTCTTGTCATTTAACTTTATATTTTGTTCATACAAGATGTTTACAAGCTTGCTTGTGTATAGCAAAAGCTTCTTCAAGAATAGTTTCTAAACTTGTTCCATTTGCTACTTTTTCTTTTAATTCTTTGCTTTTATCTTTTATTTCTTGTTCAGAAAGTTTATTATAATCTTCATAAAGATGATTTATTTTATCGATAGTTGGTTGATATTTTGCAAGTTTTCTTTCATTAGCATTTCAAGCTATTTTCTCAAGGATATAATTAAAAACCATATTATATTATAATCTATTAAGTAACTAAAAAAGTATCTTATTTATAATTTTTTTAAGTTTATTTACAAGGATAATAAATATTATAAATAAGACTAACTAAACAATTATATATAAATATATTATTATTAATAACTATAATTATTTTCTACAATATCTTGAAATATTTTTATTTCTTGCCATAATTTATTGATTTCATCTTGTGTAGTTTCATCTTCTCTCATAGAATCTATTTCTTTTCTATATTCTTCAAGTTTTGGCATAACTTTTTCTCTAAGTGTTTTTAATTTTGTAGAATCTGAACCATATTCATTATATAATTCAAAATCCGCATCCATTGTATATCCTTCTATTTCCATTAACAAATCTGCAACCTGTTCTTGTGACACATCTTCCATGTTTTCATTATCTCATCATGCATTTTGTATTTGATTTTCAATGTTTCCTTTTGATTCCATGTTTTTTTCTTGTTCATTGCTTTCACATCAGTAGATAAATACTAAGGAAAGTGATATTAACATTATCATTACATTTTTTTTCATTATTATTTTATTTAATTGGTAAATTGTTTTATTCATAATAAGTTTCTCATATAGTTATATTTTTAAGTTGTGTAGAAGCATCTATTCAAATAAACAAATCTTCTGCAGTTATTGGATTTCAATCTTGATCTTGTCAATGTATAGTCAATCAATATCCATTTAAAGTTCAATTAAACTCTATAGGATCCCACCATCACCATGTACTCATATCTATATCATTTGATAACCCATAGTTTGTATTTGGATAGTCTATCCAATATTGCAATTGAGTTTGATTTGCTTCTGTCATCATAAATGGATTATCAGGTTTTCAATTTCAAGCAAGAGATATATTTAATTTATTTAATGGCAATGTCTCTGGCATATTATCCTTCAAGTATGGGTATGTATCTCATTCATTTATACTCCATACATCTGTAAAGTCAAAACCTGTGAAACTTTCTTGTTTCAACATGTCTGCATTATACAATCATACTCCTCATACACTTCATGCTTGAGATGATAGATCCTTATTCCAATATGTATAAGATTGCCGAGAACTTGTACTTGCTGTAAATCATGCATCATCCCTATTTGACTTCACATCTCATACTGCATAACTTCTTTTTATATATCAATGAGATGTATATCATGCAAATCATCCTATACTACTACTTGTACTTGTTGTTTCTACATCTCATAAACTATAACTATCATATATGTCTCATATAGATCTCCGTCAATAATTATA
>JASMTN010000034.1:0-18780 GCA_041694255.1 Candidatus Altimarinota bacterium
TGAAGAACTTGCAAAAACAGGTGCAGTTAAACTTATAGTTGTTGACTCTGTTGCAGCACTTACTCCACAAGCAGAAGTTGAATGAGATATGCAAGATCAACAAATGGGTCTTCAGGCTAGAATGATGTCAAAATGACTTAGAAAACTTACAAGTATAGCTTCAAAAACATGAACTTCTATTATTTTTATAAATCAAATAAGAATGAAAATAGGTGTTATGTTTGGTAACCCTGAAACAACTACTTGAGGTAATGCACTTAAGTTTTTTGGTTCTCAAAGAATAGAGATAAGAAGATGAGAGAAACTTGAAGAATCTAAAGAACAAGTTTGATATAAAGCAAAGATTAAAGTTGTTAAAAATAAGATAGCTCCTCCGTTTAAAACTTGTGAGGTTGTTATAAGGTTTAACCAATGAATAGATTCTATAGCAGATATTATAGAGATAGCTTCTTTATTGAAGATAGTTACAAGAGCAGGTGCTTTCTATACACTTTATGATCAAAAAGTGCAAGGTAAACAAGCACTTATAAATCTATTAAATGAAGATAAAGAATTATTAAATAAACTTCAAGATGAGGTTAGTAATGCTATAAAAAACCAAGATGAGGTTATAGAGAAAGATGATGAAGATATTGATTCTAATGAGATACTTAAAGATATAGAATAATAGTTGCAAGTAGCAAGTAGCAAGACTGTCATTTCGACCGTAGTGGAGAAATCTACTTAGTAGCAAGTTACAAGCAATATTATTCTCAGATTTAATTCTCTGTTAATTGATTATGAAAAAAGAAGATATTATAGATATATTAAAAACTGTTTATGATCCAGAAGTTCCTATACTTGATATATACAGTATGGGACTTATTTATGATGTTAGTATAGAAGAAGATATAGTTTACATATTAATGACATTTACATCACCCCAATGTCCTATGTGAGATATGATTATAGAGATGGTAAAAAACTCTATTTTGGAAAGATTTTCTGATGTTACAGTAGATGTTGAAATAACTTTTGAACCTAGTTGGTCACCAGAAATGATTAAAGATGAAGATATAAAAGAAATGTTTATTGGGGAAATGTAATAATAGTAGCAAGTTACAAGTATCAAGTAGCAAGACTGTCATTTCAACTGTAGTGGAGAAATCTACTTAGTAGCAAGTAATAAGTTGTCATTCCTGCGAAAGCAGTAATCTCATTGAAATAACAGATCTTGTGCTAATATAAGAATGACAATAAAGATTATCCATACCCCAGGACACCTTCTCTTCCTTTGGAATTCACCTTGTACCCCAGGGGCACCCTCTCTTGCTTTGCAATTCACCTTGTAGTTGGATAATTACAAATTAATAATGCTTGTAATTTAATTTTATTTATTAAATTGTAATTACAATGAAAATAAAAGTACTTATGCTAAAAGATGTTGCTTGAGTTTGATGAAAGTGAGAATTAAAAGAAGTTTCAGATACTTATGCAAGAAATGTTCTTATAAAACAATCTGCAGCTAAAATAGCTGATAAAAAAACTATAAAAGATCATGAAAAAAAGATGAAAAATAAAAAACAAGAAAATGAAAAGATAAAAGAAAATAAAGAAAATGCTATTGAATGAATTAAAGAGAATGGTTTAAAAATCTATGTACCTTCATCTGCAAGTGGTAATTTGTATGAAAAAATAGATATTAAGCATATAAGACAAGAGATAGTTTCTTCTTACTGAGTACAGTTTGAAGATAAAGAGCTGAATTTTCCAGACAAAAAGGTAAATAAAACATGAACTTATGATTTTTCTATAAAACATAATTGAAAAAAAATAAGTTTAAAACTAAAAGTTTTGACAAAATAGTATTAAATAATTATACTTATAGTATAAGTTTATAATTTTGCTTTATTAAAATGTATATAAAAACAATAATAATATCTATTTTAATTTTTCTTATTAGTTTTTTTTGATTTTCTAATGTATATTCTGTTTCATTTGACTCTAGTCCTAGTGATGTTTTGTGAGAAATGAAAAATAATGATATACAAGATACTAAATTAGATAATGTTTGATGAAATTGAATAAATGAAAGCTTAGAATCAATTAAAAATGAGTCAACTTCTTATATTGATTGGTTATGATTTATATGACTTTCTATAGCACTTATTTTAATAATGTATAATTGAATTTATTTACTTGCAAACTTTTCTGATGAAAATAAATTTTCTAAGATAAAGAAAAGGTTTGTTAGTATAATTGTTGGTGTTGTTGTTTTTACAAGTGGATATTTGGTAATTAAAGTTGTTGTTAGTATTGTGCAAGATATTTTTTAAACTATAATATAAAGTTATGTTTATTTTTAAGTGAGTTAGATCTATCAAGTCTGGAGAGAATACAGAAAATAAGAAAATTATATGATATACAACTTCTTCATGAGAAAGCCTTAAAGCAATATTGCCAAATTTTTCTATTACAATAGTTTCTTTTCAAGAGGTTAGTGAAACTCCTTCATTGAATTTGTATGAGTTTTGAATTGAATACGAGGGAAATTTTGTTAATATAATAATTTCTATAGATTGAAAAATAAGAGATGCTTTTAAAAGTTTTATTGAAGATTTTTGAATAAAAGATATATCTTATGTAAAACCTTATTGAACTGATATATCAAAAGAAAAACAAAATATTATTTTATCAAAACTAAAAGAAGAACTTTGAAAAGGAAAAAAAGTTAATAAAGAAACAAAAACAAAAACACCAGATATTAATAAGCTAGAAAGTTCAAATAAAAAGCAACTTGAAGACTTTAAGAAAGAAGTAAATGAATTTATTAAAGAAATTAATGCATTTATACCAGAAGCAAAAGATATCTATCCAAATCTGACACTTGAACTTGAAAATGCTATATGAAATTTGTTAAAATATAGATCCACAACAAATATATTTAAAATAGCAAATCACTATAAAAAAGCATTAGAAATTTCTGAAAAATTATACAATAAGTATTATGATCATAAGAAAAAAGAAGATAAAGATAAAATATCAAATAATGTAATTTCAAATATTGATATTATAAGAGAATATAAGCAATATGAAAAAGTTCAAAGAGCAAAAACCATTGAAAGTGTTGATTCAAAAGAATTTAAATTTCCTTGGTACGAGGTTATTTATTACAAAATTTTTTGAAAATATTGAGTTAATTTAAAATTACTTGTAAAAGAATTAACTGAAAAATATAAATTAAACTATTTTTGATTTATAGATATATTGAAATTTATTCAATTTATAATATTATTTTTAATTATAGAATATTCTTTGTTTTTGGTTTATAAGTTGTTTATAGTTGCACCAGAATCTGAAATACTTTCAATTTATTATATGCTATTAAATATATCTATATTGTGATTTATAATTACATTAGGTAAAATGTTTACAAAAAAAATATGAACATTTATATCTATAATTTTAATGATAATTTTATACTTAATTTTTTCTTATTTCAAAACTTTTTTCGGATTTTAAAAAAACCAGAACAAGGTTATTTTCCTGGCTCTAGTTTTAGGAGTTTAGATCAGAATCTACTTAAATAAGTAGAATAGATTTTGGTTGGTTTTTTCTGATCCTTGATTATACAATTACTTAATATAAAATTTATTTCAAGACTTTAATTGATTTTTACATTGCTTTATATTTGTTTAGTAAGTATATACAATTGACTTTTATAAATTTTTTAATACATCTAAAGCTAATCTTATACCAAATCAGGAACCTCATGTTCAATAAATGTCGTGATTTTTGCTCATTCAAGGTCAAGCTATATCAAAATGTACCCAGTTTTTATTCTTAACAAACTCACTTAAAAATAATCAAGCTGTTATAGTTCAAGCACCTCACTTTGCTATATTATTTAAATTAGCATTTCAGTTTTTAAGGTTTTTCTTATACTTTTCATAAAGTGGTAATTCCCAAACTCTTTCCTTATTTTTCCAAGAAGTATCTTGTATGTTTTTTAAAAGCTTATTGTTTCTTCACATGATAGCAGCTATATCTAAACCTAAAGCCATGATAGCAGCTCAAGTTAGTGTTGCAAAATCAAAAATATGATCAATTTTATATTTATCTTCAATATAAGACATAGTATCTGCTAGTACTAGTCTTCATTCTGCATCAGTATTTCAAACTTGTACAGTTTTACCATTATACATTTTTAAAATATCTGTTGGCAAGTATGCATTGTAAGAAACTTTATTTTCAACTATTCAAAGTCAGCAGATGATATTTTTATCATATCAAGTTTCAACTAAATGCTTAAAAGTTCACAAAGCAACTGCTGAACCTCACATATCAAGATGCATTTCTTCTACATGTCATGTTGGTTTTAGATTATATCATCATGTATCAAAAGTTACTCATTTTCATACAAGAGCATTATAAGCTTTTCATTTTTGTTTTGTATATTCAAGCAATATCATTCTTGGTTCATGTATGCTTCATTTTCAAACATTATATATACCTCAAGCTCCTATATTACCAAGTTCTTTTCATTTTATAACTTTTATTTTAACATTCTTATTGTCTTTAAATGTTTCTTTTATAATTTTTTCATATTCATCTGGATTTAGTGTAGATCAAGGTTTATTCATAAGATCTCTTGCAAAATATATAGATTCTATCTTATTTTTAATAGTATTTTCATCTACATTTGCATCTATATTTATACTATATTTGCTTTTATCTTCTTTAAATTCATTATATTTATAAAGTTTATGACCTAAAAGTTCTATAAAATATTCTTGCAAATTTTCTTGTATTCAAAGTTTTTTAAAAGAAAGTGAAAATTTTTCATCTAATTTTAATATTATATCTCATATATTTGCTGTTATATCTTCTAAGTTTTCATTAAATTTCTTATTATTTTTCACAAAAACTACTATGTTGTGGCTTATTTTTCCATTAGTTTGTATAGTATCAATGGTTTTTATATTAAAATCCTCTCAAGTTGCAAACCTAAACTTATCTATATATTTAACAATATTTTTATCTTTTACTTTATGTTTTTCATTTATTATAAAGTATATATTATTTTTATTCTTTTTGTTAGTAAATAGTATTTTCATTACATATTTTGTTTAATTATAAAATTGATTTTTATGCGTATATAATTATATTATCATAGTTTATAAAATCAATAGAAAATATGTTTTACAGTGTATGGCCAATTAAAAATAAATTTGATGCAACTTATACTATAGAAACCAATTTGAAGCTATTACCCTGAGATTTGGTAAAGATAAATCAAGATTATTTTCTAATTAAAGATACAAAAGCAGATGGTAAGAAAATAGAAGAAGAAGTTTTTTATGTATGAAACTTGTTTCAACCAAGGACTGTAAATTTTCAAAAATTTTTTACTAGTTATGAATATACCTGGTTTTTTAAAACTTTCAACCTTTTTATACAAGATGAATCATATATAGAAAAATTTAAATTACCAGAAGTTAAAAGACCTAAAAAATTTAATATAGATGCACCTTATATAAGTGAATATAGTAAATATGAAAATTATGAAGATTATCTTAAAATGGGTGATGATAGTATAAAATTTATTGATTATGACTTTTTTAAAAATTATAAACCTTCAAGCTGACAAAATTTATTTGTATTTCCTGATCTTTGGAGTATAAGTGTTTTTCAGGAAAATATAGATTTTAACCACACAATATTAAATATTTCTTGAACTAACTTAAGTAGAACAAGACATTTTTTTAACATAAAATCATGAAAAGAAAAAAACATAATTACAACTCATGCTTGAGTTTTTCAAGATTGGCATAATTTAGATAGTATTTTTGTTTTTGATCCTTATAAGTGGTATTATAAAAATCAGCAAAATCCTAGGTATTATCTACCAGATGTTGTAAAACAGATAAAGTTTTTCTATCAAGCTAAAAATCTTTATTATGTTATGGTGTAATCTTTAATCTTTAATCTTTAATCTAAATGGACTTATATAAACTTTCATCATATGATTATGATCTACCAAAAGAACTTATAGCACAAAAAGCACATGAACCAGCAGATGAGTGCAAGCTTTTGTATTGTAAAGATAATAATATTCAACATCTTATATTTAAAGATATTCAAGATTTGCTTACAAAAGATGATGTATTATTTTTCAATAATTCAAAAGTTATAAAAGCAAGGATAAAGGGTAGTTTGCAAAAAGATATTTTTACATTATATGAAGATGGTAAAGATGAGATATTTTTTCTAAAAAAGATTGAGTGAAATATATTTGAAGCACTTATAAGACCTTGAAAAAAGTTTAAAATTTGAAAGAAAATATATGTTCAAGACTATGAATTTGAAGTTATAGAACATACAAAAGAATGAAGACTTATAAGATTAAATAATAAAGAAGATATACTTGATGTACTTGAAAAGATATGATCTATGCCTTTACCACCTTATATAGAATATAAAAAGGAAAAAGAAAGTTCTTATCAAGCTATAACTGCACAAAATCCCTGATCTGTAGCAGCTCCAACGGCCAGCTTACATTTTACAAAAGAATTGTTTGTAAAGTTAGAACAGAAAAAAGTTGATAAACTATATAGTACTTTGCATATATGAGAATGAACTTTTAAAAATGTAGATACAGAAGATATAACAAACTATAATATACATGAAGAACTTGTTGAGCTTCCAATAGATATATTTGATAAATTTTCAAATAATAAACATAAAAATATAATAGCTGTTGGTACAACTTCTATGAGGATACTTGAAAGTCTACCATTTGTATATGCAAAACTTTGATTAACTGATAATAGTTTTTTTAATGATATTACTAAGGATGTAAAAAAAGAAGATATAGATAAATTTATACCTTGAAAAATAATACAAACTAAAAAAAACATTAGCTTTGAAACAAAACTTTTTATATATTCTTGATTTAATTTTCATCTTGTAAATAAGCTTATTACAAATTTTCATCTACCTAAAAGTAGTTTACTTATGCTTGTTTCTGCTTTTATGGGTTATGAAAATATGAAAAAAGCCTATAAACAAGCTATAGACCATAATTATAAATTCTTTTCTTTTTGAGATGCTATGATGATAGATAATAATAGTGGCAAGTTGAAAGTAGAAAGTTACAAGTAAGATTATTTTATTTAGAGCAAAGTTTATAAAATCTCTATTATAAAATTTTGCCATTTTGTTCCATTACTATCAAAATAACTTATTACTTGCAACTTGTATCTTGCAACTATTATTACTATTCTTCTTCAAATAAACTTACACAATAATTTTTAACTTCTTTTTCTGGTAAATCTTTACACATATTTTCTGTTAATCTAGCATTTTGTATCAAAGAAAATATTTCATCTTTTTTTTGTTCTATTGCTATAGGATTTGAAGTTTTTTCAAGTAAATTTCTTTTATCAAAACCATAAAAGCTATTATAGTATTTTTTTTCAAAAGTTTCTTGAGTTTGTTCTGGTAGTTGATTTTTAATATCATCTAAGTTAATTCATTGTCTTACCATACATTTTGCAAAAAGATCTATGTCAGTTGTGTTTTTACATTTACTTGCTTGAGAGGTTTTTAAAACTTCAGGTAGTACTTGGTTTTGTAATATATAAGAGTTTTTTGCATCTCAAGATAGGTTTGCAAGTTGTTTATAAGCTACCTCTTGTTCATATACTTTATCTTCAAGTTCTTGTCAGGTTAATCATATATTTTCAAGTTCTTTCTTTGCTTTTTCAACTTTTTCTTCAGGGTTTATATTTATATTTAGTTCTTTATTATCACTAGCTTGTTTATTATTATTTGTATTACCTTCTTTAGTTTCATTGTTTCAACAAGCTGTAAGAGTAGTTAAAATTAGTAGTAATATTATTAGTTTTTTCATTTTTTCATTTTTAAATTTAAATAAAATCTTTTTTGTAATATTATTTGATATTTTGATTATATAATTGCTATTTTTTCAAAAAATACAAGCATTTTTATTATTAGGTGTTAAATTATAAAATTATTCATCATCCTCAATTTCATCTGAATCATTTTCATCATCTTCAACTATTTCATATTCTATATTTGTTATGTTGGCTATTTCTGTATTTGCAGTACTTCAAACTATAAAATCTAAGTTTACAATTCAATTATTATTTAGTTCTATATTATTCAATTCTATTTCTTCAGGTCAATAACTATACCATTGCACATTGTAACTTGAACAGTGAGTTGTATCATATATTTCATTATCATTACTATTTACTTTAAAATAATCGGCTGTTCATCATCTACAATTGCTTGTTCACTCTTCCCATCCTCATTTTATTTGTAAATCAAAAGATACCTCAATAGTTGCATTTGCATAATCTTCTCATAAATCTATTTGTCTTGTTTGCAAGCTTTCTTCTATACTTCAATTTGTTATTCAGCTTCAAATATTACCTAAATAATATATATCAGCAATATTTTGACCTAAAACTTCTGTTCAGTTCAATATTGTTAGATTGTTTCAATCACTTGTTTGAACAATATCTACATCTTTATCTATATCCAAGTTTTCATTATCTTTTAATCTTTCATGTATAATATCTCATGGAGTAAGTACTTTTGCAAAAGTAGCTTTTTTCTTTCATTTTTTTCATTTATAATCATTTATTTTCCTATCAACTTGTATAGATTGCTTTTCTTTTTGAAAAATTTTTCTTATAGATTCATATTGTTTATCAGTATCTTTTTCTTTAGTAGCTTTTTTTATGTTTGAAAGTTTATTTGTTCATAAGTTTAGGTTTGTAAGTTCATAATATATATTATATATACCAAGTAGATTTATACCATCTTTTGGTATGTTGTTTTTTATGGTTTCTAGGTTTTCTATTCTCTGTCATAGACCATAACCAAGATTATAATTTTCAAATTCTAACTCATTTGTCTCATCTAAATTATTTGACAGGATTTTTTTACAAAGTTTTTCAGTTTGAGCTTTTAAAAAAGTGTCTGTTATGTTAGAAAGATCATTACAACTTGAAGATAGGTTGTTATAATAAGTGATAGCTTCTTTTATAGTATTTTTTGTATTCTTATATAATAAACTATCTATATCTTTTAATGTATAATTTTCATACTTATTAACTGGATTTATTCATCAAAAATCTATACTATCATTACAATTATTGTTATTTGCACAATCATAAAGTCAATTCACAACATAGTTAGCAACTCATAGATCTTTTAAAGTTACAGCTCAAGAAGCAGCATCTATAAACTCTTGTTTTGTATTATAATTATCAAACTTATCTAGCCAACTATTATAGTTATTAAAATCATCATTAGTATCAAATAAATTTTCAAAATCAAAACTTTCATTTGTAGTTTCTATAGATTCTGCTATATCTCATATAACTTGTAACTGTAAATATACAATATCTATGAAAGAAGGTTGGTTATCTATATTTTGTTTTGATTTAAATTTATCTGTATCTTCTTTTTCTATCTTTGATTTGTATTTTGTTGCTGGAAATGGTTCATTCCATAATCATCATATTTGTTGAGTTTTTTCTTGTATGTTTTGATAGTTTAAGTTTGTTCTACTAAATTTCTTAGTAGGTTTTTTTCATATATAGTCACATTTTAAGGTTATACTCATTTCTGAAGTACCCTTTATGGCCACTAATTTATTTAATGGTGATTCAGTGTTTTTATTTAAATATGAAGTATTTTTCCAGTCTGGATTGTTCATATTTGTTCAAATGTTTATTATTTGTCAGTTTTTACATTCTATATTTGAGTTTGATAAATTAGTTCAATTTATAGCTTGATTTCTATTGGTTTTATTTATATTTCGAGAATATGACCCCAAAGAAACATTTCATATTTCATTTTCACCATCATCTAGTGTTATGATATCACCAGTACTTGCATTTTTAATTTGATCAGTTGTATCATCTGCAAAACTTATTCACACAATTCAACCTAAACTCAAGAAGATTATAAGAAGTTTTTTAAACATATTTTATTTTTATATACTAAAACACACCATAATTATAATGTATTATTATTTATATTTCAAGTAGTTTTTTTTAAAATAAATTGAAAAGCAAATAAAAATAAGTACACTGAACTTTATATTATAAATTTAATTACTAGTTTAGAATATGTTTGAAAATATAGTTGAAAATTATGATGAAAAAAAGATAGAGTATCTACAAAATATATGGAAAAAAGTTATAGAAAAATTAGTTTTACAAGAAGATAAGAAAAAAATCTTGTCCTTTTTAAATAAATCTTGAATAGTTCAAATAGATGAAAAATCACAAAAAATATATATTTGACTTTCAAATGAGTTTTTTATAGCACAGGTTAAAAAAATTTTTCAAAAAAGTTTAGATAGAGCAATTAAAGAGGTATATAGTCCATCTTTTTCAGTTGCTTTTACTGTATATGATAAATTTCAATCTTGAAGAGATCCTTTACAGTTAAATCTTACTAAGTTTTTATGAACTAAAAAGAGAAAAGAGCCTGAACAGATTAGTAAAAAGCTTGAAACAAACAATAATGTACTTTCAAATTTTAGTAAAAATAATATAGATCATTCATATAGGTTTGATACTTTTGTTGTATGAAGGTCAAGTCAATTAGCATATTCCGCTAGTTTTGCAGTTGCTGAAAATCTTTGAAAAGTACACAATCCACTTTTTATATATGGTTGAGTGTGACTTTGAAAAACACATCTTTTACAGGCTATATGAAATTATGTAAAAGAAAATTATGAAGATAAGAAGCTTTTATATATGCAAACTACAAACTTAATAGATGATATAGTAGAGGCTATAAGAAAAAATAAAGTTAATAGTTTTGTAAAACAGTTTAAGGATGTTGATATAATTATATTTGATGATATACAGTTTTTGCAAGATAAAGAAAGAACTCAAGAGATTTTTCATAATATATTTAATGAATTTTATGGTAGTAAAAAGCAAGTTGTACTAACTTCTGATAGGCCTCCAAAAGAACTTGTAACACTTCAAGCAAGATTAAGGAGTAGATTTGCTTGGTGATTTGTGGTTGATATAAAACAGCCAGATCTTGAGACAAAGCTTGCAATATTACAAAAAAAACTTATAGAAAAATGAGAAGATAATATACCTACAGAGTATCTTGAGATAATATGAAAAGCTATTACAAATAATGTAAGAGAACTTGAATGAGCTTTAAATCTTCTTATAACAAGAAGAAAGATGTTTTGAGAACTGCAAGAACAAGATGTATATGATACTCTTGAGACACTTTGATATAAAAAAGATAAGGTAAATTCTATAAGTACTCAAACAGCTTCAAGACAAAATAGTAAATCCAATAAAAATTTTGCTGAAATATTAGAATATGTAGCAAATTATTATGATATACCTATAAATGATATAAAATGAAAATCTAGAAAAAAAGAAATATCTATAGCAAGACAAATGCTTATGATGATTTGAAAAAAGCACTTTAACTGGACTTTAGAAAAAATATGAGATTACTTTGGTGGTAAGAACCATGCAAGTGTTCTCTATAGTATAAATACTTTTGAAAGGTTGCTTAAAAATGACAAAAAGGTATATAATGACTATATGATTATCCTTGATGAAACAATGCTGTAACAGCATAAAGTAACAAGTAGCAAGTTACAAGTAATAGGAATAATTTTTTACTTGCTACTTTAAACTTGTATCTTGCAACTTTTAACTTGTAACTATTATATGATGTGAGCAGAACAAATTATAGAGCTTGTAATACTTGCAGTAGTTTTTATACTGTCTATAGGTTTTCATGAGTATGCTCATGCTTATGTAAGTTCTATACTTTGAGATCCTACACCTAAGTTACAATGAAGACTTACTCCAAATCCTATAAAACATATAGATCCTGTATGATTTTTAATGATTTTTCTTATACATTTTGGTTGGGGAAGAGCAGTACAAGTAGATCCAAGTTATTATGATAAACCACTTAGAGATGAACTTTTGGTAGCACTAGCATGACCTTTTTCAAATTTTCTTATGGCTTTTATATGAGCTTTCTTAAATATTCTTGCTATCAAGTTTGGGCAGTCAAATTATCTTATGGAGCTATTTTTCCAATGGTTTATATTTATAAATATAGCTTTATGATTTTTTAATTTACTACCTATATATCCACTTGATGGTTATAGAATAGTTAAGTTTTTAAAACCTTCATGGGCCTTTTTTATGGAACAAAATGCTATAATATTTGTTATTATACTACTTATGCTTGTATTTATGCCTTGAAATATAATTTGAAATATTATAATGGGTGTTGTAGAACCAATATATAATGCCTTTATGGTTATTGCAAGTTCTGTTTTATGATTTATATAAAAATTATGAAAAAATTATTATTACTTATATTATGAGTATCATTTGTTTGAGCTAGCTTTTCAGTTAGTATAGATAAATGTTGTATTATAGAAACTATAGATTTTAAAGAAAACCTTAAAAAAACTTCACAAAAAATACAAAAATATCCAAACTTAAAAGATGAAGTTAATAAGTATGTAAGTGAAGTTGTAAGAACTGTAAATAAAAATAATAGATTTAAAAAAAGAAAAATTAAATTATATAAGGAAATATCTGATAGGACTATAGAGTATGTATATAATCATCAAATAAGAGAATGAACTCCATCATTTTTGATGCTAAGTTATTTTGCTTATAAGATGTATGATCTATATCAGTATGAAAAGAACCCTACTTCATATAATCTTGAAAGTAAGCTTGAAATGTTGGACCAATATCCTTATAGTTATTAAACCATTTTAATATATTAAAAATAGATTATGAAAAAAATATTATTAATTTTACTTTCTTTGTTTGTGTTTGCTTGATGTATGAATCAAGACAATAATGTAGTAAATAATAATCAAGATTTAAATTCAAAGTCTTGGAAAGGTAATAAATTTGTTTGATTTTTTAGTACTACTTGTCCACATTGTCAGGATAAGATGCCTGAGCTTGAAAAATTTTATAATGAACATAATGGTGAAGTAAATATGGAAGTTAATGTTCTTAATAAAAAGCAATTTACTAGTGTAGAAAACATACCTCAAAACTATAAAAATCCTAAAGGTTATACAGACTATACAGGTGAAAGTTGTTGATATGTCCCTTCTTATGTAATAATAGATGAAAATGAAAATATTATAGATAAAAAATGTTGATGAAGTCCAAGTACAGAACAGTTAGAACAATACCTACTTTCTTGAAATAATCAAGGTAATGATGAAGAACAAACATCAAATGAAAATCATGAAGAAAATGAAACTTTAAATGAACAAAATTTAGATAATAATAATGAAAAAGAAATGACAAAAGAAGTTAGACTAGGTGATACAGTAGAAGTTAATTATGTATGAACATTTACAGATGGAAAAGTTTTTGACACATCTTTAGAAGAAAAGGCAAAAGAAGCTGGTATACATAATAGTGCAAGAGACTATAAACCTTTAAAATTTACTACTGGTCAATGACAAATGATACCTTGCTTTGATAAAGGTGTTGTAGGTATGAAAGTTTGAGAATCAAAAGAAATTACTTGCCAACCAGAAGAAGCTTATGGTAAGTGTGATGATGAAAAAGTACAAACAGTTAAAAAAGAACAACTTAAACAATTTGAAGATAATGGTTATAAGATAGAAAAATGAGCTGAACTTCCAACACAATATGGTATGATAAAAGTACAAGATATCCAAGGTGAAGATGTAACTTTAGATATGAATAATCCTATGTGTGGTAAAGTTCTTAACTTTAATGTTACAATCGTAGATGTACAAGAATAGTATATTATCTTTATTGTAATATCTCCCTGGTTTTTCCAGGGCTTTTTTATATGTAAGTTACTTTTATGAAAAAAATAAATGAATCTTTTGCTTGTATAAACTGTTGAAAACAGATTCCACCTGCGAAAAAAACTTGTAGAAATCATTGTCCTTATTGTTTTACATCAGTTCATTTAGATGATAAAGTTCCTTGAGATAGAGATTCTAATTGTAATTGAAAAATGGTTCCTATAGAATATTTTATATCAAACCAAGAAATAAAGATTACATTTGAGTGTAAAAAATGCTGAAAAATACATTATAATAAAGCAAGTTTAGATGATGATCTTGCTAATTTGGATAATATGATTATAAAGTACAAACATTAAATAATTATAAAAAATCAGATTTATAATAATATCATATTTAATAGACTAAAGAATACCTTATATTTCTTGCAACTTGCTACTTTAAACTTGTAACTATAATTATAAATGGCAAAAAAAAATAGAATAATAGAAAATGTAAAAATAGATAAAATATGATTTGGTTGAATATGAATTGCAACTGATGAAGATGGAAAAAAAATACTTATAAGTTGATGAGCTTTACCAGGTATGGTAGCAGATCTAAAGATCAATAGAAAAAAATCTGACTACCTTAAAGCTCAAATATATAAGATACATAATTTTTGAAAAAATCTTTCTGATAATATATGTAAACATCATATGTTTTTTGATTATAATGCAAATCCTTCTACTTGATGTTGATGATGTAAATGGCAAGTATTACCATATGAAGAACAAGTTAAACTAAAAGAACAAGTTGTAAAAGATAGTTTTGCAGGTTCTAACTTTTTTGATAAAAATTATACTTGATTTGTACCTGCAGATAAAAAGTTCAATTATAGAAATAAAATGGAATTTAGTTTCTGAAAATATTTTATAAAGGAAGAAAAATTATCTAACTGGAGTTTATGATTCCATAAGCAATGAATGTTTTCAAAGATAGTAGATATACAAGATTGTATGATAGCTTGAGATAACATCAATAAAGTTTTTTCTTATATTAAAAAGATACTTGAAAACTCTAAACTTCCTGCTTATGATCAAATGAAACATACTTGATTTTTAAGACATTTGGTAGTAAGAGAATGAAATACAGGTGAAGTTTTGGTAAATCTATCAGTTGCAACAAAGTATCTAGATCAACATAAAAAAGATATAACAATTTGGAGCAAATTACAAGATACTTTAATGCAAGATGATTTTATCAAAGAAAATGTAAAAAGTTTTATGATAACTGAAAATAATTGACTTTGAGATACTGTAAGGTGAAAAGATATTAAAGTATATAATCTTTTTTGAGGTTGATATATAAATGAATTTTTAGAAATAGATGATGTAAGAGTCGATTTTAGAGTATCTGCCTTTTCTTTCTTCCAAACAAATACTTTCCAAGCTCAAAAGCTTTTTGAAACTGCAAAATCTATGATACCTGATATAAGATGAAATGTGTTAGACCTTTATTGTGGAGCTTGAACTATATGATTGAGTTTACTTAAAAGTTGAATATGAGATAAACTTCTTTGAGTAGAGGTAGTTGAACAATCTATAGAAGATGCAAAGTACAATGCTAAGTTAAACAACCTAGAAGAAAGATCAGAGTTTATAGCAGACAAAGCAGAAAACATAAACTTTAATATGGAAGATATAGGTCTTATTGTTATAGATCCACCAAGAAGTTGATTACATAAGCATGTTGTAGATTTTCTTTGAAAACTTAAGGAAGAAAAAGATTTTAAACTTTTATATATAAGTTGCAACCCTGTAACTATGAATAGAGATTTACAACTTCTTACAGAATATAACTTTAAACTAAATAATCTTAAAGCTGTTGATATGTTTCCTCACACTCACCATATAGAAATGGTTGGAATTTTAGAGTAGTTTATATTAGGAATAAAATATTGATTTTTAACAATTTTTGTATATATATAATATTTATTTAATAATCAAAAATTATATATTAAATGGATTATTCCACGATAGTAATATTTATAGTATTATTTTTCTTTTCTTGATTTTTTTCTGGTACAGAGATTGCACTAATGAGTTTAGCAAGGCATAAAATAGACTCATTTGTTAAACAAAAACTTCCATGAGCAAAAGATTTGCAGTATATTAAAAATTATCCAGATAGATTATTGATTACTATTTTAATATGAAATAATCTTGTAAATACCTATACTGCAGCACTTGCAACAACTATAGCAATGTGAATCGCTAAGAATTCATGATTTTGAATAAATCAATCTACAGCAGTTTGAATAGCAACTTGAGTAGTTACACTTTTGTTGTTATTATTTTGAGAGATAGCTCCTAAAAGTTTTGCAACTAAAAATGCAGAAAAAATTTCTCTTTTTGTTTCAAAATTTTACAGAGTATTGATGTTTTTACTTTATCCCTTAGTTGTAGTAATTGAATATATTACACTATTTTTTACTTGAAAAGCAAAAGCTGAAAAGGTTTCAGAAGAGGAAATACAAGCTTTTATAGATATGTGAAAAGAATCTTGAACTTTAGAACATCAAGAACATGAACATCTTAAAAATATACTTGAATTGCAAGATACTGTTGCAGAAGATGTTATGACACCAAGAATTAAAATAGATAAATTACCTTCAAATTGTACTGTTAAAGATGCAAAAAATTATATTATAAATCATACACATTCAAGGATACCTGTTTATAAGGATGATATAGACTATATAATATGAATAGTTAATATAAGATTACTTTTGCTTGAAATCGATAAGTGAAATGAAGATAAGACTTTAGAGCAAATAGAGCTTGTAAGTCCAATAAAAGTACCTTTAAATAAGCCTATAGATTGATTATTAAAAACTTTTCAAAAAACTCATCAACATATAAGTATAGTTATAGATGAATATGGTGGCGTGGCTTGACTTGTTACACTTGAAGATGTTATTGAGGAAGTTTTCTGAGAAATACAAGATGAAACTGACAAAGAAGAGCTTCCTATTAAGAAGATTTCTGATGATGAATATATTGTAGATTCAACAATCTTGTTTGAAGATATGATTAATATATTTAAGTTTTCTCTTGATGATTTTCCTAGTGATAAGACAAGGTATATGCAAGAAACAGTTAGTTATTTTATAACTCATTATTTAGAAAGATTTCCTTATCCTAAAGAAACTATAAAATTAAATTTTAATAAAGACATAAATTTTATTGTAAAAGTTATCCAACTTGAAAATCAAAGTATATGAAAAGTAAAAATAAAACTTGACAAAAAATAAAAAAAAAATAAACTTAAATTTAAGTTGCTTTATTATTTTTAAGCAATATTATTTATAAATTAATATAAAAAGATTATGTTAAGAAGTAAAAAATTTGTTAAAGCATTTACTCTTGTTGAGATGCTTATAGTAGTAATTATTATTGGTATACTTATGTCTGCTTTGTTACCAAAACTTACATGAGCACAAGCAGGTGCTAGAGATACTGCAAGGACAATAGATGTTGCAAATATAAATACTGCACTTGCTATGTATTTTAATAATTCAGGTGTATATCCTCAAAGAGACTGTGCTAGTAACCTATCTGGTGATTTAAAGTCATATATAAAATCTATACCAACAGATCCTCAATGACAAAGAGTTGCTTTTTGAACTCAAAATAACTGATGTACAAGTTGATCATATGCTTATACAGATCTTACTTCAAATGGTTCATCTCAAGCTTGATCAGTAACTATAGCAAACATAGAAAGTTATGGTAAAAATTCTAATTGGGTACTTTCTTGAAGTTCAGATTATTCAGATTATGATACAAGTCCACAGTTTGAATCAGCAGATGATACAAAGAATTTGTTAGATTTACAATGTGATAGTGTTATAGAATCTGATGGTAGTAGTGTTAATTGATGTTCAGCCACTCAAAAAGAATGACAAACAGATGCTCAAAATCAAATGGTTTTTGTTGTTTTTAATTAGTAAAAATATATATTTTTACACCTAGGAATATTTTCCTAGGTTTTTTTATTAAAAAAATTCTTGTAAATTATTATAAAAAGATTAATAATATTGTATATTTATAAATTATTAAAATAATATGAAAAACCTTATATGAATTATTATATTTTCTTTTTTCTTTTTATGATTTTCTTTTTCATATTATTGGGATTTACAAGATATAGATATTATCTCAAGGTGAGAATGGATGGCTGATGACAAATACCTTTTTGAAAATTACAAAGAATATAAAAATATTATAGAAGATAATAAAACATTAAATCATAAAATAGAACAAAATCCTGAAAATTATAAAAGTTTACTAGAAAAAAGAGCAAGAAATAAAGAAAGAGAAAAGTACTTGTTAGAAAATTGGTCAAAAGAGATAAAGGCTGATAAAGTTATAAAAAAAATAAATTGAAAAGATCTTTGGTGGGACCTTGCATATAAAGAAGATAAGACAAAGATAATAGTTCATCATACTGCATCATCTTATACTAAAAATAAAAATATAGAAGATGTTAAAAAATACATAAGATGAGTTTATTACTATCAAGCTATAAAGAGATGATGGTGAGATATAGGTTATAATTTTATTATAGATCAATTTTGAAATATATATGAATGAAGAAATGGTTGAAAAGATATAGTATGAGCACATACTAAATGGAACAATGTGCCTTCTGTTTGAATAGTTTTGATATGAAATTTTGATAATGAAAAACCAACTGATAAGCAAATAGATAGTGTAGTTAAACTTTCTTCTTCTTTAGGTAAAAAATATAGCATAGACCCTTATAAAAAACAAACTTATCATATAAAATCTTGGCAATCTCCTTATATGCAAGATGTAGAAAATTATTCTATAATATGACATAAAGATGCAGGTCATACAGCTTGTCCTGGTACTTATTTGCATGATATGCTTGCA
>JASMTN010000035.1:0-23588 GCA_041694255.1 Candidatus Altimarinota bacterium
GATAATGTATATAAAATTGCAGAAAGTATAGATTGTGAAGTTCCTCTTTGAAATTTACTTTTTCCAAAATATGTTGTACCCGATAAATATCAAGATTTATATAAAAAAATAAGTAAAAATGCAAGTTAGTTTAAAAGAATTCTTTGATTATCAGCCAATATTTGAACAAACTCAAATAGATGATTTTTTTGAAAAAGAAGTTAAACAAAAAGCTATAGAGTATCTTTGAAAAGAAGCTTGAGATAAATTACAAAAAGCTTATGATTTTGCACTAAAATCTCATGGTAATGAAAAAAGGCTCTCTTGAGAGCCATATATAGTACACCCTGTATATGTTACAAAATATCTTCTTATGATAAAACCTTGAATAACAGCACTTCAAGCAGCATTATTACATGATGTTATAGAAGATACTGATGTAACTTGAGATGAAGTATTGGAAGAATTTTGACCTGATGTTGCTTTTTTATGTTTATGATTAGAAAAGGTTTCTAAAGTAAGGTATAAGTGAGAAGATAGACAGGTTGAGACTTTGAAAAAAACTTTTTTAGCTATGGGCCGTGATATTAGGGTGATTTTTGTAAAACTTGCAGATAGAATACATAATATACAAACTTTAAAATATCATCCTAAAAAAGAAAAACAAGAAAGAATTGCAGAAGAAACTATTAAAATATTTGCTCCACTTGCAAAAAGGTTGTGAATAGATGTATTTCAAACATATCTTGAAAATGGTGCTTTTTCTATACTGCATCCAAAAGAGTTTGAAAGAATATACAAATACTTAAATAAATATTACTCACAAGTTAATGTTGAAAAGCTGAGAAAAAAGATAGAAAAACTGTTAAATGAAAATGATATAAACTTCATTTCAGTTTCCTGAAGATTAAAAACTCCTTATAGAATATATTTGAAGTTTGAAAAATACAATACACATGATATAACTGAAATAAAAGATATACTTGCCTTTAGAATTATATTAAATAAAATATCTCATTGTTATAAAACACTTTGAGTTGTTCATAGTGAATATACTCCTATAATAAAAAAAATAAAAGATTATATAAGTTTACCAAAGCCAAATGGTTATCAATCTTTACATACAACAATATTATGATTATATAAAACTGCTGTTGAAATTCAGATAAGAACTGATCATATGAATGATTTTGCAGAATATTGAGTTGCTGCTCATTTTCTATATAAAGAATGATTAACAAATAATATAAATAAAAAACAAGTTGATTGGATAAATAAATTAAAAGAAATGGTTGATGAATATCAAGAAGCATGAAGTGAAAATCATTGATTTTTTAATGTTTTAGATATTGATTTTTTAAGACAATCTGTTTTTGTTTATACTCCAAAATGAAAAATAATAGAGTTACCTAAATGATCAACAGTTTTAGATTTTGCCTTTAGAATACATAGTGATATTTGATTTAAATTTAAATCAGCAATTGTTAATTGAAAAATAGTTCCTATAAATTATAGACTTATTAATTGAGATATTATAGATATAAAAAGTTTTAAAAATAAATATGTTGTAAAACAATCATGGTTGGATTATGTTATATCTCCAACAAGTAAAACAAAAATAAGATCATTTATAAATAAACAAGAAAGAGACCAGCAAATAGTTAGAGGGCTTGATTTTCTTAATAAAGAGCTTAATGAATATAAGTTACCAGAAATAAATACAAAAAATGATAAAATAAGTAAAATGTATAATGAGAAAGAATTAAATTCTTTGCTTGTAAAGGTTTTTAATAAAAACATATCTCCATCAAAGTTAATTAAAGATATATATAATATATCAAATAAAAAAGATGAAGAAAAATCACTTAAAAAAGAAGAAAAGGTAGTTGTAAATCAGGTTATTGTAGAAAATTCTCCATTATATAAGTATTACTTATGTCCTGAGTGTAATCCAACTATAAATAATCAAATAATATGAAAGGTTACAAAAGATTGAATTAAAATACATACAATGAAATGTAAGGCTTTAAATTCTGTAAATTTTGAAAAACTTGTTGAATCACATTGGAAGTGACAAGAAAGACAATATTATAAAATTTTGTTTCATTTTAATGTTAGTTGAAAAATAGAAAATATAGTTCCAATAATTAATATTATACAAGGTTTTAATATAAAAGTATTAAATATAAATACATTTCAAGATCAGTACAAAAGTGACTATATGGATATAAAAGTATCTATAAAGCTTCCTACAACATTACACTTAATAAATCAAAAAATTAAAAAAGAATGAAAAAATTTATTTAAAGCATATAAAGTTTCTTTTTAATAAAAAAAAGCCAAGAACCAGGCTCGAACTGGCGACCTTTCCCTTACCATGGGAATGCTCTACCTACTGAGCTATCTTGGCAGTAACTAAGATTTATTTCTTAGTTTTTTTTTAGTTTAAGATCAGCTTCTAATTTATTCATTCTAAATAAAGCTTTTTCTATATCTTCTATACTTCATTTTGCTTTTATTTCTTCAATTTCTTTTTCTAAGTTTATTTTCATCTTCTCAAGCTCTTCATTAGATTTTTCTATGCTAGAATTAGCTGAACTAACAGCTATATCAACTTTTTTTCAATCTGTATATACAGCACCATCTCATATAGATATTATATTGTATTCACCATCTTTTATGAAATCTCAAGTTTTTTTAGTTTTAAACTTGCATATTCCTCATTTTATTACTCATGCATATACTTCATGATTAGGTAGTATTCATATTTCTCAATCTTTTGTTGGTACAACCACTTCTAGAGCAGGTCCATCATATAAGATTCAATTAGTGGAAACTATTTTCAAGTCCATTTGAAGGTATTAAATATTAAATTATTTTGTTTTCTTTCTCAAAAATGCTGGAACATCAGAAACATCTTCTTTTTGAATTTCATTATTTGCATTTTCAGACTTTTTTGTACTACTTATTGTTCTTGATACAAAATCATTTCATTTATTTCAGGCTCAAGTAAACATAGTTTTTTGTTTTCTTCAAGGTCAATTTATTATTTCATTTTGAGTTGTTTCTTCAAATCATGTTGCAATTATTGTAACCTTTACATCTTCATCATAGTTTTCATCTATACTCATTCACCATATTATATTTGCATCTTCACTAGCAATATTTTCTATAATACTTGCTGCTTCTTGTACTTCTGTTGGAGTAAGATCTTCTCATCAAGTTACTGCAAATATAATATTGTTTGCTCATTCAAGTTTTGCTTCTAATAATGGATTTTCTATAGCTTGTCTTGTAGCATCTACAGTTCTATTTTCTCATTCACCATATCATATACCTAATAGAGCAGTTCCAGATTCTTTCATAATTACAGATATATCAGCAAAATCTATATTTATTAACCCTGGTTTTACTATAAGATCAGATATACCTCTTACTCAAAGATGAAGTATTCTATCTATCATTTGGAATGATTGTTTAAATGTTGTTTTTTTATCTATTATATTAAATATTTTATCATTTGGTATTACTATTAGAGTATCTACAGACTCTCTAAGTTTTCATAAACCTTCTATAGCATTTTCTAGTCTTCTTTTTCACTCAAAACTAAAAGGTTTAGTAACAACTCATACTGTAAGTATTCAAAGTTCTTTTGCAGCTTGTGCTATAACAGGTGTAGCTCAAGTTCAAGTACCACCTCACATTCAAGCAGTTACAAAAAGCATATCAGTATCATCAAGTTCTTTTTTAATTTCATCTATGTTTTCTTCAGCTGCTTTTCTTCATATTTCAAAATTTGCACCTGCACCAAGTCATCTAGTTAGGTTTAAACCAATATTTATTTTTTTAGGAGCAAGGTTGTTTTCAAGTGCTTGTGCATCAGTATTTACACTTATAAAATCTACTCATTCTATTCATTCTTGAATCATTCTATTGATAGTATTACCTCAAGCTCAACCAGCTCAGATTACTTTAATTCTTGCTCAAGGTATGAAGTCTGGAGTTATTTCTTGTATAGCCATTTTATATATTATTTATAATTTAAAATATTTTTTTAATAAAGTCTTTTATTGATTTTAGAAATCACATATTGAATACCAAGCTAAAACCTCAAGATTCCTCTCAGTATTTTTCCTCCCATATATAATTTCATATAGAATTTACAAATATAGGATTTGATCATAATTCTTTAAATGAAATATCATTTACTACTCATACTTTACAAGCTAATGAAAAATAATTTCTAGTATATTCTTCTATATTTCATATTTTTCAAGCTCATCATGTTAATATGACTCATCAAGGCAACTTTCAGTAAACTCATAATTCTTGCATTTGTTCAACTATTGGCCTATATATGTCTTCTGAAAGTCTTGCTTCTATAATCTCTGATAGAAATAATTTATCTATATTTGACTCATCATCTTGTTTTTGTTCATTGCTTAGTATAATATTTCATTCTTCTTTTTTTATTTGTTCAGCTTGAATGTAGTCTATTTTTAATCAAATACTTATATCTTTAGTAATTTCTTCTCATCATATAGGAATAATTCAATATCAAAGATTTATTCATTCTTCATATATTACATATGATGTTTGATTTGCTCATATATCTATTAATACTCATCATAGATCTTTTGTTTCAGCTGACAAACAAGATTCTTCAGCTCAAAGTATATTTGGTATAAAGTCTATAATATCAATATCAAGCTCATCAAATATCTTTTCTAAATCTTTGTAAGTATTTGATGGTATCATAAACACATTTGCCTGTAAATCTAATTTTCTTCACTGCATTCAAATAGGGTTTTTGGTGTTATGATCATCATCTATTGTCCACTTTATTGGTATTATTTTTAATACTTCATAGTTTAGTTCATCTACAGATTCTCAAACTCATTCAAGCAAAGAAGATATATCTTTTTCAGTTATTTCTATATTTACAAGCCTTTTATGTGTGCTATGTGATTTTACTTTCATATCAGGATGTGAAAGTCATACTATAACTTGATCTACTGGAGTATCAACCTTTTTAGAAAGATTTTCTATCACTTTTGATATACTTTTTATAAGATTGTTGCTATCAAGTATTTTTCATTTTTTTAGTCATTCACTTTTAATCATATCTTTTGCAACTATACTTCTTTTATCATCATAATCCTCTAAAAAAAGAACTCATTTTATGTATCCATTTCAAATATCCAAAGAACAAACTAATCAACTCATAATTTTTTATATTTAAATTAAAAATTCTATGATTAAACTTATATACTTTTTATTATCTTAATCAATATCTATTATAAATTAAATGATATATAAAAGTTATCATTAATGATTTTTATTATTTTTGTAGATATTTTTGCTTTTTTATATTGAAAAATAAAAAATATAGATTATTATGTTTTTTATAAACTGAGAAAGTTGAAACCTTTTAGCTTATGAATCCTTAACACCGTACTTTAAATACGGGGCATCATTGAAAAGACAATTTTCATGGCCTACTTCCTTTAGAAACAGGAGGTTCATTCATCAAAAGGAATCTCTTTCTCGGTTTTTTTATTTGTAGAAATTTTATTTGATACAAACATTAAAATAAATATAATCCTTGAAAATTTTAATATTTCAAACTTAAATATATGTGAAAAAATCTTGTAATAGTAGAGTCACCAGCTAAATGAAAAACTATTAAAAAATATCTTTGAAAAGACTATGAAGTTACAGCAAGTGTATGACATATAGAAGATCTACCTGCTTCTAAGATATGAGTTGATGTAAAAAACAATTTTGAGCCAGAGTATGAGATTATGAAATGAAAGAAAAAAGTTATAACTGAACTTAAAAAACTTGTAAAAAAACATGATAAAGTATATCTTGCAACTGATGAGGATAGGGAATGAGAAGCTATATCTTGGCATTTACAAAGGACTTTAAAACTTCCAGATGAAGAAAATAGAATAAGTTTTCATGAGATTACAAAACAAGCTATACAAAAAGCTATTAAAAACCCTAGAAAAGTAAATATGGATCTTGTGCATGCACAACAATGAAGAAGAATACTTGATAGACTTGTTTGATATAAAGTTTCACCTGTTTTGTGGAAAAAGATAAAAATGTGACTTTCTGCTTGAAGGGTGCAGTCCGTAGCTGTAAAACTGATCATAGAAAAAGAAAATGAGATAAAAAATTTTAAAGAAGATGAATTTTGGAATATTAGTTGAAAGCTTAAAAAAGAAGACCTTGAAGTAAATCTATATAAGATAAATAGTAAATTAGCTAAATTTTCTAAGGAAAAACAGGTTAAGGACTTTCTTAATAAACTTTGATTGGAAAAATGAAGAGAAAAAACAGCAAATTTTAAAATATCTGATCTAAAGGAAAAAGAAGTTAAATCTATAAGTTTTACTAAACAAGTAGAATTTGAGCTTGTAGATACAAAAAAAACTAAATCTAAAAAAAGACCACCTATGCCTTTTATAACTTCAACTTTACAGCAAGAAGCTTCTTCAAAACTTGGACGGTGAGTTAAACAAGTTATGCAAGTTGCTCAAAAACTTTATGAACAATGATTTATAACTTATATGAGAACTGATGATCCTTCATTATCTTCTCAAGCTATCAAACAAGCAACAAAGTATATAACTGATAATTTTTGAAAAGAATATTCAAATCCTACTCAATATAAAAGTAAATCTAAAAATTCACAAGAAGCCCATGAAGCTATAAGACCTACAAACTTATGAAAAACTTCTAGTGATTTAAAGCTTACTTGAACAGAGTGAAAACTTTACAATCTTATATGGTCAAGGACTTTAGCATCTCAGATGAAACAAGCAGAAGTTGAAGTTACAACCTATCATTTTTCTACAGGTAATGATGATATATGGACTTCAAAATGAGAACTTATCAAATTTGAATGATTTTTAAAAGTGTATGGTTGATGAAAAGAAACTTTCCTTCCAGTTATAAAAAAATGAGATAAAGAAAAATCAAAATCTATAACTGCTGAACAAAAATTTACAAAGGCACCAAGTAGATATACAGAAAGTTCTTTGGTTAAAAAAATGGAAAGTTTGGGAATATGAAGACCTTCAACTTATGCAAGTGTTATAAGCACGATCATTGCAAGATGATATGTAGAAAATCAAGAGAAAAAACTTAAACCAACTGAGATATCTTTCTTAGTTACAGAATTTTTGCAAAAGCAGTTTGAAGATATGATGGATTATGCTTTTACTGCTAAGATGGAAGAAAATCTTGATAAGATATCAGAATGAAAACTTGATGAGAAAAAAATGTTAGCTGATTTTTGGAAGAAATTTGAAAAGAAAGTTGAAAAGGCAGAGTCTTGAGAGAAAGTTGTACAAAAAGTTTGAAAAAAATGTCCAGAATGTTGACAAGAGCTTATTTATAAATTTTGAAGATTTGGTAAGTTTATAGCTTGCTCAAACTATCCAGATTGTAAATATGTTGAACAAACTAAAGATGAAAAATCTACAGAAGAAGAACTTAAAAAGAAATTTGAATGACAAAAATGTCCTGCTTGATGAACTATAGTTGTTAAAAGATCAAGAAATTGATATTTCCTTGCAAGTTCTTTATATCCAGAAGTAAAATGGGCTATGGGACCTGATGTTTTTGAACTTAACAAAAAGCACTGATGAGAAAAGTGTGATAAATGTTGAGAATGAAAGATGGTCGTGAGAAAATGAAGAAGATGATATTTTCTTTGATGTGATGCTTACCCTAAATGTAAAAATATAAAAAAACTTGATTTGAAGAAAGAATAGAGATTTAATTTGATAAAAACTTATATGAAAATTTTGAAGAAAAAGCATATACATTTGGTATTTCCTTTTGTTGTTGCACTTATGATGTCTTGTATCATGTCAGCTTATATAACCTATATAAATTTATGAGTTGAAAATTATATTTTAAATTATTTAGAAGCTTGGTATAAAGCCTTTATACTTGCTTTACCTATAAGTTATATTGTTATACCTACTGTTAGAAAATTGTTAGAAAAAATATCTTATTAAATATTGAATTGAAGATTAAATTATATATTATATATTTACATTTATATTGTTAATTAAATTAAATATGGAAAATATATATAATGAAATGAAAGAACAAGTTACAGAAAATTATCCTTTAGTTAAAATAGAGGATGAAGTGATTGACTTTGATATGGAAATTTACGACCCTAAAAAAGATGATGTTGTTAATAAAAAAGTATCAGACTATAAGTGAAAGTGGTTAGTATTGTTTTTTTATCCAGCAGACTTTACTTTTGTTTGTCCTACAGAGTTAAAAGATCTACAAAAAAGAATTGCTGAGTTTGATGCAATGGAGGATGTAGAAGTTGTAGTTGCTTCAACAGATACAGTTTTCTCTCATAAAGCTTGGGTACAATCAGAAGGTTTGGTAAAAGGACTTTCTTTTCCAATGTTATCAGATAGAAATACTTTTATAAGTAGATACTTTGGTATATTAAATGAAGAAACTTGAAATGCTGAAAGATGAACATTTATTATAGACCCAGAAGGTACTTTAAAAACTATAGAAGTTCATACAGAACCAGTTGGTAGAAGTGCTTGAGAATTACTTAGAAAAATAAATGCACTTAGGTTTGTTTATAATAATCCTGGTAATGCATGTGTATGAAGTTGGGATGGTGAAAATTCTCCAAAACTTCAACCTTCTATCAAAATAGCATGAAAGGTAGATGAAAGTTTATCTTAAAAATAATATTATTTAAATATAGTTACTGAAAAAGCCAAATTGCTTTTTCAGTTTTTTTATTTAAAAATTTGACAAAAAAGTATATTTAAATAATATTATATGTATCTTTTATAAAATAAATAAAAATAAATGTTATTACAAAGACAATATTCATTATGGAAATGAGTTAATATAATTATAGGTGTATTACTTTTAATTATGTTCATTGTAGGTTTGTTTTTTCAGTGGAAAATAAGTAAAAAAGAAAATTCTATAAATAAAAATAATGCTAGTATTTTAAATTTAGACAATGAATTATCTAAATTAAAAGAAGATAGTAATTATAAAAAATACAAAATGGGAGAATATATTAAAAAAAATCAAAACAACACAAACTATTATGCACTTTATAAATACTTAAATTCTATTAAAAAAGATATTAAAAATGCTTTAACAGAAGTTGGTATAAATAGAGATAGATTTTATTTATCTGTAGATAATCAAGAAGTTAATATATCTACTATAGTTCCAAATTATAATTTTCTTTATAATAATACATGATGAGTATTTGCTGTACTTGAAAAAAGACCTTTTATAGAGAAGATAAATGTAAACTCATATGAAAGCAAGGATAATTTAATATACTTTGATATAAACTTACAAACCAAGTAATTGTATTATTACAAAAAAATGTAGAGTAATCTCATATTATTTAGAATATAGATTAAAATTTAAAAAAATATTTAAAATTTAAGAAAAAGAAAATGGATAGAAAACAATTATCATGGAAAAAATCAATTAAATATCTTCAAATTTTGTTTTTCATATTTATCATAATAGGTTATAATCTTTTTAATTATACTATGTGAGTTTATGATAAGTATAATGAAAAATTAGATAAACTTAATGAGGTTGTAATGAAAGTTGAATCTATACAAGATGAAATTAATAATGTAAAAGATATAAGTGCTTCATTAAAACAAATACAAGAGAATAAGGACGATTTCTTGTTTGCATATAATAATTGTTATGCTAATTATAGCTTGAAAAAGTATAATATGTGAACATGAAATGTTGTATCATTAAAAAATTGTGTATGAAATATATATTCTGAATCTAATATTGAAGATTTTAAAGATATAGATCTTGAGAAAATTTGAATTTCTTTTTGACTATATGAAGATAAGTCTTGAAAACTTAGTTTTGACCAAAAAAAATTCTTGTCTTCTTTAGATCAAAATGTTTTTATGGATAATTTAGAAAATAAAGTTCCTTTACTTTCTTTTTCTAATCCGGTTCTTATAGATGATAGGCTTTGATTATATAAAGTATCATTTACATTTTCAACTAACTTATCTTATTCAAGTTTTATAAATACATTTAATAGATTGCAAAATATGTTACATAAAGAAAATAACCTTTATTATACTATAGATAATATATGAGAATTTGATATTATGAATGAATCTCAGGAACAAGAAATTAATATTCAATGAAGTTTTTACTTTTCAAGATAATATAACATGTTTATAACAAAATTTTTAATAAAAGATAAGGTATTTTTTCTAAAGGAGATGGCATACTTACTAAAATGATGACTAAGTATACCTGTTGCTTTGGAAACTATAAAAAACAATACTGAAAAAGAATCAGTACAATATGTTTGTGATACAATTTTTTCTATGATTAAAAAATGAGAAACTTTATCTAGAAGTTTGACTGTATTAGATAGGTATTTTAATGAATGAGATATTAAAATAGTATCAGCTTGAGAAAATATATGAGAACTACCTAAAGTACTAAAACAGCTTGCTGATGAATATGAGAACTTATATATTATAAGAATGAAGTATTTAACAGCAATGATATACCCTAGTATATTAATATTTATTATATTGTTAGCACTGTATGTTATATTTAAGCTTATACTTCCATGATTTATAGACATTATATGATCGTTTCCTTGAGTTGATTTGCCAGCAAGTACTCAGATGTTAATAAGCTTAAATAATTTTTTAAATGAAAGTTGATGAACTTTACTTATGTTTATTGTAATACTTTTTGTTATATTAGCATTATTTTTATCAACTGAAGAATGAAAAAGAATACTTATAAGTTTATTAATGAAACTTCCTGTTATATGAAAAATATATAGACTTTATTATATAGTTTTCTTCTTAAGATATTTTAGTTTGCTTATATATTCTTGACTTCCTATAACAAAAGTTTTTCTTCATCTAAAATGAGTTATGAATAATCCTTACTATAAAGATATGTGTGATGATATACTTGAAAATTTAAATAAATGAGAAAGCTTTATTCCTGTTTTAAAAAATTATACAAATATTATACCTTCTGATGTTGTTGTGTTGCTTAAAGTTTGAGAAGAAACTGCAAATTTGGAGGATTCTGCTTCAAATGCTATAAGTTTATATGAAGAAGAGTTTAATAAAATAATTGATAATCTTTCTAAAGTTATAGAACCTATACTTATAGTATTTATATGAGGTATAGTATGATTTGTAGCTATAAGTATATTTTCTGTAGTTACATCTGTTTTAAATTCTTTACAAGTATAATGAAAAAGGCTTTTACTTTAATTGAACTTATTATAGTAGTTATAGTTTTATGAATACTTTTTTCTGCTTTATGATATTTAAGTTGGTCATATATATATAATCTAAATGTTCAAAATGATAAAGAAACACTAGAGAGTTGATTTAGTCATATACAATCTTCTTCTTTATCTCAACCAAGTTTTTGAAAATATAAAATGCTTGATTTTATAGGTATTAGGCTTGAAAAAGATAAAAAATATATATCATATATATGATCAACATGAAATATATCAAATTTAATAACTGTAGGTTCAGACTATTTTAATAATGTTAAACTATGAACTTGATTTGACCTTTATTCTTGATGAGTCTATAAGGAAAGTTTAGATACAGTTTATTTTATGTATAGGCCTTATAAAATATCCTCTTTACTTATTAAAGAAAATTGAACAATATTAACTTGAAATAAAAGTATAAAATTTCATATTATAGATGATAAATTAAAATATTATAAAAATTGTTTAAAATTTAATGTAACATCTTGAAGATTATATAATATATCTTGCCAATAATAGTTACAAGTTAAAGATAACAAGTTGTAAGTACTCTTGTGTTATTTCGACCAGAGCCAAAGTCAGAGTTGAGAAATATATTTAGTAGCAAGTTACAAGTTGAAAGTTAGATAAAGATAAAATTTTAAAAGTTTAATATTTATGATGAAAATATCTAAAAATGCATTTACTATTATAGAATTGATGATATCTTTAATTATTTTTTGATCTTGACTTCTTTTTGTTCTTGTTATTTTGAATAAAAATGTATTACTTTCAAAGCAGATAGAACTTAAAAGTAAGTGAACAATTTTATCTAAAGAATGAATTGAAATTGTTTTTAATAAAAGAGATTCAAATAATATAAAATATCAACCTTGGAATTATATAACTTGAAATCTTACAGATGGTATTAAAAATAATGATGTTTATTTTGAAAAATGAAAGTCTTATCAGGTATGGACAGATTTTTTATGATATGAAAACAATATAAATGAAATCTCTTATCCTTATCTATCTAACTCTAAATTATACTTAAAAACTTGACAATTATTAAATAAAACTAACAAGACTGTTTATTCTTGATTTTATTATAATTATTCTACTTGAGAACAAACAGCATTTTCAAGATATGCTAGCTTTACTTGAGTATATACAGAACCAGAAAGTAATATTTTAAGTAAAGATGCTATGAAACTAAATAGTATAGTAAGGTACAATTGGTGATGAATATCATGAGAGGTAATACTTGAAAGTATTGTAACAAATTGGAAATAATTTATTATATAATATATATAAATGTTTAAAAAAGCTTTTACTTTAATTGAAATTCTTATAGTTGCTGGTATTACATCAGTTTTATTTATAATACTTTCAAAAGCTTATTTGTTAGCTTCTTCTTTATATGTTTATGAAACAAATCATAAAAACATAGAAAAAGATATACTTTTTTTTAATCAAAACTTACAAAACTTGGCTGATAGCACAGAAATAGACTATTGAAAATATAATAATTTAAAAAATAATCTTTGATTTACATGAGTTTTATATCTAAAATCAGAAAAAGACAATTATAAGATATATCAAAGTGGTACACAAGCTTTACTTGAAAAAAATAATGAACTTATAATACCTTTAACAAAAACATGAGCAAATATAGTTAATAGCTTAACATTTAAAATTATTCCATATGTTAATCCTTTTGAGATTTTTAAGGATAATAACCAACAACCATATGTTAGTGTATTTTTAGACATTAAAACAAGATTTTATAACAAAAAAGACTGGAAGCATGATGTTAGTTATAAGCTTCAAGAATGATTTAATTTTAGATATTATAATGAATAAAAATGAATAAAAGATGAAATATAATAATAGTAACACTTTTTATAACACTTATTGTATGAATTATTTGACTTGTTATCACAAAGTATCTTTTAAATCTAGTAGAAGTTTCTTCTGAAAATCATAAGTATTATAAAGCATACTATGCAGCATATGCAGGTATAGAAATTGAACTTTGAAAACTTAAAAATCATGGTATGTGATTTTCAGATAAGATAGATAAAAACTCACAAACAGTTTCAAAAAACATAACAGGTTCTAATTATTATTTTTCATCTTCTATATCTTCAACTTGAAATAATATAACTTCAAATCCAAAGTCTCTGTTGACAAGTAGTATAGATTGTTCTGATGATAAAAACCATATAAATATATGAACTTGAGAAGCTTTAATGTTGCCTTTAATATATGATAAAAATAACTGAGAATGACAATATTCTTGATTAAATTATAATTCATTAAGCATATATTCAAATAATTTTAATATATATCATGATTGAGATGTTATAATTTCATTTCAATCTAAAAATGAAAAAATTAATAAAAATTATAATGTTTCTTGAATTAAAAATTTATCAAATATATTTCCTTCTATTAATTTTGTTAATTTAGCTGCATCAAACCAACCCTTTTTAGTGTTTGCATGAAAGGAAGAGTCTTCAATATGTATAGAAAGTCCTAATAACTTTTTAGTTTCTCCTTATTCTTATGTTCAATCAAAATGAAGTTTTATTGATAGAACTGTGCAACTTAAAGTAATTAAAAAGCATGAATGGGCAAACTTTAGTATATACGGTATATATTAATAAACTATTAATTTTTTCTATTGCAATAACTTATTATATTTTTACTATTTTTATAGTTTATTCTATTATAATATATTATGTATTATACAAATTTTGATATAGCTAAAAAGTTTGAAGATATTGCAAACCTAATGGAGATTGATTGAGATGATAAAGGTACATACCAATTTAGGATAAGAGCTTATCATCATGCTTTTGATATTATTAAAAATTTCCCTGAAAATATACATAAACTTTATGAAGAAGGTAATCTTGAAAATATTGAGTGAATATGAGAAAAATCTATGGATAAGATAAAAGAATATCTAGAAACTTGAACTATAAAAACTTATGAAAAATTAAAATCTTCTATTCCTTCAACTTTACTTGAACTTTTAAATATACCTTGAATATGACCTAAACAAGCACAACTTTTTTATAAAAAACTTTGAGTTGAAAAATTAAAAGATCTTGAAGATATTATCAAAAATGATAAACAAAAAATATTAGACCTTCCAAGAATGTGAGAAAAAAGCCTAGAACATATTATAGATGGTATAAAAAGATATAAACTTTCAAATGAAAGAACTTTACTTTGAATTATATATCCTTATGCACAAAAGCTTAAAAAACAGATGCAAGATTTTGAAGAAGTTGAAAGAGCATATATTGCTTGATCATTAAGAAGAATGAAAGAAACTATATGAGATATAGATATACTTGTTGATACAAAAAAACCTTCTAAAACTATGACCAGTATCAGTAAACTTGAAAATATAAAAAAGATAATAGCTTCTTGAGATACTAAAATGAGTGTATATCTTAATAATCCAAAGATACAAGTTGATATAAGAATTATAGATAAGGACTCTTTTGGTGCTTGATTGCAGTATTTTACTTGAAGTAAAGATCATAATATAAAACTTAGAACTGTTGCTAAACAAAAATGATATAAAATAAGTGAATATGGAATATACAAAGTTGATAAAAAAGTATGATGAAAAGAAGAAAAAGATATATATAATATACTTTGAATGGATTATATAGAACCTGAACTTAGGCAGTGAACTTGAGAGATAGAACTTGCACAAAATAAAAAATTACCTAAACTTATATGATATAATGATTTAAAATGAGATTTACATAATCATACTAATGCAACTGATGGATACTTTTCACTAGAAGAAGTTGTTCAAAAAGCACAAGCACTTGGTTATGAATATATTTGAATTTCTGATCATAGTAAAACTCTTGCTATTGCTAATTGACTTGATGAAAAAAGAGTATTAGAACAATTTGAAAACATAAAAAAACTTAGAAAAAAATATAACATAAAAATACTTTTTGGTACAGAATGTGATATACTTGCTGATGGTAGTTTAGATTATGAAGATAATATATTAAAACAATTTGATTATGTGATAGCTTCTATACATTCTGGATATGAAAAAGATGCAACAGAAAGATATCTAAAAGCCTTAGATAATCCTTATATAAATATTATATGACATCCAACATGAAAACTTATACATAAAAGATGAGAGATAAATTTTGATAAAGATAAAGTGTTTAAAAAAGCTATAGAAAAAGGTATAATAATGGAAATAAACTCTCAACCTTATAGACTAGATTTAAAACCTTCTTATATTAAAAAGTTTGTAAGCATGTGATGAAAAGTTTGTATAAATACTGATTCTCATGCTAATAAAGATATGGAAACTTATTATATATATGGTATATGACAAGCAAGAAGGGCAGGTTTGCAGTCAAAAGATATTATAAATACTTATTCTTATAAGGATCTTGTTAAGATGTTGAATATATAGCACTAAAATAAAAAAGTGCTATTTTTTACTTGAAAATAAAATAAAAATAATTATAAATAGCACGGTACTTTATAGAGTGCTATAACTACATTGTGTCATCTTGAGCAAAACGAAGTGAAGTTGATAGATCTCTTTTGTAATGCTGTTCTTTAGATTTCTCCACTTCGCTTTTGCTCCGGTCGAAATGACAATTTTAACCTTTACTCTAAATAGATTCCTGCCTTCTGTCTTTTTCATACAGCTTATGGGAATGTTACTAAATACTTGAAACTTGTTACTTTTAACTTGTAACTATTATAATTATGCCAAACTTTAATATATATACAACAAAAGCCTCTGAAGCTGTGCAAGCAGCACATGATATGGCTTTAGCAAACAAAAATTCAAATATGGATACTTACCATCTTTTATATGCTATGTTAGAACAAGAAGATGGTTATATACCTATGATATTAAATAAACTTGAAATCAATATTAAAGATCTGAAAATGAAAGTAAAAGAAAAGATAAATCAACTTTCTTCTGTATCTTGAAACTATCAAATATGAGTTTCTTATCAACTTAATAGTGTTTTTCAAAAATCAGAGGAAGAGATGAAAAAAAGCCAAGATAGTTTTCTAACTACAGAACATCTTTTACTTGCAATGTTAAAAGAAAAAACTGACCTTGCTAAAGAATTACTTTTTCCTTTAAATATATCTTATGATAATGTAAAAGAAACTATCGATTCTTATAGAAATGGGGAAAAAGTAGAAAATCAAGATCCAGAAAGTAGTTTTGATGTACTTAATAAATATTGAAGGGATCTAACAAAATTTGCACAAGAATGAAATTTAGATCCTATAATATGAAGAGAAGAAGAGATAAGAAGAACTATACAGATACTTTCAAGAAGAACTAAAAATAATCCTGTACTTGTATGAGATGCATGAGTTGGTAAAACAGCTATTGCTGAATGACTTGCTTTAAAAATAGCAAAACATGAAGTTCCTGATAATCTAGTAGATAAAACTATAATAGAACTTGATCTATGATCTTTGATGGCTGGTACAAAGTATAGGTGAGAGTTTGAAGAAAGAGTAAAGGCTATTATGAAAGAACTTGAAAAAGCTGATGGTAAAGTAATACTTTTTATAGATGAGATACATACAGTAGTTTGAGCTTGAAAAACTGAAGGTTCTATGGATATGTGAAATATGCTAAAACCTGCACTTGCAAGGTGAACTTTGAGAGTTATATGAGCAACTACTATCAATGAATATAGACAAAATATTGAAAAAGATGCTGCACTTGAAAGAAGGTTTCAACCAGTGCATGTGCTAGAACCTGCAAGGGAAGATGCTATTGCTATATTAAGATGAATAAAATCTTCTTATGAAACTCATCATGGTGTAAGGATTACAGACCCTGCACTTGTATCAGCTGTTGATTTGTCTATGAAGTATATTGCTGATAGAAAATTACCAGATAAAGCTATAGACCTTATGGATGAAGCTTCTTCTAGTATTAAAATGTGAATTTCTTCTATGCCAGAAGAGCTTATGAAAAAAGAAAGACAAATAAGAAGTTTAGAGATAGAAAAAGAATCTTTAAAACTTGAACAAAAGGAAAATAAATGAAAAGATGTAAATTCTAAAAGAGCAAATGAACTTGAAAAAGAATTGAGTGAGTTAAGAGAATCTTTTGATGTTATGAAAAATGAATGGGAACAAGAAAGAAAACTTGTTATAAGATCAAAAGAAATTAAAGAAGAGATAAAAAAACTTGAACATGAAGCAGAATTAGCTGAAAAACAAACTGATTATAACAAAGTTGCAGAGATAAGATACGGTAAGATACCCGAGAAACAGAAAGAACTTGAAGAAGCAGAACAGTCTATAGAAAAAGCTAAAAAAGAATGAAAACTTGTTATAAAAGATGTTGTAGAACCAGAAGATATAGCTCATGTTATATCAAAATGGACTAAAATCCCTGTAAGTAAACTTGTACAATCTGAAAGAGAAAAACTTGCACATTTAGAAAATTATATACAAGATAGAGTTAAATGACAAGATCAAGCTATAAAAGTAGTATCTGATGCTATAAGAAGGTCAAGAGCTTGATTACAAGATCCAAATAGACCTATATGAAGTTTCTTATTTTTATGACCTACTTGAGTTGGTAAGACAGAACTTGCAAAAGCTTTAGCAGAATTCTTGTTTGATGATGAGAAAGCTCTTACAAGATTTGATATGTCTGAGTATATGGAAAAACATAGTGTAAGTAAACTTATAGGTACACCTCCAGGTTATGTATGATATGAGGAATGATGACAACTAACAGAGGCTGTAAGAAGAAGACCTTTTTCAGTATTGTTGCTTGATGAAGTTGAAAAAGCTCATCCTGATGTATTCAATATACTTTTACAAATACTTGATGATGGTAGAGCAACTGATAGTAAAGGTAAGACAGTAGATTTTAAAAACACTATTATCATACTTACATCAAATATATGAGCAAATGAGATTATGGAAAAAATGCAGGAAAAAGTTGAAGACTTTAATAGCAAGCAAGCAAATAAGATAAGAGCTGAACTTGAAAAATCTCTTATGAGTAATCTTCAAAACTTTTTCAAACCTGAGTTTATAAATAGACTTGATGATATAATAGTATTTAATCCACTTTCAAATAAAGTTATTAGAGATATTGTTGATATACAAGTAAATAATTATATTAAGATGCTTGAAAAAGATAAAGATATTAAACTTAATCTAAATGATAAGGCAAAAGACTTCTTAGCTGATGTAGGTTGGGACCCAGTCTTTGGTGCAAGACCATTAAAAAGAGCTATTCAAAAACATCTTCTAAATCCTTTATCTTTAGATATTATATCTTGAAAAATATCAGATGGTGCAAATATAAAGGTAAGTAAAAATAATGATAAACTTGTTTTTACAACTAGTCCTGCTTAAAAGTAGGGCTTTTTTGTTTGACAAAAAATAATAAAAACTTATTATGAATAAATTATTTACAATAAAAACTAACTTTAATGCTAGCTTATATAGAAAAATCTTTAAAGGATGATGAAAAGATAAAACAATTAAATTTTGATAATAAAATATATATTAAAAACTACAAAAATATCTTTGATAAGAATTTTCCTGCTTGAAAAAAAGAAAGAGCAGTTATATTTGCAAAGTTAGATAGTTCTTGTCTTACAAAAGCTCCTTTATGATATGGTCATGAACCGTTTGCTTATTTCCTTAAAAATAGTTTAAATTGTGTATTTGATTGTAGATACTGTTTTTTAAAAGGAGCTTTTAAAACTGATATTCCTGTTTTTTTCTTAAATTATGATGATATGAAAAATGAGGTTGTACAAGCTTTAAAAAGTTTTGATAAAACTTATCCATTATGGTTTTATAGTTCTGATTATTCTGATAATTTTGCTATGAATGGACTTTCTAACTTCATAGAAGAATTTGTTCCTTTTTTTGAAAAGCTTGATGGTGCAATGATGGAGATAAGAACTAAATCTTCAAATATAAAACCTTTGCTTGATCTATGATTTGTTCCGAAAAATACTGAGATAGCTTTTTCTCTTAACCCTCAAGAACTTATAGAAAAATATGAAAGATGAACTGCTAGTTTAGATAATAGGTTAGAAGCTATAAGTATTTTATTAGAAAGGTGATTTAAGGTTTGATTAAGATTTTTACCACTTTTGCCTGTTAAAGATTATAGAAAAATATATTCTAAGTTTATAGATTATGTAGATAAAAAAATTGATATATCTAAAATATATTCTTCATTTGCTTCAGGTTTATTATTTACAAAATCTGACTATAATACTATGTTACAAAAAGATCCGCAATTTGATTTACTTTACTATCTTAAAGAAAGTGAAGATGGATTTGTAAGAGAAGAAAAGGAAGTTAGAGAATATTTTTATGAACTATTTCAACAATTAGATAAAAATTGTAGGATATGCTTAGATGAGATTTAATATATAATTTTGATTTTATGAATATTTTTTTAACTTGAGATAGTAAATGAATATGAAAAGTTTTATATGAAAATTTACAAAGTGATTATAATACTTTTTGAGTTAGTAGAAACGGGCAGTATAAGTTTAATCTTTTAAAAGATATAAAGGAGATAGAAACAACTTTTAAAAATACTGAGTTTGATACTATTATCTTAAATGCTTGAATGTGAGATTTTAATAGTTTTAAATATTGAGATTTACAAACTTATGAAGATATTATAAACTTAAATTTACTAGCAAACATAAAATTACTTAAAAAACTGAAATATCATAAAATGACAAAAATTATTTTTATATGAAGTATTATTTGAAAAAAGTTTATGAATCAAGCAAGTGTATATCAAGCAAGTAAATTTTGATTAAGGTGATTTGCATGAGGTTTAAAAAAAGAATGATATAAATGTTTTATAATAAATCCTAAGATAGTAGATACTTGTTTTCATCCAGAAGAACTTGATTTATCTTGCTATCCAAAAACGGATGTTAAAGATGTTGTAAAAACTGTTAAAAACATTATAAAAGGTGAAGAGAATAGATTTGAAATTGATTTATAATTTAACTAAATATTATGTCTTTAGAAACAATATACGATTTTGCACTTATGATCTGGGAAAATATATATGCAAAGTGAGTTATATTTTATATAATTTATTTGTTATCTTTATATATTATCTTAGTTCCTATATGAAAAAAGTTTTTAATACCTATTATTAATAAAACTAGAACAAATCTAGATGATAAGCTTTATAATGAAAATAAAAAATATCTAAATATATTATGATTTTTAATATGACTTGTTGTGGTTTATAAGTTATATTTTAATGATTTGGTTAATAACTTATTTGATGTAGCTTACAATATTATACTTACAGTTATCTATATTATATCTTATATTATAATACATAAAAGTTTAAAAATACTTGTTAGGTATATTGTAAGAAAATATGAAGAACTTATAACTGAAAATATTGCAAATTTACTTAAAATAATTGTTGATGTTGTAGTTATACTTGTTATATGACTTTTAATACTTAATGCTTGGGGTATAAATATAACTCCTTTACTTGCTTCAGCTGGTATATTTGGTTTGGCAGTTGCTATGGCTAGTAAAAATATAATTGAAAATTTTTTATCTTGATTGATAATATTTGCAGACAAATCATTAAATATATGAGATACTGTAATATTGGCTGATGGTACTTATTGTGTAGTACAAGAGATAAATATAAGAACCACAATACTAAAAACTTTTGATGGTAATGTAGTAATACTTCCGAATTCAGACTTTTTAAATCAAAAAATTGTAAATAGGTCGTTATCTGAAGTTGCAAATCAAAAAAGGGTAGAAGTAACTATATGAATATCTTATGGAGATGATACAGAAAAGGCAAAAGAACTTATAGCTTCTTACTTACAAGAACTTGATGGTGCAGATAAAGAATCAGTTACAACTTATGTTTCATCTTTATCAAATTGGTCAGTTGATGTTGTTTGAAAAGTTATGGTAGATGCTAATACATGGAGTTATCTTATGGCTCATAACATAACTGAAAAAGTTTATAAAGAATTTCCAAAACAAGGATTAAACTTTCCATTTCCTACTTATGCAATTGAGAAAAAAGAAGAAAGTTAAAAGATAAAAGTTTGTATTTTTTAGTATTTCATATAATTTTTAATTTGCTAATTTTAACTTGTAACTATTATAAATGTTAATAAATCCAATAGATCATATAAAAAATAATTATTTTGATAATATTAAATCAAATATAGCTATCATATCAGATAGTGAAATTAAAACTAATAAAGATTTTTATAAAATAAATACAACAGAGCCTGTTTGAGATATTATAAAATTATCTTTTAAATATGATTTTGTATTTGTAGTTTTGGATACATTAAATTATGATAATATATATAGACTTTATAAGCATGATATAAAAAATGTATGTGTATTGAACCTAAATGCTTGATATACTTGAATTTGAAAAAAGTTAATATATCCTGATTTAGAAGATATATATATAAAATCTAATGTGTCTGTATGTGAGATTATGGATATAAAAAATTTAGATATGTATATTGATAAATTTACAAAAGCTCCTATATTAACACATATTAGAATACCTGATAAAGAACTTGAACAAAAAGTTTGAAATGATGAACTTGATATGGAATATGAAACTATAATAAATTTTGATCAATTTGATTTTTCTTGATATTCTTGAGTTTTATTAGCTTATGGTAGTTTATTACAAGAAAGTATAAATGTAGCTTGATTATTAAAACAAGAGTGAATAAATATGGATTTATTTTGGATATGAAATTATAAATTATCTTTTTCTCTAGAACTTATAAAGAGTTTAGAATCTCATGATAAAGTTTTTATAGTATGAGACTTTAATTTATCTTCTTATAAAGATTTTATATATTCAAAATTTTATGATGCTTGAATAATAGATAAGGAAGTTAGTTTTATAACTCCAAAAGATATAAATCCAAGTTTGAAAGATTATCTTTGAGAAAAAGTTTGAATGGATGGTGTAAGTATGTATGAAAGAATAAAACAAGAATTAGAGTAGTTGTTTTTTATTCTTGAAAATACACAAACTATATATATAAATGAAATGTAAATTTATTATTTAAAGAAAATATATGAGTGATAAAAATTCAGTATTAAATGATGCATTAAAATCAATAGAAAAACAGTTTTGAAAATGATCTATCATGAAACTTTGAGATAATACAGTTCATAGTATGGTAAAAACATATCATACTTGATCTTATATGATTGATAATATTCTTTGATGAGGTTATCCAGAGGGTAGGATTATAGAAATATATGGTCCAGAAAGTTCTGGTAAGACAACACTAGCTTTACATGCTATAGCTGAGATTCAAAAACAATGAGAAAATGCAGCTTTTATAGATGCAGAACATGCAGTAGATCCTAAGTATGCTAAGAAACTTTGAGTAGATACTGCAAATTTAGTATTATCTCAACCTGATTATGGTGAGCAAGCTTTACAAGTAGCTGAAGAACTTGCAAAAACAGGTGCAGTTAAACTTATAGTTGTTGACTCTGTTGCAGCACTTACTCCACAAGCAGAAGTTGAATGAGATATGCAAGATCAACAAATGGGTCTTCAAGCTAGAATGATGTCAAAATGACTTAGAAAACTTACAAGTATAGCTTCAAAAACAGGAACTTCTATCATTTTTATAAATCAAATAAGAATGAAAATAGGTGTTATGTTTGGTAACCCTGAAACAACTACCTGAGGTAATGCACTTAAGTTTTTTGGTTCTCAAAGAATAGAGATAAGAAGATGAGAAAAACTTGAAGAGTCTAAAGAACAAGTTTGATATAAAGCAAAGATTAAAGTTGTTAAAAATAAGATAGCTCCTCCGTTTAAAACTTGTGAGGTTGTTATAAGATTTAATCAATGAATAGATTCTATAGCAGATATTATAGAGATAGCTTCTTTATTGAAGATAGTTACAAGAGCAGGTGCTTTCTATACACTTTATGATCAAAAAGTACAAGGTAAACAAGCTCTTATAAATCTATTGAATGAAGATAAAGATCTATTGAAACAATTACAAGAAGATGTTAGTAAAGCTATTAAAGAACAAGATGAAGTTATAGAAAAAGAAGAAGATATTGATTCAGATGAGATACTTAAAGATATAGAATAATAGTTGCAAGTAGCAAGTAGCAAGACTGTCATTTCGACCGTAGTGGAGAAATCTACTTAGTAGCAAGTTACAAGCAATATTATTCTCAGATTTAATTCTCT
>JASMTN010000036.1:0-5039 GCA_041694255.1 Candidatus Altimarinota bacterium
TGAGTTTATTTGCATTTTATAGGGTAGTGGCAAGTTTCAAGTAGCAAGTAACAAGTAACAAGGCTGTCATTTCGACTGGAGCCGAAAGCAAAATGGAGAAATCTTAAGGATAGTAGCAAGTTTAAACTTGTGGAACATTTGGCTTTGCCGAATAATTTTGTTTTGAAAAATTTTTCCACAGGGTAAAAGTTTCAAGAGATCTCTCGACTTCGCTCGAGATGACAGAGGAGTTCTTTCTTCGCAGGAATGACAACATTATTGTGTCATTTCGACCGTAGTGGAGAAATCTTTCTATAGTTAAAAGTTATATAAGATAAAAAATATTTTAATAAGCTAGCAGTTAAATTTGCTAGTTTTTTTAACAAAAAAAAGCCCAATAAAGGACTTTAATATATAATATTTTTTATAAGCCTTGCTATCAAGGCACCGACCGGATTCGAACCGGTGAAAGAAAGCTTTGCAGGCTCCTCCATTAGACCACTCTGGCACGGTGCCATGGGGTGGCTGACGGGACTTGAACCCGCGACAACCGGTGCCACAAACCGGGGCTCTACCAGCTGAGCTACAGCCACCATATATTTTTACTGCAATTTTTACAGTAAATTGTATAATACATATTTGATTGATTATTTCAAGTTGAATAATAGATTATTTTATATATCAATAAATTATTATTTAATATACAAATTTATAATTATGGAAGAAAAAATATATATAATAGTTGCTTTATTGGTTTGACTTACAATAGGGTATATGATATGAAAGATAGTAAAGTATGCACAGCTTCAAAAGGAAAGAAAACAGTCAGTTAGAAAATCTCGTTCCATTATACTTTGAGAAACTTTTGAAACTATAGCTCCATTTATGAAAGATATACCTTATCATCCAAAAGATATGAATTTTCTTTGAAAGTGAGTAGATTATCTTATATTTGATCAACTTTCTTCTTGAAAGCTTAAAGAGATAGTTTTTTTAGAGATTAAAACTTGAAAATCTCAGCTTAATGCAAATGAAAGACAAATTAAAAAAGCTATAGAATCTTGAAAAGTAAGATATGAAGTTAAGACCCTAAGATAAAACCTCATATTATACTTGCAGTTTCACTTCTAAGAACTTTATCTTGAAGTAATATCTTTTTATCTGCTTTGATATGTTCCAGATCTTTTTCATGGAAACCTCATTCTGGTCATATAACTAGAAAGTTTATATCTTGAAAATCAACATTTTTATAATTTTCTCATTCAAAATCTAATATTGCTTTTACTCAAGGAGCTTCCTGAAATGATTTTATAACTTTTATCTCTGGCATATGCCAACTCATACTTTGCTCAGCAGCTTCAAGTGCTATTTTCTCAAATCTTTCAAGCTTATTATCTTTTATGTCTTTGAAAACACTTCTTTCAGTTGGGATAAAGTAAATTTTTGGTATTCAAATTTCTGTAAGTTTTTGAATTATAAGTTCCATTTTACTTACCTTATTTAATATAGATTGTATAATTCATTTATTTTCTACTACTTTTTTACTTTCTTCTGTTTTTACTATATTTGCAATAACTTCTTTTCATATGCTTTCAAGTTCAAGAGTATATCTTACTATCTTATTTCAAGTTTTATCCTGTAATGAAAATGTATATCAAGGTTTTGCTCTCAATACTTTTCTAAGTTGGTCTATAATTCTTTTTTCTTTTATTATAATATTATCTTTTATTTTTTGAAAATCATCAGATATGAAAAGTTGCATAATAGTGGCAAGTTACAAGTTAAAAGTAGCAAGTTATAATGTTTTTATAAAACCATTTAACATTTTAGATATTTCTATTGTCATATTGTACATTTTTGTATAATCTTTATCATTTAAATATCAAAGTTCTTTGGCAATATGTAACATAGATCTAACTTCTCAGCAAGATCATTTTGATATATAAAGAAAGTATTTTAATTCATTATTTGATTTTCTTTCATATCATTCTGCAATGTTATTTGATATAGAAACTCATGCTCTTTGTATTTGATTTTTAAATCAGAAGTCTTTATTATAATTAAATATTTTATATATATAAATTGCTAAATCTTTTGATTTTTGCCAAAACTTTAATTCTTCAAATCACATACTATATGAATTATAATATAAAATTTTATAGTACTTGAAACTTGCTACTTGAATCTTGTTACTACTAATTAACCATCTCAACTTTAAGTTTCAAATCATCTGGTATAGTATATTTTGGAACTGTTATCAAAAGTATGTTTTCTTGTGTAAGATTTACTTTTATCTTATCAAAATATATTGTCAAAGGAAGTTGTATCTGTGCTTGAAAATCTCACCAGTAGCAATCTTCTTTTTGAGCAACAAGATTATCTTTAAGCTCAGGTTTTACTCTTTTTCAAGCAATATGTAATATATTTTTTTCTAAACTAACATCTATACTTTCTTGTCTTACACCTCATAAAGGCATAATAACAACTATTTCACTTTCACTTTCATATATATCATATGGTATTGTTGTAGACATTTTTATTCAAATAAGTTTATAAAATCTTCTGGTACTTCTGCTTTTACATTATATTTTTTTCATTTATATTCAAATGAATATTTCCAAGAATGTAATAATTGTCTTAATATCTTATGATGTTTTTTTGCAAGTCTGTTAATAACAGGTTCTGTATACATAAGATCTCAAAGTATTGGTAGTTTTTTTTCTGATAGATGAACTCTTATCTGGTGCATTCTTCAAGTTAAAAGCTTAGCTTCAACTAAAGATATATCACCTAGGTATTCATCTTTTTTTGTTTGTAATTTTTTTATAAAAGTTTTTGCATAATCTCCGTTTTCACTAGGAATTACTTTTGCTTTACCAAATTTTTTATCATATATTTTTTCTAAAGGAATTTCTATCTCTATATTACTAGCTTTTCAAGCTGTGATTGCTAAGTATTTTTTGTCTGTTTTATGTTCTCTTATAAGTTCATTTAGATGTTTTAAACTATCATAATTTTTTCAAGCAATAAGGACTCATGAAGTATCTTTATCAAGTCTAAAGCAGAAAGCTGGTGAGAAGGTAGGAGAGTGTTTTACTCAAGTTTCTTTTACATATTTTTCTAAAAAACTATTCATTGTAAGATCTTTCATATGTTTATTTCATTCATGTATAGTTACTCAAGCAGGTTTATTAAAAAAAATATAATTTTCATCTTCAAATATGACCATATTTTTAATTTTTTTAAGAGGGTATGAAGAAAGTTTTTCTTCTTTTGTTTGTTCTTTTATTATATCATCTGGTAGATTTACAATATCGTTTTCTTGTAGTCTATAATTGTCTTTCTTTTTTTTGTTATTTACTTTTATGATTCATTTTCTTATCATCTTGTAGATCTCTCAAAGCTTGATTTCTTCATTTTGTTTAAGATACTTTCTTAAAAATCTATCAAACCTTTGATCTTGTTCAAGTTCTGTTATCTTATAATCCATAATAATAGTTTCAAGTAGCAAGTTAAAAGTTACATAAAAAAAATATTGACTAAAATATCAAATAGACTATAATCAAAATAATTCTTTATTCAATTTTATATTATAAAAATCTCTCTATGTGATTTTCTGAAAAATTTTCAACTTCTAATGAACATATAGAGCATACTCCTAAAACATCTGAAAAGATTAAAAAATTTTCAAAAGCAACAGCTGCCTGACTTATGTTAGCAATGTCATCTGCAGATGCTGGCTTGATAGATATAAAAGTATGATATGATGCAAATTATTATGAAAAATACAATCCTGATACTAAAAGTATAGATGATATAGATCATATATCTTCAAGGAATAATTTTTTTATAGATAGTTGAAGAATGAGTGCAGACGGGATCTTTTATACTTTATGAAATACACAAGATATACAACTTTCTCAAAAAGCTTTAAGAGAATATGACCTTGAAAAAGTAGTTATAGAGGTTGATGATCATTACTATAAAGCACAACCGTCTTTTAAAAGGATGAACTTCATAGCAAGTTGAAAAAAATGAGGTTTTTGATATACAGCAGCTAAAGAGATAATCCTTGTATATGTACCTTACAATAATAAGATACAAGTTATATGAAGTATATCACAAGGGCAGTTTATAGAAGAACATGATTATAAAGAATATGATATATGAGCTGAAAAAGATGCTAAAAAACAAGTTTTATATAAAACACTTGATATGTTATGATGTGATAATATTAATAATTGTAATGTAAAAAGTGATAGAGGTGGTAATAATTACTTTTATGAAAATTGAAGATTGATAGGTTTTATGGAAAATTTTTGAAATGAAAAAATACTTATTAAAAAACATTGAAATAATAAAAAACACATAGCAACTATAAAAATGTATGGTAATAAGATACTAATGAAAGATATAAGATGAAATATATTATTTAGAACAAATGGTTCAAAAAAAATAATAATAGATCTAGATAGTTTAGATTATGAGATAGGATTGAAGGTGAGTAATTAAATTTCCAATAAAAAATATTGTTCTTTAAGATAAAATCATTAAACTTTAAGTGAAATTTATTATTTATTAAAAAGTTTTATGATACACTTACATGGTTGGAGTCATTATAGTATGTTAAGATCTATATGAACACCTTGAGAGATAATTCAAAAAGCAAAAGATAATAACCAAAAGGCTATTGCTATCACGGACTTAAACTCAGGTTATGGTCTTCTTGAATTTTATGAAGATGCAAAAGATATCAAGCCTATACTTGGAACTGATATAGGTTTTTCTTATGATGGGAGAAATTTTATGAATATTGTATTATTAGCAAAGAATTATCAATGATATCAAAATATTATAAAACTTATAAGTATAGCTCATACAAAAAATATAAAAGATAGACCATACCTGACAATTCAAGATCTTAAAAAATATGCTGATGGTATTATAGCTTTAAGTTGATGAGATGGAGAAATAGAAAAACTTATAACTTCATGAGAATCACAAGATCTTATAATTGAAAAAATATCAGAATATGAAAATATATTTAATTGAGAGTTTTA
>JASMTN010000037.1:0-30796 GCA_041694255.1 Candidatus Altimarinota bacterium
TTATCTTCTACATCTTCTATTTTTTCTTTATATTCCTCAATTATTTCTTGATAATCTTCATTATCTTCTACATCTTCTATTTTTTCTTTATATTCCTCAATTATTTCTTGATAATCTTCATTATCTTCCTCAATTATTTCTTGATAATCTTCATTATCTTCCTCAATTATTTCTTGATAATCTTTTTTTAATTCATCTATCTCATAACTATACTCATTTTCAAGCCTCTCTCTAAGATTGTTAGTTTGTTCTTCCATTTTATTTTGCATAATTTTAACTTGATCTTTATATTTTCAAGCTATATCAGACATATTAGAAGGCATTTCTAATATTGCATAAGAACTTCAAGTAATTATTGTACTAGTTATTAACATTGTTCATAATAATTTTTTTTTCATTTGTATTATTGTATAAGATATAAATGTAAACTAATCATAATATATAAATTCTAATTTTCAAGTTAAAATGTTTTGACAATTATATTAAATTAAACTATAATGTATATATATTTATAATATATACTTATGTTAAAAGGTATAAATGATATATGATTGTTAAAGCAATACTTTCAAGCAGTTGAGGAATTTTCAATTGTTTCTAAAACAGATAAAGCTTGAATAATAACTTATGTAAATGATAGATTTTGTAAAATATCTTGATATACAACTAAAGAACTTATTTGAAAACCACATAATATTGTAAGACATCCTGATATGCCTAAATCTTTTTATAAAGATTTATGGTATACAATCAGCATCAAAAAACAGTTATTTACTGGTGTTGTGAAAAATTTAAAAAAGAATTGAGATGCATATTGGGTTAAGACACTTATAAAGCCCATCTTGGATGAAAATAATGTTATAAAAGAATATATAAGTATAAGACAAGATATTACAAAAGAAGAAGAACAATGGGAAGAAATAGAAAAAAATAAAGACAAATCTATTCAAGAACTTAAACAACTAAATGAGATTAAAAATGATTTTATGAATGTTGCTCTCATGAACTTAGAACTCCCATAACAACCATAAAAGGCTATGTATCTATGATATTAGATGGTGATGCATGAGATATTGATGATGAAGCAAAGTTATATCTAAAAAAAGTACTGTCTAACTCTCAAAGGCTATTAGATTTGATAAATGATATGCTTGATGTACAAAAATTAGAATCATGACAAATGGAGTTTAACATAGAAACTATAAATATAAAAGAGCTTTTACAAAGTATGTATGATAATATAGAACCATTAGCTAAGGAAAAACATCAAGAGTTAATATTAAATAATAATGTAAAAAATCTAAAAATAAATACTGACTATAATAAATTATTACAAGTTATGATTAATCTTGCTTGAAATGCAGTTAAATTTACTCCAAATTGATGAAAAATTACAATAGATGCTAGTAACGATGATAAATATATATACATATCAGTTGAAGATAATGGTATTTGAATATCAAAAGAAAATCAAGATAAGATATTTAAAAAATTTGGACAGATAAAAAATTCTTTAACTCGTGATATAGAATGAACTTGACTTTGACTAAGCATTGTGCTATCTATAATAGAAAAATTAAACTGAAAGATAGAACTTAAAAGTCAAGAATGAAAAGGTAGCAAGTTTGTTGTAATACTGCCTTTAAAGTAATTGTTTGATTGATAAGATAAAAATGTAACATTTGTTTGTAAATTGAAAAAATATTTTAAATAATAAATAATAAAAATGACTAAAAAAATACTGATTGTAGAAGATAATAAAGATTTACTTGAAATGTTTAAATTAAAGTTTGAAAAAAGTTGATTTGAAGTTTTTACAGCTGAAAATGGTTTTAATAGTTTATCTTTAGCAGTTGATAATCAGCCTGATCTTATATTATTAGATATAATGATGCCAAATATGGATGGCTTTGAAACTTTAAGTGTGATAAGAGAGCAAACTTCTTTAGATACAAAGATAGTTATTTTCTCAAATATTAAAAATAAAGCACATATAGAAAAGGCTAAGGCACTTTGAGCTGATGATTATCTTGTTAAAGCTGATTATACACCATGAGAAGTTTTAAAAAAAGTTTCTTCAATGATAGATACTACAAAAAAAGATAATAAGAAAACTATAAAAGTTAAGTGTCCTAATTGTAATGAAATTTTAGATGTTGATATTTCTAATATTTAGATTATTTTTTAAATTGTATTAATTTCCAATATATTATTCAAAGTAAGTATCATACAAGATAATATGATATTTTTTGTATTATATTTCAATGTTTTTTAACAAATATATTTCTATTTCTTATTTTTCTTTTAAACATACTTTTTCAGGATACAAAAGACTTTTCAGCTCTTGTTTTATCTCTTTCCATATGATTTATTTTTTCATTTACCATAAAAGTTTTTACTCATTTTTCTCTCAATCAGTATATATAGTCAATATCTTCACTAACAAAACCTATATTTTCATCAAATTTATTTTTTTTAAAATATTCTATCTGTCAAAACAAACTATTTCATCAAACTCACTTTGTTTCTTGAAATTCTCACTTTATTTTTTTATTTACACATACTTTTCATAATATATAGCAAAATTTTATTCAAGCAGATTGTATAGTATCTGTATTTTTATAATATATAATAGGTGATATAATAGCTTTTTTATAATATTGTTGTACTTTTGTATATTTATCCAACAAATTATCAAAAAAATCATTATTATATATTCTATTATCATCATCTAGTAAAAATAGATATTTACTTTCACAATTTTCTATAGCAATATTTCTTTTTTCAGCTATGTTTTTATCTTCTGTATAGATTGTAGTGTAATTTTCTATTTGTTCCTTACTGTCAGAATAGATTTTTATATTTAGTTTTTTATTTTGATTTGAAAGGTCTTTTAAAAGGTTAGTTAATTTTTGATTTTCACCTCTAGCAAATACAGCAACTTCTATCATATTATTTTTATATTATTGTAAATTGATATTTTTATATTCCTTTTATTTTATAATTCAACTTGTTTTTGTTAAGTTTATATTTATATTTTTTATGTAATTTAGCAATTAAATAAACATATTATCTATGAAGAAAGTTTTTATATTATCATGACCATCTTGAGTTGGCAAAACTACTATCTATGAACAATACATAAAAGAAAAAAAAGAAGATAAGATACAAAAAATAATAACTACAACAACTAGAGAAAAAAGAGATTATGAAGAACATTGAAAGGATTATTATTTTTTAAGTATAAATGAATTTAGAAAACTTATTAAAAATGATGAACTTATAGAATATGCTGAAGTACATGAAAATTTCTATGGTTCTACTTATGAAGAATTGGAAAAGATACTTGAAAACAAAAAAGTTCCATTATATATAGTAGATCCTCAATGAGTAAAATTTCTTAAAAATACTCTTTCTTGAATGTATGATGTAAGAACAATTTTTATACTTCCTCCAAATGAACAAGAATTAAAAAAAAGACTACTTAAAAGAGGAGAGGATAAAAATTCTCAAAGTTTTAAAACTAGATTAAATGAGTCTTTAATATGGTTAGAAGAAAAAGACCATTATAATTATAACATTGTAAATGATGATTTAGAAACTGCACTTAAAGAGTTCGAAAAAATTATTTGATAAGTAAGCTTTAATAAATATATTAGTTACAATTTAATTTTAATATAAGATAATGTATAGTATTTTAAATCAAGAAAAACTAGAAGAATTTAGAAAAAAAGAGCAGTTACAACCTTTTAGAATAAAACAAATATATAAAAACATATTTAAAAATTCTATTATAGATTTTGATGATATGAGTGACCTATCTAAAGATCTAAGAAATAAACTTAAAGAAAATTTTTATATTGTAAGTTTAAAAGATACAGAAGTTCTAGAATGAACTGAAACTACTAAAATAAATTTTAAAAATAAAAAATGACATAGTTTTGAAACAGTTCTTATGTTCCATTGGTCAAAAAAAGATAAAGATTGAAATATACCAAAATGATACAATAAATCTTTAAATAGAATAACAATTTGTGTATCTTCACAGATATGATGTGCAGTTTGATGTAAATTTTGTGTAACTTGAAAATTATGATTTTTAGATAATCTAGAATATTCTGAGATTATAGAGCAGATACTTTTTGCAAATGCATACATTAAAAAGAAATTTTGAAAAAAAGATGATGGAACATTATTTAAAGTAAGGAATTTAGTTTTTATGTGAATGTGAGAACCATTTTTAAATTATGAAAATGTAAAAGAGTCTATAAAATATATGCTTTCTCAAGATTATCTTAGTTTATCAAAAAGACATATAACAATATCTACATCTTGAATAGTTCCTTGAATTAAAAGAATGATAGATGATAAACTTGAAGTTATGCTTGCTATATCTTTACACAGTGCAAATCCTAAAACAAGGGAAGATATAATGCCTATTACTCAAAGATATAAACTAGAAGAACTTATGAAAGTTTTAGATGAATATGTAAATAAAACTAAAAATAGAATTTTTTATGAATATATAATGATAAAAGATAAAACTGATACTTTGGAAGAAGCAAATTACCTAGCAAAATTGTTAGCTAAAAGATCTGCACATGTTAATCTAATATCTTATAATGAAAACCCTATAGTAGATTATGAAAGTTCTACTCCAGAAAATATGATAGCTTTTAAAAATGCTCTTGAAAAAAAGAATGTTACTGTAACAACAAGAGATATTATGTGAAGAGATCTTAAGTGAGCTTGTTGACAACTTGGTTATGAAAAAGCTAAGAATAAAGGAAAATAATATTTATATATAATTTTTTATTATGGAGTATGTTTTACTTGCAACAGTATTTTTATTAATTTTATTAGTTTGATTTTACTTTGTAAGTTTTATATTATCTTTAAGTTCATCAAAAGTTCCTTATGTTTGAAGTTTTAATCGGCAACTTGATATTCTTAAAAAATTAGAATTAGAAAAATGAAAAACTATTATAGACCTTTGATGTTGAGATGGTAAAGCTTTGAGATTTTTTGAAAAACAATTTGCTTTAAAATGAGTTTGATATGATATTAACTTATTTGCTATCATATATGGTAAGTTATTAAACAAATTATATAAAAGTAATGTGCAACTTATTAAAGAAAATTTTATAGGTAAGGATATTGCTTGATATGATTATATATATTTGTATTTGTTTCCAGAGTTTTTAGAAAAGATAGAAGATTGGATATTTGAAAATAAAAAAAAGGATGCAATTATTATATCAACTGCATTTACTTTTAAAAAACATAAACCATTTAAAGTATTAGACAAGAAAGTTTATCTTTATGTTTAAACTATTATAGATATATCTATAGTTCAATCATTATTTTCAGTTATTTTTCATCAAAAGTTTTTATAATCTGTAATTTTATTATTACATATATTTTTTATCCATTCTCATTTTACTTTTTTAACTCAATGAGATATTTTTTTTCAATCTTGTTTATAAAAATTTACATTTATTATTTTTGTTCAAGCATCTAGTATAGATTGTTTTTTCTTTTTATGTTTGGAGCAATTTGTTCATTCTCATATTAGTTTTGCATAAGATATTGGAAGCAAGTTTACTATATAATCTATTTTCTTTTTTTTAATCTCTCAAGGTATAATATCCCAAAAATAATCATACAATCACTTTGTTTCTATAGGTAGTTTATAATTTCATATTATATCTTTTGGTTTAACTATACCATACATTCAAGATAATATATAAAAATGATTATCAAAAAAAGATTTATTTTCTATATTTTCATAATCTATATTATTATACATAACTCATGAATATCTTTTTATAGCTTCTTGATATTCTTCTTGCTGATTATTACATAAACTTTTATTTAAATTTATTCATTCTTCAAACCTTTTTCAAGTACATTTAAGATCTTTTTCAGTTGCATTTATAGCAATATTACAAGGTTTTTGTATATTAAAACTTACATTTTCTTTTTCATAATCTCATCAATTATTTTTACCTTCACTTGGTGGTATTAAAAATATTATATTACTCATGGTCTTTAAGTTTATTAAATTTTATATAATGGAATATAAATATTATTAAAAAAGCAAGTACAAACATAGCATTTTCTATAAGATCTGTTTTTAATCTATAACTTCTTTAAGATAATATCTCTGTTCTTGCATTTTCTTTACAATCTTGTATTTCTTCTTCTGTTCTTGCATTCTCTTGGATTCATTCATTAGTTTTTATAGGTTGTTCACAATTTTGTATTTTATAATTATTATTTGCTATATATTCTTCATCTGATATTATATATTGTTTAAGTCATGCTCATAAAGCAAGAGCAATATTGATTCATAAAACTATAATACTTACACTAGCAACTATTACATAATAGATTTTAATGATTTTATCTGGTATATTCATGATTTATTTTTAATAGATAAATATATTTTTATACATATATAATTTTTTTATAAATTCAAGATTATATATTGATTTTTTATATTAAAAGATTATAGGATAAATTGAGCATTGTTGTTTTATTATTAAATATATTAAAAATGACAGTAGAAAACATTATACAACTTCTTGCATTGATCTATGTGTTGATAGGTATATCAATGATTTTCAATAGTTCTTTCTATAAAAAGTTATTTGAAGATATGGTGCAGTCAAAATCATTCTTATTTATATCTTGATTATTAGCTTTTGTATTAGGTTTTGTTCTTTTACTATATTATCCTGATATTAATTTTTCTAAGGAATGACTAATTGCATTGATATGATACTTGTCATTGATAAAAGGTATGTTTTTATTAGTTTTTCCAAGATGTTTTACAAAATTAGTTAAATTTGTTTTAAAATATTATAATGTATATTGACCATTAGTATTGTTACTTTGATTAATTTTAATTTATATTGGTTTTTTTGTAAAATAACAATTATTTTATTGATTTTGTAACTATTTTATTTATAAACACCTAAAATGTTTTATTTTTATGTTAAAAAAATATATGATTAAAGTATCGAATATTTTAAATGATTATTCTATTAACAGGAAAGATCTTTTAGTTCTACTTAAAAATGCAACTTGAAAAGATTATTCTGAAAATATAAGAGTTATATGAGAGGCAACATTTAAAAAAATTGAAAAAGATATTAAAAATTCTAGAACAGGAAATTTAGATAAAAAGGAAAATATCAAAAAGACTTCTAATAATGTTGTAAAGAAAAAAGCAGATCATAAATCTGTAACTTCAGATGATATACAGTGAATGGATTTTTTGGCAAATACTTTATGAATAAATTCTTGAGAAAAAAAGTTTTCTAAAAAAAAAGTTGATAAAAACAATAAAAATGAAGATACTAATAAAAGAGAAATTGTTAAGAATGAAGAAAAAAAACAAAATCTTGAAAAGCCATCATTTAAAGTCAGAAAAAAAGATGATTTAAATAAAAGTAAATTAAATAATAACGATAATTTAAAAAACTCAAATAATTTTAGAGTACAAAAAAAATGACCTAAAACAAGAAATGACTTTAAAAAATTAAGAAAAGAAGAACAGGAGAAGAAAAGACAATTAGAAAATAAACCTAAAAAGGTTAAAAAACCAAAAACATCTGATACACTTAAAAAGAAAGATAAAATAGTTATGCAAGATGCTATAACCGTTAAGGAGCTTTCTGAAAGGGTTTGATTGCCGGTTTCTGAAATTATAAAAACATTTGTTTTAAATTGAATGCCAGTTGGTATAAACTCATCTGTTGATTTTGATACAGTTGCATTATTATCTGAAGATCTTTGAATAAAGGTTGAAAAAGAAAATGTTAAATCAGATATTAATTCTATGTTTGAATGAAAACTCAAAGATATTGTAGAATCTAAAAATGCACTTTCAGATGATTTAAAAGAAAGACCTCCTATAGTTACAATAATGTGACATGTAGATCATGGTAAGACAAAGCTTCTTGATTATCTTAGAAAAACTGATGTTGTTTGAAAAGAAGCTGGTAGTATTACTCAAAGTATATGAGCAAGTGAAATAACTCATGATGGTAAAAACATAACTTTTATAGATACTCCATGACATGAACTTTTTACATCTATGAGGGCTAGAGGATCTAAAATAACTGATATTGCAGTTATAGTTGTTGCAGCTGATGATTGAGTTAAACAACAAACTATAGAAGCCATAGATCATGCAAAAGCTGCTTGAGTTACTATTATGGTTGCTATAACAAAGATAGATAAACCAAATGTTAATATAGATATTATAAAGTCACAAATGTCTGAACATGGTCTTATGCCAGAAGATTGGTGAGGTAGTATTCCATTTGTTCAGCTTTCTTCTATTACTTGAGATTGAGTAGATGAGTTTCTAGAGCTTATAAATTTACAGGCTGAAATGTTAGAGCTTAAATATAATCCTAAAGCACCAGCTGTTTGAGTTGTCCTTGAAGCATCAAAGGATGCTAAAATGTGAACTATAGCTACTATACTTCCTATAACTTGAACATTACATAAGAAAGATGCAGTTGTTGCTTATGATGTTTATGGTAGAATGAAAATGATGAAAAATTGGGCTTGAAAAGTAGTTAAGGAGGTTCATGCATGAGATCCAGTTCAAATTATGTGATTTGAGTGAATTCCATGAAGTTGAAGAATTTTTGAAGTTTTTGATAGTGAAAAAGAAGCACAAAAACAAGTTTCTAAAATAAAAGATCTTATAAAGCAAAATGAGAATAAAAATGTTCTTTCAAGCTTTTTGGATAGAATGAAAGCATGAGAAAATGTTGATCTTAATATAATTCTTAAGGCATGAGATTTTGGTTGACTAGAAGCTCTTAAGTATGCAGTATGAAAGGTGAACGTTCCAGAATGAATAAATTTAAAAATAATCCATGAAGAAGTATGACAGGTTAAGGAAACAGATGTGTCATTAGCAGAAGCTTCACAAGCTTTTATATTTGGTTTTGATAGTTCTATACAATCTTCATTGAAGAAAAAATTAGAGCAAAAGAAAATTATATTTAAAAACTTTACTATCATATATGAGCTTTTAGAATACTTAGAAAATCTTGCTGCTTGAATGGTTAAAAAAGAAATTGAGGAAGTTAAAATATGAGAATTTGAAATGCTTGCAATGTTTTTTAAGAAATGAAATGATATGATTATTTGATGAAAAGTTAAGCAATGAGTTGTTAAAAATTGAGCTCACTTTGGTATAAGAAGATGAGATGAGGAGCTTTGATGAGGTAAAATAACTTCTGTTAAGATAGATCAAGAAAATGTTAATGAAGTTAAGGAGTGAAGAGAGTGTTGAATCAGAGTTAGGACTTGAAAAAGATTTAAAGAATGAGATATACTTGATATATATATATATGAGTAGATTTATATTTATTTTTTTGATTCATGCTTAAACTAAAAGAAAAACAATTGCCTGAAAGAAAAGAAAAATGTAATAGCTATCTTAATAAGAATGTATTTAAAACAAAATTAGAACTCTTTTTTCTTTTTAGTATTTCTAATTTTTATAGAAAAAAAAATAAACTAAAATGATCTTATGAGTATAATGTAAAATTTAAACTACTTTACAAAATAATGAGAAAATATCCTAAATTTTGATATAAACTTATTTGAAATAATGAGTTTCATGGTATTCTTGATATGAATCATAATATATTGGAATATATATATTGAAAAAAAGATAATAATCTTAAAAAGTCTTATTTTTTTGAGCTTACAAATTTAAGGAATATATGTAATAATTTGGATAAAAATAATTAAAAACTTATTTTGTATTTGAAGTTTGATATAAAATATTTATATTCTACTTTATTTTAAATAATTAACTATTTACTAAATGACTACACTTATATTTACAATTATGTTACTATCTGGTATAATTTTTATATTATCTGTTCTTCTTATGACACCTAAATGAGGTTTATGATTTGGTGTTTGAGGTATGAGCACTTCAAATGAATATGGTAGTAAAAAATCTGTTGAATCTACTCTTAAAAAGTCAGCAGTTTTTTCTATAATTGTTTTTGCTTTAACTGTTGTTATATACCCTTATATTGCAAAAGATCAGTTATCATCAACAAATTCTCAACAGCAGATAGAATTGAATGACCAGCAAATAGAACAATTACAACAACAAGCACAGGATTCTGTAGATATTGAATCAGAAGATATAGAAATTAATTCTTCTAATACAGAAAGTAATGTTATTAATAATGAAGATAATACCAATTGAACAATTGAGGAATAATTTAGTTTATTGAATAAATAATATAAATGGCAAATTCAAAAGCTATTAAAAGTCAAATAAAGTCTATATGAAATATACAAAAAATAACTTCTGCACTTGAAATAGTTTCAACAGTTAAGTTACAAAAATTAAAAGAACAAACTGATAATTTTAAAGAGTATATGAATCATTTTATGTTTATACTTGGTAATATTTGATATGGTTCAGATATGTTCTCTTTTACTAAAGATATAAAATCAGAAAAAGAGCTTATTGTTGTTGTATCAACTGAAAAATGACTTTGTTGAGCTTTAAATTCAAAGCTTTTTAGAAAAATTTACAATGAAACAAAAGATAGAAAAGAAAATATAGATGTTTTTTGTATATGAAAAAAAGCTCTTGAATTTTTTACAAGATCTTGATATAATATAGTATGAAGTGAACAAATAAAAGATAAATTTTGAGAAGATGATTTAAAAATAACTAAATCTATTGTCTTTGATGGTATAGAAAATTTAAAATATAAAAGTATAGATTTATATTATAATTACTTTAAAAATAGTATGACTCAAGAGCCTTCTTTGGTTTGACTTTTTCCTTTAACTTCTGCTAGTGTTGATAGTTTTTTTGAAAATATAGGTGTTGAAAATAAATATAAAAGTAATGATTCTAAAGACGTACATATAGAGCCATCAGCAGAAGATTTTTATGAGTTTGTATATAAAAAATTTGTTTTTGATATGATATATGGTTCTTTACTTCAAAATAAAACTTGAGAACATGCTGCAAGAATGATTGCTATGAAAAATGCTAAAGATAATAGTGTTGATATACAAAAATCATTGAAAGTAACATATAATAAACAAAGACAATCTGCTGTAACTCAAGAAATATCTGAAATAGTTTGAGCTAAAGCTGCTATGGAATAGTCAATATAATTAAGTGCAGAAAGATGAAAATCTATATATTTTATTTTCCTCTTTAATTATTTATTTTTTTATCTTTTTATTATGCATAAATTTCCAAGAATTATTAATAAAAAATGGAAAAGGTATTCAAAAATTGAAAAGGTTTTTATAGTTTATCTTTTTGTGCTTTTAATTTTAGAACTTTTGCTTCCATTTATACATATTGACCAAACTGATTATAGTTTTGTGAACTCTTATTTTCCTCTTACTTGAATTATTAGTATGTTTACATTGGTTTTCATAATATTTTGGAATAGTTCTTATACAGTTAAATGAGTTGTTAAAGAAATATTTTGATTTGAATATAATGAAGCTATATTAAACTTTTGAGTACTTTTTTTACATGCAAGTTTAATTATATATTCAAAAGAATTTGTTAGCATTATACAACAATGACAAAGTTCTCAATTTTATACTCTTAATTATTGATTTTATATATTGTGAATAATGATAATTTTATGATTAATCTGGAATTTATTTGTTGCATTAAATTTATCAATGTTTGATAAAAAAAGAATAAATTATACAAAAGTAGTTTCTAGCCCTAGTATAAATCAAGAAGATGAGGAAAATAAAATGAAAAGCTTGTTTGATAAGTAATATTTATTCTTTATTCTTTTTTAATGCCAATTTTAGTTATTTGAGCTCTTTTAATTCTGTTTTGAATTTTTGCTATATATTCTGTTAGTATATTTCAATCATTTCAACTTACTTTAAATCTTTTTGATGATCCATCAAATTACTTTTATTTTTTAAGACAAATAAGACATCTTTTAGTTGCTATTCTTTTATCTGTGGTAGTTTATTTTGTGCCACTTGATTTGATTAAGAAAAATAAGTGAAATATATTTATTTTAACTTTACTTTTTTTATTTTTGGTCTTTACTCCACTTTGAATGGAGCTTAATGGAGCAAGGTGATGGTTAAATATACCTTGATTTTGATCTATACAACCTTGAGAATTTGTTAAATTAGCTTTTGTAATATTTTTTGTATGATGGTTGTTAAAAAAATGAAAAACACTTAAAACTTTTGAATGATTTTTATCTATGATAATAGTTGTTTGAGTTAGTTTATTTACTTTTTTACTTATTCCTGATCTTTGAACTTTACTTGTTCTTTGACCAGTAGCTTTAATACTTTATGCTTATGCTTGAGGTAATATAAAATATATATTAGCAAGTATTTGACTTTGATTTGTCTTTCTTTTTACTATATGAATGCAGTTTTCATACATAGAAAAAAGAATGAATTACTTTATGAATCCTGAGATAGATAAGTCAATGCAATGAATCTGATATCAAACAAGACAATCTCTTATTAGTATTTGAGGTTGATGATTTTTTGGTCAGTGATATGGTAAATGACTTCAAAAATTTTGATTTATTCCAGAAGCACAGAGTGACTTTATTTTTGCTGCATTTTCTGAAGAAATTTGATTTTTGTGAAATACCATATTATTAACATTGTATTTTTTACTTGCATATTTTGTTATTAAACAACTTCCTTATATAAAAGATACATATTATCAATATTTAACTATAGGATTATTATCTTTAATATTATGGCAAGCTTTTATTAATATATGAGTAAATGTTAAACTTATTCCATTGACATGATTAACATTACCATTTATCTCATATTGATGAACTGCTTTGGTGATTAATATAATTGAATTGACATTGTTATATAAATTGTTATATAAGAGATAGTTTTAATAAAATATATATTTTTTATTTTTTAAGTAAAAGTTTTATATTTATTATTTCATTAATTAATTATTATGTTTTGAATACTTTGAGCAAATAAAAGATATCTTAAATATATAAAGCCTTTCAATCCTAAAAAAGAAATGAAACTTGCAGATAGTAAGTTTAAAACTAAAAAGCTTTTACAGGATCTTGATATACCTCATCCTATACTTTTAGATGTAATTAAAAATAGAAAACAATTAAAAGAATATAGTTTTGATAAATTTATATGAAGAGATTTTGTTGTAAAGCCAAATAAGTGAAGTAAATGAAAATGAATTATGATTTGTCATATGATAGATGAGGAAAATATAAAGGCTTCTTGAAATATATATAACATATATGAATTTAAAAAACAAGTTGCAGATATACTTGATTGAAAGTATTCTTTAACACTATGAAATGATAAAGTTCTTATAGAGGAAAAAATAATACCTTGAGATGATTATGATATATTTTGTGAATTTTGACTTGCAGATATAAGAATAATCACAAGAAAACTTGTTCCAGTTATGGCAATGCTTAGATATCCTACAAAAGAAAGTTGATGAACTGCTAATATTGCAAAATGATGAATTTGATTTGGTATAGATATATGATCATGAAAAATAATTTCAATGTATTATGATTGAAAAATCTATAAAAAAGAATTTCATGAAAAATATAAAAATTTTCAAAATAAAATAATTCCATATTGGGATGATATTCTCTTGTTTTCTGCACAAATACAATATTTTACAAACATATGATATCTTTGATTGGACTGGACTATATCAAAAAAATGACCAAATCTTATAGAAATTAATGCTAGGGCTGGTATGGAAATACAACTTGTTAATGGTGAATGACTTGAAAAGAGACTTAGAAAAATAAATGACATGAAAATAGCTTCACCAAGTAAATGAGTTGAAATATGAAAAACTCTTTTTAGTAGAAAACATCATATAAACCCTACAGTACAAAAAGATGTTATGTATCTTGAACAGCCTTGATTTTTAAAGTTTGAAGACATAAAAAAAAGTGTCATTGTTAAGGCTGATTTAGAAAATTCTTCAAATTTTGCACCCAAAAGTGTTATTTCTGATTTTTCTAAATCATATACTATTAAAATTCAAGATACAATAATAGATAATATCAAATTTAAGGAAAATAATAATTTACAAAATACTATTACAATATGAACTTTAGAGTTAGAAAACTTTGTTATTGTTCCTAAAAAAAGAGATATAAAAGATTTTTATATATGGAATAAAGATCAAATTATTGATTGAGAAGAACATGTTCTTGAAGAGCTTGATAATGATTTGGATAAGATGTCAAAAAAATTAAATGTATCCAAAGTTGTAAAGCCTAAAAATTATATGGAAGAGCTAGATAGTTTTATTACTTGGAATGGTAACTATAACCCTAAATTTGAATATAAATATCCTTCAGACAAAAAACTTGAAGAGATAGAGTATACTCTTTTAAACTTAAAAAATAAGTATTTTGATATTAAAACTGAATATAAAAGCTGATTATTATGACTTTTTGAATCAAAATATAAAGAACTTATATATAAATTTGAGCTTATAAAAGCCTATAAAAAACAAAATTTTAAAAATATTTGAGAATATAATAAATTATTATATTGAAAAATAGATAAAGATTTTTTGGAAATTAGTAAAACAAAAATAAATCCTTTCGCAGAAAAGAATTTGTGAAGAAAATTATCCATAAATGAGATTTATCAAAAAGTAAGAAAATATCTAGAAAAAATTTGATTAAATAATGTTCAAATAATATTACAAAGTAATGTTTCTTCTAGAATTTTAGTTAAAAGATGAGATCCAATTGTAATTAGTATATCAAAATGAGCTGTTATATATGAAAAAGAAATAGATATGATACTTGCTCATGAGATAGATGTTCATGTGTTAAGATATATAAACTGAAAATCAAGTTGATGGAAAGTACTTCAATCTTGAACATGATTTTATCTTAAAGACGAAGAAGGTTTTGCAATATGGAATAGTTTAAGATATCTTCCAGAAAATTATGAAAAAAATGCTATGTATGAAAAATATTTTCTTATATCTCAGTCTGAAAAAGCTGATTTTGTACATCTTGCAAATATAATAAAGTGACTACATCCAACAGAATGATTGTTAAGTATTTTTAAAAGAACAATGAGGTTTAAAAGGTGAATACAAAATACTGCATTTAAATGAGAATGAACATCTTATTATAAAGATAAAATTTACTTAGATTGATATGAGAAAATTAAAAAATATATACAAGAATGATGAAACTATAACACTCTTATACATTGAAAATATAAAATAGATGATTTAAAATATATAAATAAGGAACTTATTAAGGAAGATCAACAATGATTATTTTAATTTGACTTGATTTCAGTTTATATCATAAGTTGTTTTTTCAAATATTTGTCAAAATCTTTTTGATACATTATATGCTCATTTTAAACATAGATTATGATATCAACAATATGGTCTTACTTTTTTACATATATAATTTTTTTTTGCTGATAGTATGAATGTGTTGTATATTTTTTCTTCTTTTTTAAATGTATGAGGGTCTATTTTATAACTATGTGCTTGATATAGAAAATACTGATATTCTCTTTTTGCATAATATTTAAAATCTTCTTTATTAATTTTTACTATAAGTCAATTTAAAAAATCATTTTTATTATTTGTTATTGATACATTTAATATTCAACTATTTTTATTATTTATATTATATTTTTTATTTGTATTTTTATATACTAAATTTTGTACTCTATTAAATTCTGACTTTGGATATTTTATATTATATATTCTTTTAAATCAATATATAATTCATGGAAAATACTCTAATTTTTTACTTATTAAAGTTTTTTTATTTATCAAACTTCATATTCAAAAAATGTGTATACTTTTAAAATTACTATTTATTATATCATTCCAAGTATATTTTTTCATTAACTTTTTTATTAAAATTAAATATTCTTAGATCTTTCCCCCATGCCATGTGGAAGCTTTTTTACCCAATAAATATATATATGAATTCAAAAAAATATTGCAAATACCATAAAAAATATAATAATTTTATTTATAGTATTTATTCATTGTAATATCATAATTACCATTAAAAATAATGACCAAATCCAAACAAATATTCTAACTTCTTCCCTTTTCCATCAATGTTTCATAAGTCTATGATGAAAATGAGTATAATCTCATTGCATAGGATTTTTTTTATTTATTAAACGATTTATAATAACCCAAAAAGCATCAAAAATAACTAAACTTAAAACAACTGTTAATATACCAACTTTTCATCAAGCAAATAGTGATAAGTAAGCAAGTACATAACCTAAAAACATAATTCAAACATCTCTTATAAGTCAAAAAGGTTTATATTCTATTATTGTAAATACAAAGCTTACTCAAGTTAGTATTAAACTTAGATTTAATAAAAACATAAGATGTTGTGTTTCTTCTATTCATATATTATATCAAGGAAATATTACAAATTTTATAAGCAAAGCAATAGTAAAAAATCAAATACTAGCTAAACCCGTTCACATTCAATTTATACCATCAAACCAGTTAAATGCATTTATGATAAGTATAAACCAAACCAAAGATAAAAAAACTCATATAGCATAAGGTATCTCAATAATTCATCAGAAAAAACTAATATTTTCTATAATAGCTCAACCTCATATAATACCTATTAAACTTACTATAATTTGTATTAGAAACCTCCATTTAGAGTTTATTCATTTAATATCATCAATAATTGCTATAATACCTAAAAAGATAGCTCATATAAATAAAGCCCATATTTCTTTAAATTCCCAGTATCAAGGTACAAATATAATAATAGACAATATAACAGATATTATAAGAAAAACTCACATTAATCTAGGAACAGGTGTTGTTCTCTTTAGATCTTTATATTTCCAAGGTGTATCTAATATTCAATATTTTTTAAATATAAATAATCATAATATAGATATAAAAGTCGATATTATTATTGTTCATAAAAGTATAAACATTATTATGTGAAAAACTAAAAATTAAAGTAATTATTTTATTATTTTTAAGTAATTTATATTTTATAGAAATATTTTTTATTAATTTCAAAACTGTTCTAAACTTAAGTTATATACTCATTTATTAGTAAGTATATATGCAGTTTTCTTTTGAGTAGTAGTGTTATGATCCACTATTACATCTTGTATATTTTCTCAATCAAACATAAACCTTGTTTTATACTTATATATAAGCTTGTAAGAGTTTGTATAAGTACTGTTTGTTTTATAAGGACTTGTTAGGTATGTAACTAAAGATTGTGTAGCAAAATCAAATAAATGTATATAATTTGAATTTAAATTTGATATTACTTTTACTTTTCAAGAAAAATCATTTTCATCATCTATAATAGCTTTATCCCATCAAGATATTTGTCTTAATTTAACATTATTTGTAAAATTATCATTTCTGTAAGCTTGTAAAACTCATTGACTACTTGATATAATGAAAGTTCAATCTATATTCATATTTGATCAACTTGTAATCATAGATGTTAGTGAGCTTTGTGTATCATCTGTAAATACATAGTTTGTAGGAGAAGCAAAATTATTTGTTCCATTTAGTACATATCTGCTTATATATGTACCATTACTATTAAGTTCCTCATCATTTGTTAGTAAGTACATTTTATTTGAACCATATATATCTATAGAACTTATATTATTTGGCCATTCTCATTTAGAATTTGTAAGACTACTTATTCATGTTTTTGAAATATTATATATATCATTATTGTTCATAACACAATATACTCAATTTCAAGCTAAATTATTTGAACAAGTTTTGATAGTTGTTGGTAATCATATTTCTTGTATTGTTCACTTATACTGATCATTTATTGTTCAAAGTAAAGCTCATTTATTTCAAATAATATTTATTCTAGAAGATGATTTTATTATTGATTTAACTCAAGAAAGTTGTTCTATTTCCTCTTTTGAAATGTTGTATATATTTTGTAATAAACCATCTCACTTTGAAACTAAATTTATATTAAATCATCTATAATATTCTTGTTCTATTTTTTTTCTAAGCTCTTTTACTTCCAATGTTTGAATATTATTTTCATCATACATATCAAGTTCAGCTAATATTTCTTTATATTGTTGTTTTGCATCTTGTGTATCGGTACTTTCTAATTTTCAAAAAGCATCTATTTTTCTTTTTAACTCATCTATATTAGCTTCTATTTGTTTTCCTCATACTTCAATAATTTGTTTTTCATTTTTACCAAGATAAGAAAAAATTGAAAATATAACAAAAAATATTATAGAAATAGCAATTATTGTTCATACTGTATATCTATTATTTTTTAATATGTTTTTGTATTTATTAATATCTAACTTTGGTTTGTCTTCAACTTTTATTTTTTCAATATTTATATTTAATTCTTCGATTTTTCATATTTCTTTTTTTTCAACTCTTGTTGTAAGTATATCTTCTAAGGTCTTTAATACATCATGTGTATTTATAGTTTCCTTTATTTCATCGTCTGCTAGATAATTATATATATTTGAACATATTGATATTATTTTATCTTTATTTTCTAAGTCTCATTCTATTATTTCTCAGAAAATATCTATTTTATCATCTTCTTCTACTTCATTTACAATAACAGATTCAAGTTTTTCATCTCTAAATATCACTAAAGAACTTTCTCATATAAGTCAAGCAACATATGTTTCTTGCCAAATTATTTGAAATGTTCATCTTATTTCTATTTTTTCTTCATTATTTATTTTCTCTTGAAAAACTTTTAATTGAGTGTTAAATTGTTTTATTTCTGACTCCAATGCTTTTTTAAAGTCTAAAAAAACTGTATTATTTTCAAATAATTCCAATACTTTACTATAAAAATCATTAAATAAATTTTTTTGATATTCTTTAAATTTTTCACTATGTAAACATATATTAAAGTATATTTTTTTATCTTCTTTTATGCTTTGATATTCTATTTTATTTTCATCTTGCATAAAATCTATTTTGTTGTAACTTGCATTCATTATTGTAAAGATTATATAAATAAAACTTTTATATAAAAGTAACTATTTAAACTTGATATTCAATATATTTTTATAGTAATTTTATTGTTTTATAAAAAAACTTAAACTGTCTTGATTTATTAAATAAAAATAATATATATTTCAACTTAATAATATTGTGTTTTATATAATTACTAAAATTATGAAAATGGAAAAAAAAGTTTTAAAAATTGATGATTATAAAAATAATATAATAATTAAAAATTATCTTCATGAATATATAGAAAGTATTGTTGCTTTATTTGATATGCAACTTTCACCTCAAGAAATATATATTTATGATACATTATTTTCTTATCTTAATTCTCTTATATTTTATTCAAAAAAAGATTCTTTAAAGGAATTTATATCCATAATAATTAAATATAGAAAGTTATATTATTCAGAAGAAACAAGCAATAATGTAAGAAAAATATTTAAATGACAGCTTGAAAATATTATATGTAAAAATGGTAAATTACTTTATGAACAAATATCTAAAAATTCATGGAAAAATATAGATATTGCCAATAATATTTGAGTATATAATTACTCTAAAACAGATAAGAATATAAGAAAAAATATAAGAAAAAATAAAATAACTAAAAATTGAAAAATAATATATTTAAATTAGTTTTTAACTTTTATTTATATATTTGAATGTATAAAAAATCTATATTTTGGTTTAGACAAGATTTGAGAGTGTATGATAATAAAGGGTTGATACAAGCTATTGAAAATTCTAATGAGATATTACCTATTTTTATAATAGATAAGAATCTAGTTGATAAGTTTTGATGAATAGAAGATAAAAAATTTTGATTTATAAATGAAGCTTTAGAAAATCTTGATACACAAATAAAAGAAAGATGATGATATTGATTAAAAATTTTTTATGATACACCTGAAAATATAATACCTTTTCTTGTTAAAAAGTATGATATACAAGCTATATTTACAAATAAGTCTTATGGAAGCTATTGAACAAAAAGAGATAAAAATATTGAAAATATAACTTGAATAGATTTTTTTTCTATAAAAGATTATCTTCTAGTAGAACCACAAGAAGTAGAACAAAGAAAAGTTTTTACACCTTTTTATAAACTTTGGCAAAAAGTAAATTTTAACTATAAGGAAGAGAATATAGATAAGATAAAAACTTTTAGGATAGAAGAACAATCTAATAATCCTATAAAATTAAAAAAACATCCTTACTTTACTATGGAATTTTGAAAACAAAGATTACATTCTTATATAAAATCTTCTTATGATGAAACAAGAAATGATTTAGATATAGATGGTACTTCTAAGCTTTCACCTTATATTAGATTTTGAATTTTTTCTATAAGACAATTATATAATATTTGAAAAGAAAAATCAGAATCTTTTGTGTCAGAACTTGCTTGGAGAGAGTTTTGGCATCATATATATTATTATTTTCCTCATACAAAAAAGTTGGAATTTCAAGAAAAAAGAAGAAGTATAGCTTGGTCTAAAAATGAAAAGCTTTTTAGAGCTTGGTGTGAATGAAAAACTTGATATCCAATAGTAGATGCGTGTATGAGACAACTTTTAGAAACAAATCGAATGCATGGTAGATGAAGAATGATAGTTTCATCTTTTTTAACTAAAGACCTTCGTATAGATCGAAGAAAGTGAGAGGAATTTTTTAAAAAACACTTACTTGATTATGATGAAGCAGTAAATCTTTGAAATTGGCAATGGTGAGCAAGTGTATGAGCTGATCCAAAACCTTTAAGAATTTTTAATCCTATGATTCAATCTGAAAAATTTGATAAAAAAGCAATATTTATTAAAAAATATATACCTTCTTTAGAAAAAAAAGAACTTAAAAATATACATAAACTAGAAAATCTAGATTATATAGAACCTATTGTTAATCACCATGAAGAACAAAAAATAACAAAAGAAATCTATAAAAAAGCAAGAGAGAAGTTTTTAGAAGAAAACTAAACATTAAATTAAGTTTATCTTATTTGTATAAAAACTTGAAAAATATAAATAATCAATTATATTTATTATATTATTTATTTTATATATATATTATATGTTTAATATACTTAGATCAAATTGAAAAATAGAAAGTATAAATGAAGATAATATTTGTAATAGTCAAAAAACTATATTATATTTTTATCCAAAAGATAATACACCTTGATGTACAGTAGAAGCTAAAGATTTTACAAATTTAAAAGAAGCTTTTCATAACTTATGATATAATATAATATGAGTTAGTAAAGACAATATAAGTTCTCATGAAAAATTTAAAAACAAACAAGAACTTTCTATTGATTTAATATCTGATGAAAATCTTATACTTCATAAGAAATTTTGAGCTTATGGTGAAAAAAAGATTTTTTGAAAAAGCACTACTTGAGTTATAAGGAGTACATTTATTCTTGATGAAAAATGTAATATTATAAAGTATTATAAAAATGTAAAAGCAAAAAATCATGTTGAAAGAGTGTTGAAAGAACTTAAAAATATTTATAAATAAATTTTTTACATTTTTAACTATATAATAATGCTTAATAATATCTTCGACTTTTTGTTTAAAAAGTATCCTGCATACTTTTGGACCAAACCAAATATTTATAAAATTATATTATTTCCAATAATATTTTATCACTTTCTAAAAAAAAATGACAGAACAAAATCCTAGAAAATTACTATCTTTAGTTGCTCTTATCTACTTCCCATTTATTATAAGTTTTTTAACTAAAGACTCTCAAGATGAATATAGTTTAGATGAAAATGATATGAAAATTATTTTAACATATCAAAAAGCTTGATATTTTCTTATAGTTTGAACTATTATTACAATAATTTTATTTATTTTGTCTTTTTATTATAGTTTTAATATTCTATGATTTTTAACAAATATACTTGTTATTTTTTTCTTATTATATTTATTTTTAAATATATTTATGATATTTTCTGATAAAGCTGCAATTTTATTTACAAGTGATGATATTAAAAAAATAAATATAAATAAAGTTAATTCTTGAAATATATTTTATATACTTTCTTATCTTCCATTTGTTAATTTTTATTTATATTCTTCAAAAAATTATAGTCAAGAGCAAGAATATTGGTTAAAAGAAGCTACACTACTATATTTTATATGGTCTTTTATTGGATTGTTGTCTATGTTTTTTAGTTGATTTATATGATTTTTTTATTTTATATTATTATTTGTTATTATAAGATCAATGAGTTTGTTTTTTGGTGTAGATTTTTTTCCAGATAGTTTTAAAAAATATATATATAACTCATATAAAGAAACTCCAATAGAGCTGTTTTCTTATATATGTGCTTTGTTTTATTTTTTATTTCATAGTTTGTACTTACTTTTAAAGTGAAAAAGATTATTATATTATTGAAAATACTTATACATTACAAAAAATGCATTACAAAAAAAATATGAATTAAATTCTATATTGAAAAAACCAAAAAAATATATATCTTTAATATTATCTTATATAGTGTTTATAATTTTGTTTGTATATTTGCTTTATAAAGCTTGGCAAAGTTTTTACACTTTTGTTTATATATTTTCTATATTCATTTTTGTAAGTTATATAGTAATTATTTATTATAATAATAAAAAAATAACCCCTATACCTATTATAACATCAAGTCTGTCATATATAGTAAATAAATTTATATAGTTTTTTTATTCTTATGGTTGAAAGTTTTTGATGAATTATATATATATTAAAAAATAATAAGCCTCATTTTTTGGTGATTAAAAGGCAAGCTATGAGTTGAAGAGTTGAATGGACAGCACCTAAATGAAAGCCTGAAAGCTGAGAAAAGCCACTTGAGGCAGCTAAAAGAGAAATTTTTGAAGAAACTTGAATAAATGATTTTTACTTAAAGGAAAAATGAAAACTTGGTAATTTTTTGATAACCTTTCCAGATTCAAATTTTGCTAAAAAAGTAACTTACTTTCTTTTTGAATATCACTGAAATGAAAATAATTTAGATATATCAGATACTGAATGATATGTTTGAATATATAACTGGCTACCTATTGACAAAGTTTTAAATTTAATACACTATACTTGATTAAGAGAACTTTATAGAAAGGGTTATGAAGAACTTACAAAAATATTATAGTAATTAATCCTTGAAAAAATATATATTTTAAATATAAAATATATATTAATAAATCCGCTTGAGTTTAGCTATCACTAAACAAGGAGAAGGAAGAAAGATTTTAGATAAAAGCAAAAATATCAAAGTTTAACCTTTATTCTTTTATCTTGAATTGAGTAGAACCTTCCGGAGTATAATATCTTCGTAAACAAAATAAAAAATTAAGTATAGCTTTAGGTGGTACCTTCAAGTTTCATCTTTATATATAAATTGAAGACTTGACCGAAAGCATAAAGATAGTTTTATTTACTGTTTTTATGCTTTTTTTATAAAATTAATAATAATAAAATGAAAATAGCTATATGAACTACAAGAGAACCTAAAGTAAATTGAATTAAAGAGTGAGTAAATCAATGTCCTTATTTTAAAGACATTAAAGAAGATATAATGTATATACTTGAAAAAGTTCCTTCAGATATCTCTGATATGCCTATAAGTATAGAAGAGACTATAACTTGAGCAAAAAATAGAGCAAAAAATCTCATAAAAAAATGAATAAAAGCTGATTATTATATATGAATAGAATGATGAACTTATAGAGTTTATGATAGAGCTTATATAGTTTGATCTGTATATATTGAAAATTCTGCTTGAAAATGACATTATGGTTTTTCTTCATCTATGGAAGTTCCTAAAAAAGTTGAAAAAATGTTATATGAAGAAAAACAAGAATTATGACCTATAATGGATAAACTTTCTTGAGAAGTTAATATATGAAGTAAAAATGGTAGTATGTGAGCTTGGTCTGATGATATGTTTACAAGAAAAGGTGAATTTACTGATGCATTTAAAGCAGCCATATCACCATTTTATAATGAGTATTATAACCTTTAATTATTAAATAATATAAAAATGTGAAAATATAATAATGTAAATCCAAAACAATCATTTCCAGAACTTGAAAAACAAATAGAAAAATATTGGGAAGAAAATAATACTTTTAAAAAGTCTATAGAAAACAGAGAAGGTTCTGAAGAATTTAACTTTTATGATGGACCTCCTTTTGCTACAGGTTTGCCACATTATGGTCATTTACTTGCAGGTACTATCAAGGATGTTATACCAAGATATCAAACTATGAAGTGAAATAAAGTTGAAAGGATATTTTGATGGGATTGTCATGGACTTCCTATAGAAAACATAGTTGAAAAACTTTTAAATATATCTTGAAGAGATGATATAGAAAATAAAGTTTGAATAGATAAATTTAATGAAACTTGTAGAGAAAATGTTCTTACATATACTAATGATTGGAAAAAAATAGTAAAAAGAATGTGAAGATGGGTAGATGTTGATAATCCATATATTGCTATGGATAAAGATTTTATGGAATCTGTTTGGTGGGTATTTAAAAAACTTCATGAAAAATGATTTGTATATGAATGAGATAGAGTAGTTCCTTACTGCCCAAGATGTTCTACTAGTTTATCAAATTTTGAAGTTGCACAAGCTTATAAAGATAAATCAGATAAGACAGTAACTGCAAAATTTAAAATATGAGAAAACAGATATATACTTGCTTGGACTACTACTCCTTGGACACTTGTGGGTAATGTAGGTTTAGCAGTAGGTGCAGATCTTGATTATGTTGAGATAAAAGATAAATCAAATAATGAACAATACATATTAGCAAAAGATAGATTAGAAAATTACTTTAAAAATGAAGAAGATTATGATATAATAAAAGAATATATTTGAAGTGAGCTTGTTTGAATAGAGTATGAACCTTTACTTAATATATTAGATAAAGACTCTGAAAGTATAAATATATGAGAAAATGCATATAAGATAATACCTGGTCATCATGTTACAACTTCATCAGGTACTGGTATAGTACATATAGCTCCATCTTTCGGTGAAGATGATTTTCAAATAGGTGAAGAAAATAACCTTGGTTTTATATCACATATATGAAATGATTGAAGAACTCATTCTCTTACAAAAGAGTGGAATGGTAAGTGGGTATTTGATTTTAATCAAGAGATGGTAGATTATCTTAAAAAAGAAAATGTACTTGTAAAGATAGAAAGTATAACCCATAGTTACCCTCATTGTTGGAGATGTGATACTCCTTTAATATATAGATGAATACCTGCTTGGTATGTTTGAGTTTCATCTATAAAAGATAATATGATAAGTGCAAATAAGGATGTATCTTGGATACCTGAAAATGTATGAACTTGAAGATTTGGTAAGTGGTTAGAAAATGCTAGAGATTGGAATATATCAAGAAATAGATATTGGGCAACTCCTATACCTGTTTGGCAAGATGAAGATAAAGAACATAATCTTGTTATCTGAACTGTAGAAGAACTTTATGAGTATAATAAAGATTATAAAGATATAACTAGAGTCATTTTTGTTAGACATTGAAGAACAGATTATAATGAAAAATCTCTTATGGATTATAAAGATAAAGCAAACCTTTCTTCGTTAGGTAAAGAACAATCAAAAGATATTGCAAATATATTAAAAGAATATGATATTGATAAGATATATTCATCTCCACTTAAAAGATGTATAGATACTATAACTCCTTTGGCAAAAGAAAAAAATTGTGATATAGAAAAGGTTGAGAATTTTAGAGAAATTACATCTCCTGAACTTCAAGATAATGAGTTTTCTTGTAAAAATTATAAACGGGATAATGGTTATGGATGATGAGAAAAAATATATGAAGTTAATGATAGAGTAGTTGAAGCTTTTCATAATATATGTGAAGAAAATAAATGAAAAACTATAGTTATTTGTTCTCATGGAGATCCTCTTTATCTTATGAGACAATCAATATACGGTTGAGATTATGATAATGACAAATATACAAATGGTTTATATCTAGAAAATAATCCTAAAAAATGATGAACAAAATCAATGTTTTCTGTTGATTATATATTTTCTAAAAGTAAAAAAGAAATAGATTTACACAAGCATTTTGTAGATGATATAAAACTTAAAGATCCTGTAAGTTGAAAAACTCTTATAAGAATACCTGAACTTTTAGATGTATGGTTTGATAGTGGTTCTATGCCATATGCACTTTCAAGAATTCTTGCTAAAAGAAAATACAATATGAGTTGAAAAGAATTTTTTGATAAGATGGATAAGATATTAACTTTTGCTAATAAAAATAAATGAAAATATGATTATAGGACTGCTAACATAGCAAATGATTTAAAAGAAATGTTTAAGTTTCCAGCAAATTTTATAGCTGAATGACAAGATCAAACAAGATGATGGTTCTATACTCTTATGATACTTGGTAATGCATTATTTAAAAATACACCTTATTATAATGTTATAGTAAATGGTATCATATTGGCTGAAGATGGTAAGAAAATGTCAAAATCTTTAAAAAACTATCCAGACCCTATGGATGTTGTAAATAACTATTGAGCTGATAGTATAAGATTTTATATGATGAATTCTCCTGCTGTACAAGCTCAAGAACTTAAATTTTCTGAAAAATGAGTTGAAGAAACTATGAGAAAAGTAATGTTGCCTATATGGAATACTTATTATTTCTTTACAACTTATGCTAATATAGACAACTTTGATATAGAAAAAGACTTTGTTAATAAAAGAGAAAATAAGCTTGATATATGGATAATATCTGAACTTAATCAACTTATAAAAAATGTAGATTATGCACTTAAAAATTATACTATACTTGAAGCTACTAAATCTATTGTTAATTTTATGGATGGTTTAACAAACTGGTATATAAGAAGATCTAGAAGAAGATTTTGGAAAAGTGAAAATGATGGTGATAAGTATCAAGCATATAGTACATTATATGAAGTACTTACTAAACTTGCACAAGTTCTTGCTCCTGTAAGTCCTTTTATAACTGAATATATATATAAAGATCTAACAAAGCAAGAGTCAGTTCATCTTACTGATTGGCCAGAACATGATGAAAACCTTATAGATGAAAATCTTAATAAAGAGATGAAAATAGCACAAGATGTTGTTTCACTATGACTTTCTTGGAGGTCTAGAAATAAGATAAGAACAAGACAACCACTAAGTTTTGTGAAAATAACTGAAGATCTACCAGATTATTATAAAGATATAATAAAAGAAGAATTAAATGTGAAAGATGTTATAGTATCTAAAGAACTTGCTAAGAAAGTTGCAAAACCAGAATGAAGAAAGATATGACCTAAATACTGAAAATCAGTTCAAGAGATTATAAAAAATGCTAAGATGTGAAATTTTGAAGAACTAGAAGATAATAAATTAAAAATATTTGCTGATTCTTGAGAATTTATATTAGAAGAAGATGAGTATACTATAGAATTTATGCCAGTTGATGATAATTTAGATTTAGAATCTTGATTTGGTATAGTAGTTGCTCTTGATCAGAATATTACTGATGAACTTTTAAAAGAATGATTTGCAAGAGATATTGTAAGATTTATACAAGAATGAAGGAAAGATGCTGATTATAATGTTGCAGATAGAATAAGTGTAAGTATAACTTGAGATGATTTTATAGAAGATGTTGTAAAGGAATTTAAAAACTATATAGAACCTGAGACACTATCTAAGATAGAAGATATACAAACTCCAGACCTTAGTAAAGAAATTGAAATAGAAGATAAAAGAGCAATCATAAAATTAAAAAAATAAGTATAAGTTTTTATAGGGTAGTTTTTATATATTTATAATAAATATTTTAATGAAAATAGTAGAAAAAATATCAAAATGTAAAGTGCGAAAGTTTAATCTTTTTTCTTGCAAGTTAGAATGAAAAAATTGAGATTATGTTCTTTTAGAAAAAGATACAAAAGTAAGTTGATATGATGGTGTTATTTGTTTTGGTATAGATAAAAATAATAATATTGCTATTATTAAAAATTATAGATTTGCAAATGATTTATTAGCTTATGAGGTGCCAAGATGATCTACTGAAAAATGAGAAGATGTAGAGGAAACAGCCCTTAAAGAATTTGAGGAAGAAATTTGAATTAAAGATAAACCTTTATATATTAAAAAACTTTGAGAACTATATCCAGAGACATGACTAATGAACTCTAAACTTGCTGTATATTTATTAAAGTTTGAAGATTTTTCAAAATACAATGTATGGTGAAAGTTTGATTGAAGTTATGAAGAAATTTTTGAAAAAACCTATGTTTCTATATTAGATTTTAAAAAAATGATAAGGTCATGAGAAATAAAAGATAGTTTTTCTATATCTGCATATTCTTTTTATGATATATATATATAATATGCAAGAACTAATATTTACTAAAAAAGAAAGAGAAAGAGTTGATACTTTTTTAAGTTCTAGATTTTCTTATTCTAGAAATTTTTTTCACCATATCATAGAAAGGTGATGAGTTTTAGTAAATAATAAAAAAATAAAAAAATCTTATAAACTTAAATTAAGTGATAAGATAAAAATAGACAATCTTGAAAGGTATTTAGATTCTTCTTTTTTAGGTGAATTGCCTTTTATTGATATGAATATAGTAATTGAAAAAAAAGATTATCTTATAATAAATAAGCCTAAATGAGTTTTAGCACATCCTAACAGTATATGGGATCTATCAGCACCCTCAGTAGTTTCCTTCTTATATCAAAGATATAAAAAATTACCTTCAATATGAAATTTTATAAGAGCAGGGCTGGTACATAGATTAGATAAAGATACAAATTGACTTATGATAATTGCAAAAACTGAAAAATGACTTTCTTACTTTAAAAGTTTGTTTCAAAAAAAATCTAATTCAGAAACTATTCAAGAGAAAGAAAGCATAAATTTACAAAAATATTATAAAGCAAAAGTTAATATAACTTTTAAATGAGAACAATTTTTGAACAATATCACCCCGCCTTTTTATATAGAAGAGATAGTAAAGCCCAAAGTGCCATATTCTTGAGAGTATAAGCTTTGAATTACAAAGATAATAGACATAAAAGATAATATAATTTATATGCAAATACTAACTTGAAGGACTCATCAGATAAGATACCATCTTTCAATAAATTGATTACCTATTATATGAGATAAATTATATTGAAAAAAAGAAAATGAAGATATGCAACTTACAGCATACAGACTATCTTTTGAAGATACTGAATGAGAATTTATGGATTTAAGTTTGTAATATTAATTATAAAAAAACATATTTAGTTTTATTAAAATTTTAAAAATGAACATCTTTTAAATAAAAATATTGACATTAAAGTGTATTTTATTATAATTTCTTACTGTTTATATTGACATGATAAATAAGTTAATTATGAAAAATGTTCTATTGTATTATGAAAAAGAAATTTTAAAAAAAATTAATACATTAAATGATGAAGTAACTTGAAAAATTATTTGAAATTTTCAAGGTTTTTTGGGTAAAGATAATAGTAATAATCAAGAAAGTCAAGATAACTCTAATAATAAATTAGATCAAAATAATAGTAAGAATAAATGAATACAAAATAATTTTTTTAATAATTGAGATCAAAATAATTTATGAAATCAAGGGGAGCAAGATAATTCTTATAATTTGTTAAATCAAAATAATACATATAATAATGGAAATCAAAATAATACATACAACTTATGAAAACAAGATAATTCTTGCAATTTATTAAATCAAAATAATATGTACAATAGTGGAAATCAAAATAATACTAATAATTCCTGAGAACAGAGTAATTTTTTGAATCATTGAGAACAAAACAATAATGATAACTATGGTGAACAAAATAATTGTTGAAATATGTGAAATCAAAATAATACTAATAATAATTCAATTCAATACAATACTTTAAATAACTGAATACAGGAAAATAGAAAAAATAATTGACATCAAAATAATGCTTTAAATAATTGAGAACAGAATAATATATGAAACCAAGGAGAACAAAATAATAATTCAAATAATTGAGTACAAATTAATATATATAATAAATGAGAACAGAATAATAAGAAAAATAATTGAATTCAATATAATGGTCATAACTCATGAGAACAAGATAATTCTTATAATATTTCAAAACAGATTAATATATATAATAATTGAGTACAAGATAATAAAAAAAATAATTGACATCAAAATAATAATTTGAATCAATGAGAACAAAATAATAGTTTAAATAATTGAAGTCAAGAAAACAATCTAAATGATTGAATACAAAATAATAGTGATAATCAATGAACTCAAGATAATAGTAAAAATAAATGAAAACAAAATAATAATGATAATTATTGAGAACAAAATAACAATGATAATAATTGAATTCAATATAATAGTTGAAATACAAAAATTCAATATAATGTTTTTAATAAGGAAAAACAGATTAATACTAATAATAATTGAAAACAAAATAATTCATTAAATCAATGAGAACAAGATAATTCTTTAAATATATGAGAGCAAGATAATTCAAATAATTCTTGAGAACAATATAATAGATATAATAAATGAAAACAAAACAATAGTTTAAATCATGGTAAACAAGATACAAGTTACAATAATTGATTAGTACAAAGTTTGGAAAATAAAGGTAAGATAATAACAATGTTTTGAAG
>JASMTN010000038.1:0-6011 GCA_041694255.1 Candidatus Altimarinota bacterium
ATACTCCTTACCTTGTAAATAATATAGACCTTTGAAAGTGTAATGATTTTGCTTGACATTGAGTTTGATTATCTTGAAAATGAGCTGAATACCTAGCAAATAAATGACTAAACTATAAACAAATAGTTGAATGGTACTATCCTTGAACAGAGGTAGAAATTTATAAGTAGAAAGTAGCAAGTCAAAAGTAGCAAGTTACAAATTGTAAGATAATTATTTATAAAATATTTAACTAAATAAATACTAAAAATGTTACAAAAAAATGATCCTACAGTATATAATATAATAGAAAAAGAAACTCAAAGACAAGAAGATGAGATGGAGCTTATAGCTTCTGAAAACTATGCAAGTAAAGATGTACTAGAAGCTGTTGGTAGTATATTTACAAATAAATACTCTGAAGGTTATCCTTGAAAAAGATATTATGCAGGGCAAGAATATGTAGATGAACTTGAAAATCTAGCAATCAAAAGGGCAAAAGAAATTTTTGGTGCAGAGTATGTAAATGTACAACCACTTTCTGGGTCTCCTGCAAATTTGGCAGTTTACTTAGCAGTTTTAAACCCAGGTGATAAAGTTCTTTGAATGAGTTTAGATCAATGATGACATCTTTCTCACGGGCATCCTTTAAACTTTTCAGGTAAATTATACAATATCATACCTTATAACCTTAATAAAGAAACTGAAGAACTTGATATGGATGAGATAGAACAAATTGCTATAAAAGAAAAACCTAAGATGATATTAGCTTGATTTTCTGCTTATTCAAAAGATTTAGATTGGAAAAGATTTAGACAGATTGCTGATAAAGTTTGAGCTGTATTGATGGCTGATATTGCTCATATTGCTGGTTTGATAGCTTGATGAGTACTTGAAAATCCTGTTCCATATTGTGATATAGTTACAACAACTACTCATAAGACTTTAAGATGACCAAGATGAGCTATCATAATGTCAAAAGAAAAATATGCTAAACAAATAGCAAGAGCAGTTTTCCCTTGAGTTCAATGATGACCACATGAAAATCTTATAGCTGGTAAGGCAGTAGCTTTTAAAGAAGCTTTAGATCCATCTTTTAAAGAGTATGCTCAACAAGTTGTTAAAAATGCTCAAACTTTTGCAAACTATCTTATGGACCATAGTTTTAAAGTTGTTTCAAATGGTACAACAAATCATATAGTTTTAGTTGATGTATATAAAAGTTTATGAGTAACTTGAAAAGAAGCTGAGCAAGCATTGGAAAAAGTATGATTATCTGTAAATAAAAATATGGTTCCTTATGATGAAAGAAAACCGTTAGACCCTTCTTGAATAAGACTTTGAACTGCAGCTGTTACAACAAGATGAATGAAAGAAAAAGAGATAGAAGTTATTGCTGATATTTTTATCAAAGCTTTAAAAAATAAGGATAATGAAAATAAACTAAAAGAACTTAAACAAGAAATATTACATTTATGTAAAAATTTTCCACTTTATAAGCAATATAATATTAATGACTAAACTTGTAAGGGATAATATACCTGAGATTATAGTTTGAAAATGAGATTTTTGTGATTTTTATATAGCAAAAGATCAAGAATATTCAGAAAAGTTATTTGATAAGTTAAAAGAAGAAACTCAAGAAGTTGTAGATTCTAGATCACAAGAAGAGTTGAAAGAGGAATTAGCAGATGTTCTTGAAGTTATAGAAGCCATATGTGATGATAATAATATTAATATGAATAACATAAAAGATATAAAGAAACAAAAGAAAGTTAATAACTGATGATTTACTAAAAAAATAATTTTAAAAAACTATTAAACATAAATGAGTAAAATAATATGAGTAGATTTAGATGAAGTTTTAGCAGAATTTGTTGATTATGCACTTGATCATCATGATTATATTGTAAATGGTAAAACTATAAAAAGGGAATATATTAAAGATTATTATTTGTATAAACTTGTTGATTTTGATATGACTTTAGAAAATGCTGTTGATTGGTTTCGTAAAGCTATGATAGCTGATAATAAAGACCTTCAAGTAAAACCTGTACTTTGAGCTTATGAAGAATTAGAAAAACATAAAAAAATGTGATATACTTTTAAGATAATAACTGCTAGAAATTGAGATTTGTTTTGAGAATATACTTCTAAGTGGATACAAAAGCACTATCCATGAATTTTTGAAGAAATTATATTTGCAAATCATTTTTCACAAAAAGAAAAGTCAAAAGCAGATATTTGTAAAGAGCATGATATCTTTCATATGGTAGAGGATAATATGGATTATGCTTTGGATTTAGCACAAAACGGGATAGAAACTTTCTTACTTGAAAAGCCTTGGAATAAGGAAAGAAAAGAAGAACATAAAAATTTAATTAAAGTAAAGGATTGGAATGAAATTTATTTTGGATAATCTTCTTTACAAAGAACTTAAAACTTTTTCAAAAACTAATTGGTGGGTTTATATTATATTTATATTATGTTTGTTTTTAATATGGTATACAAATAAAGGTAATATATATGAGGTTGTTTTGGTTTTTATGTTTCATTTTCTATGAGACTTGTTTATAATGATGATGGGGTCTTATCATGCAAGGTGAGACCTTAAAAAGTCTGCATTTTCTCAGCTTTGATCTTATATAACTTTTGGTGTTATATGACTTTATGCTTGATTGACTTCTTGAAAATGGACTTATTTTATACCTCAAATTTCATTTTTATTACCAAATTTAAGATGATTTTTAAAAGATATTAAAGGAAAAACAGTTAATTTTTTAAATTGGAAATTATCTTTAATAGTTTGAATATTTGTTTTTTTATTGTATTATGCTTTAGGTTTAATATGAAGTTTATGAGAATTTATTCAAATTTTATGATTTGTAATTTTTCCTTTATCTTTGATGATAGATACTAAAAAAGTTAGATATTTTTTAAGCTTGATAGGTTTGTTTTTTATAACATTTGGTTCAGGTTATGAATTTACAATCTCTTTTATAAGCTGAAATGTAACTTGAGTTGATATATCTTATACACTTTTACCTTTAACAGTTTTTGTTTTTTTCTTAAAAGATATTAAAAAGTTTGTTTGAAGATAAGTTTGCTTTTATTTTTAAAAAATATACAATAATTGTAAAATTTAGTTTATAATAATATCTTATATGCTAGTGCCATATTATAAAAATAAGAAAAGTTTAGAAAAAACATATGATAATAATGATTATAAATGGATAAACTTAAGTAAATTTACAAGTGTCTTATCTAAGGAAGTTTTAAAAGATTTTGAAGATATAAATTGATTTGACTATACAGAGTTTGAAAATAAAAATTTTTTAGAAAAATGTTCAAAATATCCACCTATAAATATATATTGAGATGAATTTGTAGAATTTAAAGATTTTTTTATATCTGCAAAGATGCTTTTTATGACTTGATTTACTTGTAAATATGGTTATTGGAAAAAGTGAAAATTAAATAAAACATCAAGTTGAAACTTATTTACTCACCATGGTATAGACTTAATAATGCCCAAATGAACACCTATACAATCTTTTTCTAAAGGTTATGTAGAATCAGCAGAATATGCAAACTGATATGGCAATTATGTTGTTGTAAAATCAAATATAGATTGAGAAAACTTATTTTTCTGTTATGAACACTTAGATACTATAAAAGTAGAAAAATGAGAAGAAGTAAAAAAATGAGATATTGTATGAACTTGTTGAAATACCTGAACTTCTTCTTGATATCATCTACATTTTCAAATAGATAAAGATACTTGAACTTTTCATCCATACTGGTCTTCTTGAGAAGATGATGTTGAAAAAACTTTAGAAAATTGTATAGATCCTTGGAATTTTCTTAGATGAAAGGAAGATAGTAGAAAGTTACAAGAAACAAGTAACAAGATAAGTGAAAATTGAAAGAAAGAAGAGAATAAAGAAGAAGATTTTGATATTATCTGAAAACTTACTAAAGAACTTGAGAAAAAAGAAAAAAGTAATGATATAGTATTTACAAGTAGTAACAAGGAGCAAAATACAAGTAGCAAGCAAGATAATAACAAGAAGCAAGTTTCAAGTAATAAGAAAGCTGAAAGTAAAGAAGGAAATTTTATAGACACTATTTCTCAAGAACTTTCTACTAAGTCTTCAAATTGAGATTATATAGACTTTTTTGTAAATGCCAATATTTTAAAATGAGATAATGGTGATTATAAACTAAAAGATCCTTTAACAAGATATCAGATAACACTTATTATATACAGACTTTATAAAACTTGATTATTAAAAAAAGTAGATAATGCTAAAACTTGTAATATGGACTTTGATGATCTTACTATGAAATTAAAATCAGAATGAGAATTTGCTAAAGCTCTTGATTTTGTAGTGTGTAATGATATTATAACTTGAGATAAAGATAATTTCTTACCTTGGAATAAACTAACATGAGAGCAGTTTCTAGCTATTATATGAAGATTATTTGCAGGTTTAGAAAATTCAACTTGAAATAATTGGTATGAAAGTTATTTTAATTGGGCTGTAAAGAATAAACTTATACAAGACCCTTGGCCTTTTATATGAGATTTTATATCAAGAAAAGAAGTTTTTAAGATTTTGCATACACTTATACTTAAGTAGCAAGTATCAAGTTTTAAAATAAAAAACTATATTTTAATTTATTAATTATATATATGAAAAAAATTGCTTGATTAGCCTTTAAGGTATTTATAATATTTTTTATATTACTTACATTTTTTTTTGCTTATTTATCTTTTTTTCATAAGGAATTACTATTAGATTACTTGAATAAGATAGATATTTTAGTTGAAAGTTTATGATATTGGAATTATATAATTATCTTTCTTTTTTGATTTATAGAATCTTTCCCTTTATTGTGAGTTTCAGTTCCTTGACAACTTGTACTTATAACTATTGCATGATTTTTAGGTTATGAACATATCTTTATAGCTATGATATTAGCTTTTTTAGGTGCTATATTATGAAATTATGTATGATATATAATGTGAGTTAAGTACTGAAAAAACTTTTTTAAAAAATATTGAAATTGGATAGGTATATGATTAACAGATATAAAATATATTGAAAAATGAATTAAAAAACACTGATGGTTATTTGTAATATTTTGAAAATTTCATAATCTATTTAGAGCTTTTGTGCCGTTTATAGCTTGAAGTTCATGAATGCATAGTGTGTCATTTACTATTGCAAATATTGTAGGTTCTTTTATACGGGCTGTAGCTATGGTGCTACTTTGAGTTTTCTTTGTTGAAAATGCTGAAGTTATATTACAACATATATGAAAATTTATTTTATTTTTAGTAATTTTGTTTGCATTATATATTTTTTTCTTTAAAAAGAAAGAGTTGAAAACATATATTAAAGAAAAAGAAAAAGAAATGGAGGACATGATGAAAGATAAAAGAAGATAAAATTTATTTTGATTAAATATATAATCATGAAAATATTCTCATCATTTGATACAAATTTTAAACAACACATTATAGAAAGAGAGTGGGAAAAGTATTGAAAAGAAAATTTTCTTATAGTTTCTCATGGTAGATTTTACTATTTTTTCTATATTATACTACCAAGTTTTTTAATAATTTTTTGAGCTATATTATACATAATATTGTTATTCTTCTTATGAGGAAATATATGAGATGACTTTAAAACTTTATATTATACTATATGAACTATTATACTTTTATGAACTATTGTTCCATTAATTTTTAAACTTATTAAAAAATATATAGACTATATATTAGACTTTTTAGTTATTAACCCTTATAGTATCATATATTATAATCAAGAATGAATATTAGATAGAAAGTGAAGAACTATAGATGTTGAAAAAATTAAGACTATTACAGTTAAAAAAGAATGACTTTTAAGGAGTATGTTCAATTTTTGAAATATAGTTATACTTACAGAATGAGATGAACAATGAACTTGAGAAATTAATTTTTCTTTTCTTGATGATCCGGATAATATAAAACATGATATGTT
>JASMTN010000039.1:0-19403 GCA_041694255.1 Candidatus Altimarinota bacterium
TTCAATCTTATATTTTCAACTTTATCATTAAAGTTTTCATAATCTTCAAGTACTTCAAGATCTTCTTTAATATCTTCTATCTTTTGTTTATTGTTTCAAATTTCAAAGTTTTCAACTGTTTGCTCTATACTATCAAGTTGATTTATAACTTCTTCATATTTTACTTCTTCTATTTTTTCTTCTACTGCATTGATATACTTTTCTATTTTGTCTAGATTTTTAGGCATAGATATTACATTTTTGTAATTATCTAGAGTATCTTTAAAATCTTTAAGTTCTTGTAAGCTTCATTTTGTAACAGTTTCATTGTAAGATACAAGTATATTGCTCATAATAGATTGTTCTTGTTCTTCTTTATTTTCTATAAAATCATTCCAATTTTCAAAAGTAGTATCAAGCTCTTTTTCAACTGTAGGTAAAGTATCTTTTATACCATTTATAATATCTGCTTTTACAGTATTGAAGATATTTTCTCTTTCTGTAGAATTGTCAAATTTATCAAGTTTTCAAGTAACTTCTTCTACATACTCTTGTATAGTTTCGTTTGCATCTTCAATACTATTTTCTATATCTTCATAATTTTCAACTATTTCGTTTGCAGATAGATTATTTATATCATCTACTTGAGTTTTAATATCAGAAAGTTTTATATTTGGATAGTAATTGTTTGTAACAGATGAGATAATATCAGTTAGTTTATTGTTTACAAATCAAAGTATAATCTCTTTTTTATCTTCAAAATCTTCTTCAAAATAAGTTAAATTTTCATTAGAATCTATAAAATTTGCATACTCTTTTTGTATATATCAAGAAAAATAATTATTTGCATAATCTCTTACTTCTTGTGATTTATTATCAAGTATATCCTTTGAAATTCAGATTATATCTTCTATTCTATCATTTTTATCTTCTAAATTTTCATAAGAAGCATTAAGCTCTTCAAGTTGTTTTTCAAAATCTTTATAAGTATCTATATCATCTTCAAAGATTTCTTTTTTATCTTCCATATTTGATACAAATTCTTCTATATCTTCATTTATATTTTTTTCATATAAGTTTATATCTTTATTTGCATTAAGATTGTATCAACTTACTAAAGAAGATATGTTTTCAAGTTCATCTTCATACTCTCAAGTTGTTATAAGAGAATTTTCAAAACTATTTTCTAAAGAATCCATATCACCTATTATATCATACTTAGAAGAAGTAAGATCCTTAACTAGGTTTTTATAATTTGTCTTTGCAGTATCAGATAGATTATCTGTAGATGTTCAAGTTAGATATCAAAGTATTCTATAATCTCATGTTCACATATCATCTTTTACATCATCTATAGTGATTGTAATATCTTCATATACAGATTGTGCAGTTTGTATAAATGAATCATAATTATCATTTAAAGTTTCCTTAAATTCTACTGTACTTGCAAAAGCTATATTAAAGGCAAATACAAACAACAATAAAGAAGTTATTTTTTTGAACATTTTTTAATTATTTTTAAGAGTTAAACTATGATTTGTTTATAAAAAAAGTTTTAATATTTTCAATTGATTTTTATTTTATTTTGTATATACTGAAAAAGTTTTATCCCATTACTTTTTTTTATTATGTTAGAATTTTTCTATCAAAGTTTAGAAACACTTAAAGAGGTTAAAAAGCCTACAAGGTCAGAAGTTATAAAAATGACTATAGCTGCTTTAATAATAATGTTAGTAGCTGCTGTACTATTTTCAGTAGTTGATTACCTATTTTTACATTTATATGATGATGTAATATATAACTTTTTAAATTCTATATTTGCCTAAATTATGTGAAATACAGTATTATCAAACAAACAAATTGAAGATACACAATTTAGATGGTATGTTTTGTCTATAGTATCATGACAAGAGGACTTAGTAGTTCAAAATCTAGAAGAAACTGTTAAGAAAAATAATTTACAAAACCAAGTAGAAGAGATTTTCTTTCCTGAAATTAAAACAGCAAGTATAAATAAAGCTTGAGAGAAGAAAATAAATACAAAAAAATTACATCCAGGTTATGTGTATGTAAAAAGTATGATGAATGACAAAATATGGTATATACTTAGAAATACACCATGAGTTAGACTTATAATAGGTTCTGAGATATACCCTACTCCTGTTGGTGAGGAAGAAATGAATAAAATAATAGAAACTGTTAAAAATGCAGATGAGAGAGTTGAAATGAATATTCCTTATAAAAAAGGTGATATAGTAAAGCTTAAATCTGATGAACTTTGAGGTATAGAATGAAAAGTAATAGATATAAATGAAGAATCTTGAGAAATTAAAGTTACAACCAATCTAATGTGAAGGGAAACTACAGTTAATGTATGAGTAAACAAAATAGAAAAGATAGTAGAATAATAATAACAAGTAGAAAGTTACAATTTACAAGTAACCTTTAATCTTTCATCTTAAATAGTTATGAAAAAATATATATGAATAACTATGTACTTTATAGGGTTAGTATGATTTTCATACACCTTTTTTTATATATCTTGAAATAATAAACAAAATTTAGATAATTCACAAAAAGAAAGTAAATCAAATGTGTTAGATGAAAAAATAGAAGATAAAAGTATAAATGAAATAGTTGATAATATAACAAACAATAATAAGGAAGAAAAACAGCAAATACAAGATATAGAAAAAAATATAGAAAAAAATATAGAATTAAAAGATAATTGAAAACAGATAACATGAGATAATACTGAAATTAAAAATAACAAACAAAATACAACAGGAAATAACAATCAATATGTTGAAAATAATAACATTGAAAATATTGAATTAGAATATATATATATAGGTTTAACAAAATGAAAATTAGTTAAAGATAGTAGGTATGAAGATATATACAATATACTAAACTTAAGTGAATTACCACTTTATAAAATAGAAGACAAAGATATATATATTAAAGAATTAAAATCTATTGAATATGAAGAGAAAAAAAGTAATATGAGTGAGCTTATTCAAAAAATATGAGGCAATATCATAGAGACTAATTTGTTTTGAAACAAGCAATTATTTGTAAATATAGATGTATATTACAAAAAACAATCTATTATGTTAGTTTCCTATGAGTGAAAAACTTATGTTTTGATACTACCATATGAAAAGTATCAAGATTACAAAAAATATTTAAAAGAATTTTTATTTGTTAATTAAAAAATATGGCTAAAAAAGTACAAGCAGCATTTAGTCTGTTCCTTATAGCATGAAAAGCAACTCCTGCTCCTCCAGTAGGTCCTATGCTTTGACAACATTGAATAAATATTGGGCAATTTACAAAGGAATTCAATGATAAAACAGGTGATTTGATGAAAACATTCCAAGGTGTTGATGTTAGAATACCTGTAGATGTTAAAGTATATATAGATAGAAGCTTTGAAATGAATCTTTGAGCTCCAGTTAGTTCAGATCTAATAAAATGGAAAAGCAAAATAAAGTCAGGTTCTTGAGAACCAAATAAAACTAAAGTTTGAAGTATATCAAATGATGATCTTAAAGAGATAGCTGACATGAAAAAAGCTGATATGAACACAGAAGATATAGACACTATTGTAAAATCTTTAGCTGGTACTTGTAAAAGTATGGGTGTTGATATAAAATAGTTCTATTTTAAATAAGCCTCATATTAAGAACATAAAATAAGCTGGGAGGTAGTTTAAAAACTACTGTTTGGACCATTTTATATATTTTTAAGAAAATCAAATGAAACACGGTAAAAAATACAATACTGCAAAAGAGCTTATTGATAATGAAAAAAAATATTCTATAGAAGAAGCTGTTGAATTATTAAAAAAAACTTCTTATACTAAGTTTGATGGTACTATGGAGGTACACATACAAACAAGTGCAAATCCTAAATACAATGATCAAAATATAAGATCTACTGTAGTATTACCTCATGGTACAGGTAAAAAAGTTAAAGTTGCTGCATTTGTATGAGATGATAAAATAGAAGAAATGAAAAAAGCTGGTGCAGACATAGCATGAAATAATGATCTTATATCAGAAATTGAAAAATGAAACATAAATTTTGATGTTTTAGTTGCTAGTCCTGATATGATGAGAGACCTAGCAAAAGTTGCTAAAACACTTTGACCAAAATGACTTATGCCATCTCCAAAAGCTGGTACAGTAAGTACAAAATTAGATGATACAATAGAAGAGATAAAAAAATGAAGAGTAGAATTTAAATTAGATAAAACAGGTGTTATACATGTTTGAGCTGGTAAAGTTAGCTTTGAACAAAAACAACTAGAAGAAAATCTTGAAAGTTTAATAGAAGCTATAAATAATGCAAAACCATCTGGTGTGAAATGAACACTTATAAATAAAATACATATAGCTCCTACAATGTGACCTGGAATACAAGTTGCTAAATAACAAAAAATTATTTATTAAAAAAAGCCCCCTTAAAGTTAAATATCTTATTAAATATAAGAAATAACTAGGGGCTTTTTTTTATTTAATTATGGTCAAGGATATGTATATTCTATAACATCTCAGCTTTTGTCCTTAAATCAATATTTTGAATATCATTTTTCAACTAATTGTTTATATATTTTATTTCATTTTCATATATCTTGTAAATAAGGAACAGATCAAGGGTAAGTTATATCAGAGAGTATATATTGCAAATTATGTGCATTTGCATTATTTTTATATGTTGGTGAATGTAATATTTTTTCATAAGACATAAGTTTATTGTAATCATCAATAGATAAGTCCTTTGATTGATAATCTTTTAAATCTTTATATATCTTAGTTAAAGTTTTATCCAAATTATTTTTATCTATATTATCAAAGCTTGTAAGATCATAAACCATATGAGAGAGGTAATATTCTCTTAATGATTTAGATAATTTATATTTTATTCACAAAGGTATATCTTTATCATCAAAAACTTTTGATACTATATTAACTATTTCTTCAGCTGAAGATCTAGGGTCCATAAAAATAAAGTCATATATCTTAATAGCTTCTTGTGCCTCTTTTTTGTTTACATACTCAGGTCATAATAATTTATAATGTTCATTAGCAAGTTCTATTTGAGTACTAACAATTTCATTTTTAGAAAAATTTTCTATATTCAAGAAAGAATCAATAGATCTATATATAGATTCAAGTTCTTTTGATAAAGGTCAAATATTATCCAACAATCTTCACAAAGATTCTTGTGTCTTCTCAGATACATCATTATATTCCTTATTATTGCCATCTATATTAGATGGAGTTTGCTCATAAGATGAAACTTTATCAAGTCAATAATAGGTAGATATACTTTTTTTAAGTAACATATTTTTATATTAATTTTAAATACATTAATATTATAAGAATATATCTTTTTTTGTCAAAAAATTATATAAAAAAAAGACCTAATGAAAGGTCTATATTTTAAAGTTAATAATTACTTTTTAGATAATTGTTCTTTTGCATGATCAAAAAAATGTGTAACTAAGTCCAATATATTTTTAAATCATTCTCTTTTATATATAACATTTTCACTTCATAGTTTAAAGTTAAAGTTACCATCATATAATCATTTATTATTTTTTGACATATGTAAGTTTAAATGTGCTTCTGTATCTTCTTTAGTATGTTTTTCTATATATCTATCAAGTTTTTGTGTAAAACCTTTCTCTATATTTTCAAATATAGTATTTATTATAGGATCTTCAAGATTATCAAATTTATAATTAACTTTAATTTCAACATTATTTACACTTATAGATTGTAACATATTTTTATATTAGTTTATTAAGTAAAAATTTGTACTAATAGTATATAAACTTTAAAATATTTTTCAAATTATTTTTTAGTATTTTCATAATATTCTTATATCTTTAGCAAAAAAACTAAGTTCTTTTATTATATAATTTATATTTTTATTTGAATGATTAAAGTCAATCCAAAACATATACTTAAATTTTCATTCTTTTGCTGGTAAAGATTCTATTTTGGTTAAATTAATATTTCTTGTAGCAAATGCTCATAGGCACTTATATAATACAGCAGGCATGTTTTTAACTTTAAAAACCATGGATACTTTATTATCATTTGTGTAATTTTTAATTAAAGTATCTTTTGGAGCAACTATTAAAAATCTTGTAGTATTATCAAGTTTATCATTTATATTTTCTTCAATTACATTCAATCAATATATCTTTCAAGCAAAAGAAGATGCAATAGAACTTAAAGACTTATCTTTTTTTTCTTTTATATATTTAGCAGATAAAGCAGTATCTTGAAATACAATAGGTTCAATATTGTTTTTAAATAAATAACTTTCACATTGCATAAGTGCCTGATAGTGAGAATATGCTTTTTTAATAGTATTCTTATCATTTGAAGTTGATAATAGGCAATGTTTTACTGGTAAGTAATATTCTCATATTATCTTTACATCATAAGAGTTTATGTGATAAAAATTTTCATGAACACTTCATGCATAAGAATTTTCAATTGGAACTATTCATATTCACTTTTTTTTAACAATAGAATCAAACATATCTTTAAATGAAAATTCTCATATAATATCTTTTATATTATAATATTGTCAAATTATTGTTCATACCTTATGAGAATATGCTCATTCTATTCATTGATAAAAAATTTTCATAATGTCAATAAGTTAGTAATATTATTAAATTGAAATATAGTTATTATTTTTTATAATAAATATAGTTTTAATATTTTCAATATATTTATGATCAAAAATATAGTTGTAATAACATCAATTTTTATATCTTTTTTGGGATTTTCTTTTTGAATAAGTAATGATTGTTTACAAATAAGCACTCTTGAAAAAGAAAACATTAAAAATAAAGCTATAGAAGGTAAAAACATAATAAATGAAAAAATATATGATAAAGCACTTATAAATTTAAAAAAATACTGTAATGGTAATACAGATATTCTTGAAACAAATATTTTTATAAATCATGTAATGGATGTATGACTTAGAAAAATAGATGCTATAGAAGGTCTAGCTTATGGGGTAGAACTTGATGAAAAGGGTAAAGCTTGGAGAGATTATCTAAATGATATAGAAAAAGAATATCAAACTCCACCTAAAAATATATATAATAAATTTGTAGAATATTGGTGAAAACCTACAGATAATATATGAAATAATAATACTAAACTATATTCAAAATATAAAATATTATGCAAGGATATAAATAATATGTACAGAATAATAACATCCACTTCAACATATAATTGAATAGATAAAATATCACAAAGCTTTTATAGTCAATGTGAAGGTATAACAGATAAAAGATATAATGATGAAGTAGACTTAGTTGAACAAATTATGTTTCAAAATTATTATAAAATAGTTAATGAGACTTTATTTAAATGATTTAATCAAATATATTGAAAAGAGTTTATAGATTTGTATGATAAGTTTATAATTGCACTTTGAAACTTTGAATATCTAGTTCGTAGGTTTATGAAAGTTACAGATGCAAATAAATAATTTAATATATAATAGTTAAAAATGCAAGAAAACAATCAAAAAAAGAGAATAACAAGACAACAGTTACAAAATAGAAAAGTTAAGCAATGATCAAGCATATGATGAAAGGGAATTATAATATGAATATGAATATTTTTTCTTATTCTTTTACTTATAATATTTTTCTTCTTTTTCTATCTTACAAATAACCCAAATGTTTGAAAATGAATATGAATGTGAGCAAGTACTATCCAAAGTATAACATCAGTATTTGCAGGATTATTATTTTGATGATTATTTATATTTTTTCTAGTATTATGACTTACTTATATATATAAACTTCTTACAAAAAGCATTTGAAAATTCAAAAATATTATTTGAACAATTATTGTTTTTATACTATGAATTACCAACCTTGTTTTTTGATGGATAGTCTTTTCAAAGATAGCAAATATAGAAACAAATGATATAATTGATTCTCAAGATGTTCTTATATGACAAATAAATTTTATGAATAAGAAAAATTTTTGAGATATAGAATATACTCCTTTATATGAAAACAATTTTCCTCTTATAGCACCTATAAGTATATCTTTTCAACTAAATGAAAATGTTTTTAATAATACTTATTATAATAATTTGCAGGTAAATGAATGAGCGATAGATCCAGTAAGATTTGAATTAGATTGTGGTAATTGACAAGTAATAAACTATACAAGCTTTTCATTTCCTATAAATAGATATTGCTTATATTTAAACAAATGAGAGTATAATATTGACTTTAAATTCATTTATAATACAAATAATGACAACAATAAAGAATTAAATTTACCAAGCAAAGTAATAAATATAGCTTCTGAAGTAGAGTTTAATACTACAACAAATCTAAATCCAAACAAAAATGAAATAATAATATGAGAAAGAACAGATGAAGTACAAGTAGATCTTAGAAAGATACCTTCTGACCTTTGATTAGTTGAAAATGATATAGATATTGATTTTGAAGGTAATAATAATTTTAAAACACTTAAATGAATTGCAAAACATAGTTATAATGAAGATTGACTTTATTATATATCATTAAAATTACCAAATAAAGATAATTATCCTTATTACACATTTCCTGTAAGAGTAAATCCTTCCACAAAGCCAACTTGTATTATAAATTCAAAAGAAAATAAGTGAATTTATACTTTTTCTGTAGATTGAGATAGTCCAAAATGAAACATAAAAGAATATAATTATGAAATTAAAAATATAACAACATCTAATATCATAGATAAAGGAAATTGAAAAATAATTAGAAAAAGCTTAGAAAATGGTAGTGATTATGAAGTTATATGGGAAATAATTGATACTCAATGAAATATATGATCTTGTAATTCAAATATAATAAAACTTTCCTCTAAAAAATCTTATAATTATAATATTAAAATATATGATAAAAATAATAATGAAATAAAATATGAGAATAATGAGCTTATAGTTAATATAATACCTACACATATAACTTTAAAAATAGAGGATATAATTTGATGAGAAGAAGATATTACAGATATAGGTTTTGACACTGATAATGATGGTAATATAGATAAAAAAACTAGAGAAATTAATATTGAAATAAAAAAAGATAAAACAATAAATACAATAATAAAAGACATATATTGAAATACATCAGTTAAAACTTTAAACATTATAGTTGAACAAAAGGAAGTTATAGCAAAATTAACATCAAATAAATATAAATGAGAAGCTCCTTTAAAAATAAACTTTGATGCATCAACATCAGAAGTTACAAGCCAAAATGATGATATAACATATTTTCAGTGGGATTTTTGAGATGGAGAAGTTCTTGAAAATACAAGAAGATGAACTGTAGTGCATACTTTTAAAACACCTTGAGACTATAATGTAAAAGTAAAGGTTGAAACTGAAAAATGATTTGAAGATGTTGCAGAAAAAAAAGTGTTTGTATATAAGCCAGTTAACACTGCAAGTGTAGTATTTCCAAATAATCTTTGATGACAAATGAAAGCTTGAAATAGCTTAAATATTGAATTACAAACTTCTTGAGCAATAAAATCTATTGAATGGGATTTTTGAGATGGAGATACATTTAGTTGTTCTTGAAGAGAATGTATGAATATAACACATACTTACAATAAAAAATGATTTTACAAAATACAAGCAAAAATAGAATATGATGATGGCTCACCATCAACTAGTGCTGTTTCTAGTATAAACATTATAGAATAATAGTTTCAAGTTGAAAGTTTAAAGTAGCAAGTTAGATAAAAGATATTTTTATAAAAATGACAAAGTAATAACAAAATTAAAAAAATCAGATTGTAACTTGCTATTTTCTACTATTAAGTACTTTTTTCATCTTTTCTACTTTTTTTTCATATACAAAAGAATCAACTTGTTTTCAAAGATAAAAAGATATTAAAAATAAATGTAATCTTGTTGTAAATACTTTTTCTGCATTTGCTAAAACATCTATAAAATACCAAAAATCTTTTTCATAATCTAATAATTTAATACTTTTATATTTCTCTTTTAATCTATGATAATAGATAATATCATTGTCTTTTTCACTCTTACAAATCCAAGCAAAATAAACAACATAATCATTCCTATAATACTCATCAACAACATTTTCAACCTTTTCAAAAAAATTTTCAGCTTTTTTATTAACATTAACTATTATATATTTTTCTTCTTTTGTTGTATAATTCCAAGTATAATTTTCTAAATCAATATCATCATATACAAATATAGAAGTATCAGGGAAAAATTCTAATTTGTTTTTTATCTTAGTTTGATCTTTTAAACCATAATCTCTTGCATATATTTTATTAGTATTTTTTAAAAGTAGATTAAAAGCTAACTTATTTCTAAGTCTTGTAGGAAATTGTATTCATCAAGTAAGATAAAGGTTTTTAAAAAACATAATAGGCCATATAGATAATACCCAGTACCGGTAAGAAAAGGGAGTTTCTTCAGTTAATATCTCACCTCATCAAACTATAATAGAATCTATTTTAAAATAATGCTTTAATTCTTTTAAGTTTTTGCAAGCTCTAAAAAAAGATCTAAAACCTTTAGGTAATTCTTGTATATAAATTATTTCTCAAGTATCAAAAAATTGTCTATGAAAATCTTTTAACCAATCTTTATTGCTACAAGCAACATATATTTGTTTATTTTGTTTTTGTAAAAGTTTTATATTACCTATAAGTATAAGCTCATCTCAAAGATTTTTATGTCCCCGATTCCCTACTAATAGTACTTTTTTTCAATATATATTCATCTAAAATATTTAATTATTAAATTTACTTTGTTTATAAGAATTTTATTCTATTTTTAAATAAAAAAAGAGTAAGTTTTAAAACCTACTCTTTCTTTGCAATAATAAGCATTCTTTGTTTATCAGATCATATAGGATAGCATCACATTATAGTTAAATATTCTCAATCTTGATATTTTTTATAAATCTCATCTACTTGATTTGGATAGACTATTAATTTTTTAAAAACTTTATATTCATGTTGATTTCAATTCCATGTTAAGTTCATACTATCACCATGCCTAAGTTGTGGTATCTTTGCAAATACTGTACCATAAGGATTTTTTTTCCACCAATAATAACTTGTATGACCAAAAATAAATACATTTCACTTTTCTCAAGGTTTTCAAGTATATGGATATTTTACAACTCATTTATCTAAATATTCATCATAATCAGCATTTTCTATAGTCTTTATAGGAACATTTGTCAGTGTAACTGTATGCACATCAACTCATATTTTAGGTATAGTAAGTCTATTATCAGGAGGCAATGTATTAAAATCTATATTATATGATTTTATATTTTTTTTAACTATAGATTCATAAGATGGCTTATATATAATATCAGTCCTTTCTCAAGATTCCATATTTGAAAGTTTCTGAGAAAGCTTTTCTTTAAGTAACCTTTCTTTAAGTTTTGCCATATCATCACCATTTTCTTGTTTTTCTCAAGTTTGAATTGATTTATTAAAATTAACAGTTTTTTTTGATGAAGAGATTGTTGTCATCTCATTAGCAGAAACAGATGTTTTATTTACTATATTATCAAAAATAATAACAACTAATTGTGCATTAATAAATAACCAACCAAAACCTACTATTATAGTAAATATTATAGAAAAATCTTTTATTTCTTGCCAAATTGAAAACCTTTTTTCTTCAATTTTTATATCATCTATATTTAGTGACATTTTTATTTTTATTTTTGTTTATAAAACATGCTTTTAAGTTTTAATATAATATATTTTCAAACTTTTAAAACATTATATATAATAATATATTAATTTTCTCTTATACTAAGTTTTAATCAATAAACTATAAGTGTTATAAATATAGCATATAATAACCAATCCATAGGTCAAACTTTAACTTTTTTAACATTATCTATTTGCTTCATAGTACCATCATCACAAACTGCTTTTACTGCAAAGTAAGCATATTCATCTTGTTTAGCATTTGGATTAAATGGTAATTCATACTTTGTTCAAGTAAGTTCAGCTATTTGATCAAGGTTATCTTTTTGCTCTCATTTAAAAATAGTATATTTTACTGAACCCTCAGCTTCATCCCAAGTTAAGTAGTAATCCCCATTTGAAGATACTACTTGTGTTTTTATGTTATCTATATTACAAGTAGCTGCCTCTTTCATATTTGGTTCTATAACAATTTCTTTACTTTCTTCACCTATATTGTTACTATTTGAATCAACTGGAATTATTTTAATAAAATAAGTTTTTGCTTCATCTATATTTTCTATTGTATATTGATTCTCCTCAACTATTATATTATCAGAACTATATACTCAAGACTCTGTTCAATATTGAACTTTAAATTTAGGTATCTCTCAAGTAAATTTCCAATCTAATTCTATAATATTTTTATTATTATCTCTTTTAAATGTAACTTCTTGTATTGCTATTTTCTCAACAACTACTATTTCAGCAATATTATCATAACTTTTATCTCAACCATCAGCAGATACATTTAAAGACACATCTGATTTTCAAAGTATATTTGCTTTAATTGTTGTAGTAAATTCATCATTTGATTTTCTTTCCATAGGATACTGACCATAGTTTGCTATATCTAAAGTAACTGATGAAACAGATGTGTCAACTTTAACATCAACAATAACTTCTGTTCACTTATTTACCTCATTTTCTGGAGAAAGTGTTATTCATTTATATAAAGTTCTTTGTGAATCAACATTTACATTTACAGAGTCAGATTCAGCTATAACATTATTATCAAGGTCAAGAACATTAATTCTTATATCATGATCTCAATTAGATACATTAACAATATCAATTTGATAATTTCAAGAACTATCAACCATTCATTCTGACTTAACAGTTCAATCAACAAGTACTTGCATTTTTGAGTTAGAATATCATTCAGCAAGTCATGCTATAGAAATTGTTGAATTTTTTATGGTCTCACCATCTTGTGGAGTTGTTATACTTACAGTTCATTTAGTTGTTCAAGATTCAGATATAACTTTTATATCTCATTTTCAATTATTTGAAGTTTCAAAGTCCTCTACAGTTACTTGATAATCTCATTTTTTATTAACTATCAAACCTTTTGAAAATACCTTTGTTCACATATCTTGTTCTGTAAATGAATATACTCAATCATTTGGAACTATATAATCATTTATATCAAGTTCACTATCTCAGTCCATAACCATAATTATAGTATCTCATACATAATCTTCTATTATATCACCATTTGAATTAACAGCCTTAACTATAAGATCTGCTGGTTCTCATACCTTTACAGTAGAAGGGTCTGTACTAACTATAAACCCTGCCAAATCTACAGCTGAAGTAAAACCAAGTAGTGAAATCATACCCATTAAAATACTTATTATTTTTGTTTTCATTTTTAATAATTTTAATTTTTAAATAAATTTAAACAATAAACACTTACAATAATATATAATTATAAAGATGTTATTATAGTAAGTTTTTTTATTTTTTTGAACTTGTTAAGTCCATTATATTTCAATTATTACTAAATATTTGAATATGTCCAATATTTATGTTGTCAAATTGCTCTTTTGTGATATTGTTTATATTAAGCAAAACATCATTAGATTCTAATACATCAATATTTTGAACTATTATATCATATCAGTTTCATCATTCCTTCTCAGCCAATCACCAGTTAAAAGATGAATCAAAACTATCTCTTGAAAGATTGATTTTTGAAGAGTCAAACATAATTTCTATACTAACAGATGCTATATTATCAATATTTTTTTGAATTATCATGTCTGCCTTTTCTTCATCAAAAACAATTTTAACATCTTGTTCATTTTCTTGTTGATTATTTTTTTTTCAAAGAACATCTGTAGCAAGATTACTTGTTGATGAATTTACAAATATTATAATTGATCATGTAAGAAACAATGTTGCAACAAGTACAATTAAATTTTCTTTTAGCTTTGTCATTTTTATTTTTTAATGATTAAATATGATTTTATTATAATATAATATTTTTTTTTGTCAAAGAAACAAGATTGACATTATAAATATTTTATTTATTTAAAACAAACTCATTTGTGTTGGTTGTTTGATATCACTACTTGCCTTATCTATAAGTTTTCAAAAGCTATTAAAACCAAATTCTCAAACAAGTATATCTTTAAGTTTTTCAAAATTTATTTTATCTATATTTGCCTTTTGTATAATACTTTCATAAGTATATTCTCAGGGTTGATATAAACTTACCAATTTTATATTTTTTTCTATAAGCTCTTTATTTTCTTTTAATTTTTCTGAAAGTTTAATAGGCAATTCTCATAAGTTTTCAAACAAATCTTCCATATTATCATACTTTGACACTATAGATTGAGCAGTTTTTTTTCAAATTCAATTTACTCAAGGTATATTATCTGAAGCATCTCACAATAAAGCAAGATATAAAACCATTCAAGAAGGAGTAAATCAATAATCTTCTAAAAATTTTTTTGTATCAGTATACTCCATAGTTTTCGGTTCAAGGAATTTTACTTTATCATCTATAAGCTGTTTAAGGTCTTTGTCAGAAGAAACTACAACTGAATCATCTTTATAATTTTTAACTAAACTAGCTATAACATCATCAGCTTCATAGTTATCTATTATTTCAACATTAAATCATGTTTGTTTACAAATATCTATAATTATTGGTATTTGATTTTTAAAACTATCATCTATCTTTGGTCTATTTGCTTTATATTCTTTAAAAGTTTCACTTCTTATAGTCTTCTTACCTGGATCAAAAGCTATAGCAAAATGTTCAGGTTTTTCTTGCAAAAGCTTCAAAAGCATTCTAAAAAATCAAAATATAGCTGCTGCATTTTTTCAGTTTTTATCAACTATTGCTGGCAAACTATAATAAGCTCTAAATAAAAAGCCTGAACCATCAAGTACATAAAGCATATATAGACATTTAATATTAAATCTATACTTTTATAAAAAAAACTGTATTATTATCAAGTTTATTATGAAAGTTTTTTCATTGATTTTCAATATAGTATTATTAGATATTCTAATTTCAAACTAAATTATTTTTATAAAAATCCTCAAAACTTATATTAGCTGGCCATACTATAAATAACCCTTTTTTTATATCTAATATTCAATTTAAAATATCAGAATCACCAGAAACAGAGTAAGGTGTTCAATTATTAGCATAAAATTGATTAGACATGCTTTTTATATTATTATCTTTATTTCAAAACAAATAATTACTTTTACTATTTGTCCGATAATCACCAACACTAGCTAGTGCTGTATTACTTATACCAAAATATCATACATGTGAAGTTCCATTAGGTTTAAATTTAAAGTAATATCTTTTTTCTGAATCAAGAAATAATTGTTTTCACTTTACTGAAAGATTACTAGGTGTAATTGCTGTTGAACCCAAACTATAATATTCTAATCATAATTTTTCTATTTTATCTAATTCTAATTGTGATGGTTCAACATTAATAATAGAACTTATATTTGAACTTGACCGATCTCAAACAATAAACTTTAAATCTGAAATGTTAGAAAAATAATCTCTATATCAAATATTATTATATCAAGAATAATTAAATATATTGTCTATCACATTTTCTTTGGATGCAGAGCTAGATTTAGTATTAATTATTTCTACACTTTCCAATTCTTTTATAACCTCATCTTTACTCATATCTTTTATAGTCTCATATCATGGTTCTGTAAAATTTTTATATGCTCAGGTCAAAGCTTGTGCTATTTGTGAATCATTTCAAGTTCCTATTTTCCATATTATATATCATCACTTACTTCATCCTGTTTTCTTTTCATATTCTTTTATATAGTTTTTACCTCCATTTGATACAAATCTTATTTCTCAGCTCAATAGTCATCAAATATATTTTGTTGGGTCTTCTATTATTATTGTTGGAACTGGGTATGCTTTTTTACTTTCTCATTTTTTTTCAATATAAATTTATCATCATAATTTCACCTTAGTATTGATATATATCCATTTGCATATACTTGATCTAAATATGTATTGTAAGTAAATTGTTCTTCACTTACTATTGAACCTATCTGATATTTTTTTTGATTAGAAGTTACTGAGTATGTATAAAATCTATTTTCTGTATTTATATCTTCTGGTATTTTTATTAAACTATCTATATTTGTTATAGCCTTATTTCATAATTTTCATTGATACCATAAAACATCTGATAATCATCATGTTCATGTTATTGTTACATAATTATCTGGCATTGGATATTTTGCTTTTTCTATATATTCTATATCCATAGATTTTTCTATCTGATTCAGATCAGCTATTGTTCTTACATCATTTGTTTTACCTAACCATTTTGTTAATATTATACCAGTACTAACTGATAAAATAGCAATTATTGTTATAACTACAACTAACTCAACTAGAGTAAATCATTTATTTTTAAAATATATTTTAATTTTTGTCATTTTTTTATTTAAATAATATAAACTTATGATTTAATTATACATTATTTTTATTTTAATTTCAAGAAAAGTATAATTTTGTTTTAACAAAAATTAATAATATTTTATTACAATAATGAACAACTTTCATTATTTATAAATAAGTCTATCAAGTTTTGAAATTATCAAGATTATATGAAAGTTTTTTTCATTGATTTTCAATATAGTTTTTTTATTATATCTTTAATCTTTTAACTTTCTTGTATCTTGCTACTTTTAACTTGTAACTATTATCATGCCAACACCAGCTCAACAACAGTATATAGATATCAAACAAAAACATAAAGATGCTATATTATTTTTTAGGCTTGGTGATTTTTATGAAACTTTCAATCAAGATGCTCGTATATGTGCAAAAGTACTAGATATTGCACTTACAACAAAAAATAAAAACAGTGCAAATCCTATACCTATGGCTTGAATACCTTATCATAGTGTAGAAAAATACATCCCTAAACTTTTAGAAAATAACTATAAGATAGCAATAGCTGAACAAATTTGAGAAGTAGTTCCCTGAAAGGTGGTTGAAAGAAAAGTTACACAAGTTATAACTCCTTGAACTTATGTAAAAGAAACTAAAAATGAAAATAATATATTAACAATAATTTCTTATAACCACAAGTACTACCTTGCATTTTCTGATATATCAACTTGAGTTTTTAATATACAAATGGTAGATAATTTAAAAGAACTTAAAGATTTGCTTTTTAAGATATCTCCTAAAGAATTTATCATACCACTTGATATAGAAGGGAAAGAAGAGATAGAAGAACATATACAAACTTTTTTAAATCCGTTTATAACTCACTGGAACGTACCTTATGATGAAGATTTTATAATACAACAACAAACAAAGACAAAAAGTTTTGAAAGTTTTGGTAAAGCTCTTGATGATCCTTGAAAGAAAAAAGCTCTTTGAACTTTCCTAAATTACCTTGAAGATCTTAATATAATGCCTTGTATATTGAAGATAAAATTTCATGAAAAACAAGATAATATCTACTTTGATATGCTTTCAATAAAAAACCTTGAGATAACTCAATCAAGCTATGACCAAGATAAAAAACATAGTTTATTAGCCATACTAGATAATACAGTTACTTCAACTTGATCTAGAACTTTAAAAAATTGGTTATTAAACCCAATAAAGTCAATTAGTAAAATAGAATTTAGACAAGAAGGTTTTTCTTACTTTCAAGAAAACTCACATAGTGAAAATATAAGAAGCCTATTAAAAGACATATATGATATAGAAAGAATTTTTTATCTTATACTTAGCAAACAAAATAACCCTTTCTATCGGTTAAAACTTAAACTTTCACTTGAAGCTATATTGAAGATAGAAAAAGAAGATGATGTATATTTGAATATTCCAAAAGAAGTTAAAAACTTAGCAAATACACTAGAAGATTGACTTAAAGATGAAGGTTTTAGTATAGATAAAGACTATATAAAAAAAGGTTTTTCTCAAGAAATAGATAATCTTAGAGAAATTGCCTACAATCAAGATAAAGTGCTTATAGACTATCAACAAGAACTTGTAGAAAAGTTTTGATTAAACATAAGGATAAAATATGTAAATAATCAATGATACTTAATAGAAGTTAGCAAAAAAGATGCACCAACATTTGAAAAACTATATGCAAATGAAACAGATGAACAATTTTTATTTGCAAGAAAGCAAACTTTAAAAATATGAGAAAGATATGTATCTTCTTACTTAAAAGAACTTGAAGATAAGATAGTATCTGCAAATTATGAATTACAAGAAAAAGAAGCTGCAATATTACATAATTGGAAAGAAAAATTAGAAAGTATCTGACATCATATAGAAAAAATTGCTAATGATATTGCTCATATAGATATTTTTATAAATCTTTGAAAATTTTTTAAAGAAAACAACTATACAAAACCAGAATGGATAGAAAAATGAACTGAGATTAGAGCTTGAAGACATCCTGTTATAGAAAAATTTCTACCAGTTGATGAAACTTTCATAGAAAATGATCTTGAAATGAAAGATGATCTTGTACATATAATCACTTGACCAAATATGTGATGAAAATCAACTTTTCTAAGACAAAATGCTATCATACTTTTACTTGCTCATTGTGGTTTTTTTGTACCTGCAAAAGTTTGTAAAACTCAAGTTTTAAGCTGAATCTTTGCAAGAGTTGGTTCTTGAGATGTACTTGTTAAAAATCAATCTACTTTTATGACAGAGATGATAGAAGTTTCAAACATACTAAATAATGCTGATGAAGATAGTTTTATCATCTTTGATGAACTTGGTAGATGAACTTCAACTTATGATGGTATGGCTATATCTCAAGCAGTTATACAATATCTTATAGAAAATTTACATTCTAAAACTCTTTTTGCAACACACTATCATGAACTTATAAAACTTGAAGAAAAATTCCCAAAAGAAGTTAAAAACTTTTCTGTTGCAGTATATGATAAAAATGATCAGATAATCTTTATGAAAAAAATAGTCCCTCATGGTGCAAGCAAATCTTACGGTATCCATGTAGCAGAACTTGCTTGATTACCTTCTTCTATCATAGACAATTCAAACAACATACTTAAAAACTTAGAAAATAATAAAAAAGTTATAAAACAAGATAGCTTATTTGAAATACAAGAAGATCCTTATAAAGCAAAATATGACGAACTTGTAAAGAACATAATAAACATAGATATCAACAATATAACTCCCTTACAGGCTATGGAGATATTGGAGAAATTGAAAGAAAGGTTTTAGTTTTGTGATTTAAATTTTTATGAAAAAATATCTAATATTTGACTTAGATGGAACTTTAATAAAAAGTATGG
>JASMTN010000040.1:0-11805 GCA_041694255.1 Candidatus Altimarinota bacterium
ATAAGTTATATTATATCCTTTATCATACAATCAATCACCTATATCAATAGCTATTTTTTCAGCTCATCATCAAACTCAAAGATGTCATATTGTTATTAATATATTTTTTTTCATATATTTATTATTTTTTATTATAAAATATTTTCCCATTCTCAAATTATATTATCTATATCAAAATCCTTACATCTTTCAAGAGATTTCAAGCTATAATTTTCTCTCAAGCTTTTATCATTATAAACCAATTCCATAGCTTTAGATAATTTTTCCATATTTTTATTTGGAACCAATATTCCATATTCTTCTTTTGATAGATTTTTCACTTCTTCAAAGTTTTTAATATCTTTTTTTAATATTTCTTTTGGTCATACTGGACAATCTGTACTTATTACAGGAGTTCAACAAACCATAGGTTCAACTAAAACTCTACCAAATCATTCCCAAGCACTACTAAAAACAAAACAATCACTATTTTTTAAAAACTTATAAGGATTTTCATGAACTCATAGAAAATGAATGTTATTATTTGCTTTTAATAAGTTTGCTTGATTTTGTAATTCATTTTTTAATTCTCCATCTCATAAAATAATAAGTTGAGAATTTGGATTTTTTTTGTGAAATTTATCAAAAGCATCAAGCAATATCTTTTGATTTTTTTGTATTGATAATCTTCAAATATTTATAAAAGTAAATTTTCAGTTATTAAAAAGTTCTTTATATTCTCACATGTCTTCTTTTGATTTTTTCTGAATTTGAGATATATCAAACATATTATAGATATTTGAAACCTTTTCTGTTTTTATTCAATAGTTATCTATTAAGTTTTTAGTTTCTTCTTTTACTATTGTTGTTATATAGTCTGCTTTTGGATATAAAAATTTTGCAAGATACTTATTTAATTTATTTTGTTCTTCAATACTTCCTCTTATACTTAAGATATGTTTAGAGTTATTTCTTCAAAAAATGTTATTAAATGCATTTGGAATATTAGAATCTTCTTTAAAAGATAATATAGTATCTATATTATATTTATTTATTAATTTTGTTATTGATTTTGATCTTTTAAAAAGTTTAATAAAGTTTAAAAAAAGATTTTTAGTAAATTTTTCATTTAAACATATTTCTTTTCATTTAAAATCATATTTTTTATCTACATTATAAAAAGTTAGATAATTTATATTATATCATTTTTTATATAATTCATTTCAAATTCATGTAGCTGAATTTTCAGCTCATCATCAGTGTTTCAAGTGAGCAATAACTATTAATATATTTTTCATATTTTAATTTTTAATGTAATTATCTAAACTTTTAACTAAACTTTTCCAATCATATCAATCAACGATATTAGTATATTCTTTTTTTATTAAATATTCATAATTATCAATAAAATAATTTATTTTTTCTTTTGTACTTTCAAAATCATCTTTATGAATCAACTTTTCATATCATTTTAAAATTTCTTCTTGAGCTATGGTATTTGTTGCAATAACTGGTTTGTTACAAGCAAGGTATTCTATAAGTTTTGTAGGTGGTTGATATTCAAAATAATCTATTTTTGGAATATAAGAAACTAATATATCTGAGCTATTTATATAATCAGGTATTTTCTTATGTTCTTTTTTTCATAAGAAAAATATATTTTTATCTAAATAAGTTTTTGATATTGATTTTAATTTTTTTTCTCAACTTCATCATCAAATAATATAAAGTTTTATATTTTTACTTGTTTTTATACTTTCTATAAAAGCTTTTATAAAAATATCTAATTTTCTTTCATTATTTAAAGTTCATATATAAGTAAAAATTATTTCATTTTCATTTTTATTAAATAAATTAACTCACTTTTTAGGATAAAAAATTTCTTTATCATATCATATTCAAATTATTTCATAACTTTTTTTTGTTTTTAAATTTAGTTTATTATAAAGTCATTTATCATCTAATATAAATTTATCAGATAAAAGTATTCATAATTTTATAGTTAAATATGATATTTTTGATGATAGTGTATTTCAAATTGGTCAGCTAGTTACATCATATATGGTTTTTAATCTTAGTATATATTTACTATAAAGTTGTATTAAAACTGATATTGGATGCATAGAAAAAAAATATACATAATCTATTTTTTTAGATTTTTTTATTTTATGTAATTGTTTTATAGATTTATACATAAAAATAAATAATGTTTTTATATTATTTTTTTGATCTAAGTTTGTGTAATGAATATCTACATTATCAAAATCTATATCACTTGTTTTTTTTCAAGTAATTACATCTATATTGTATAATCATGTTTTTGATAGATATTTAACATAATAATACATATCTATTGAACTACTTGGTGGAAAATCTTGAAGTCTTATGAATGTGATATTTTTTCTCATTATTTTTTACTTACTAAATAAATTATAATATTTTTTGATATTTTCATTCCAAGAGAATTGATTTTCTATTATTTCTTGATAAACTCTTGAATACTAATTTTATAATCACAATTAATTCCTATATCATCCACACTAGCAAATCAATAATATTTTTTATAAGATTTGTATATACCTGTAGTTTTAACTTTTTCTTTAAGTTTTTTATATTCAATTTCCCTTATCTTATCATTATTCAATTTACATTCTATAAACATTACTTTTTTTTCTTTTGAATTAAGTAAAACTATATCAATCTCATTGAATCACTTTTTATCAAAATATTTTCATATCTTTTCAAATCTAAAAGGTAATTTTCAAAACAAGTTTTCTTCTATTAAAATATCTTTGACCAAATCTTCAAAAACGAATCATAAAAAATTATTTATATCTGTTTTTATAAAATTTTTAAGTTTATCAAAATCCTTTATTTTGAAAAGATAGTCATATTTGAAAATATATCTAAACCAAAATTTCAAAAATCAATCTTTTATGATATATCTGGAATTTTTAGAAGTAGTTTTATCTGTAATAGGTATAATTCTTTCTATTAGTTCAAAATATTTTTCAAGCTTGTTTAGATACTGTCAGATACTATCTATTCAAATACCTGTATAATCAGCTATAAGAGATTTTTTTGTATTTCAACTTGCAATAGCTGACAATATACCAAAGTATATGTCATAAGATTTACCAAACTCCAATGCAAAAAGCTCTTTTCATTCAAATAGATAAAATGAATTTTCTTTAATATAAATATCTAAAATATCATCTAAAAAATTTTTATTTGAACTATTTTTTTCATATTCATTTAAGAAAATTTCTATATATTTTGGTATTCAAGCAAAGATAGAGTAAAAGTATAATAAATTTTTACTACTAAGTATTTTATAATCATTCAATATCTGCACTTGTGTATTTATATCAAAATTTTTAAGATAAAAACTAGCAGTTTTTCTACCAAAAAGTGGATTTTTATTGTTTTCAAAAATTTCTTTCATTAAAGTGAAATGACTTCCAAGACAAAAAAGTTTTATATTTGAATTATCTTTATCTAAATCCCAAAAATATTGAAAATCTGAAAAAATTCATTTATTTATTTTGTAAAAATTTTGAAATTCATCAAAAATAACTATAAGTTTATTGTTTTTGGCATAATCAAATAAAAAATCAATCAAATTTCTAAAAGAATCAAAATTTATATATCAAATTCATAATTCTGATTTAATAATTTCACTAAATTCACCAATAAGCTCTTTTTCTGTTTTATCTCATACAAAAAAATAGAGTTTTTGTTCATTGTTTAGTGATTCTAGTATAAGTCTAGTTTTTCATATTCTTCTCCTACCATAAATATAGACAAACTCTGATTTCTTTGAATTTATTATTTTATTTATATCCTTTAATTCATTATCTCTGTTGTAAAATTTCATAGTATTTTTTTAAACAGTTTAAATTTTTACTATTATTAGTATAATGAAAATATGATGCTTTTCAAATTATTTTTTACTTAGTAAATAAATTATAATATTTTTATTAAATCAATTTTAGTTTAGATAATCTATAAAATCTATTATCTCAATATTTTCAATTTCAAAATCTCATTTTTTTTCAAAACACACTAATATATTTTTTCATTCTTGCTTTTTTAAACTTTCTGTTTCTCTTTCAATATTTGATTCATCCAAAGTATAACACACTTGAATATTTGTATCTATATCTGGTATATAAAAATCTATTTCTTGATTATTTTCTTTATAAAAGATTTTTTTATATTTTCTTTTTAGATGTAAATATATAAAATTTTCAAAGTTTTGTCATAGATTGTCTGTATATCAAAATAAACTTCAAAATCAAAAATTGTACAAATATATATTTGATGTTTTTTTATAATAGTTATCTATATCTTCAATAAAAAAAATATTTTTTAAGTATTCATAATAATTATAGATAGTATTTTTTCATATTTTCACTCATTGAGAATGTAAACTATTAAAAATTTTTATAAGATTTAGTCTTTTTGTATTTCAAAGTATAAGTCTTTTTATTAAAAATCTAATAGCTTTTTCATTTTCTATGCTATACCTTTCAGTTAGATCTTTATAAAACAATATATCAAAATAAGTTTTTAGTAAATCAGTTTTTATATTTACATCTTTGGAAATTACAAGTTCTGGAAAAGTGCTATATTTTAATATATTATTGAATATAGATTTTATCTTTCATTTTGAAGATGAAGAGTAGTGATTTTCTTTTTTTATATCATTAAAACTTAGTATTTCATCAAAATCAAGAGGGTTTACAAAATATTCATACACTCTTCATCTAAATTGTGTAACAAGTTCACTTGATAATAATTTGGAATTTGAACCTGATATAAATATTTGATATCATTGAGTATATAATTGTAATATTAATTTTTGAAAATTTTCTACATCTTGAACTTCATCAAATACAAGTAATGGTTTTTTGTTATTTCAAAGTGAATAGTAAGAGCTTATAATATCTTCTGGATTTATAGTTTCTTGAGAAAATATAGAAAAATCAATAAAAACAATTTGTTCTAAATCATAGATTTTTTTATCTATCAACTCTAATATAAACTGAAACATCAAATAAGTTTTTCAAACTCTTCTTGGTCATATAAAAGATATTATCTTATTTAAATTTAGTATATCATTATTAAAATTATAATTTCTTTTTTTTAGGTGAAGAGTTTTTAGTCTTTCTTGATTATCTTTTATTATATCAGCAAACATTATATTCTTTTAACTTAAGTATTAAATATTTAATTTTATTCTTTGTAAGTAAAGAAAATATAATTTAATTTTTATAAAAATCAAGTTATTTTAAAAATAAATCATAATATTTCTTAATATTTTCATTCCAAGAGAATTGATTTTGTATTATTTCCTTATTTTTAAGTGCAAATTCTTTTCTTTTATTTGAGCTTTTAATTCACTCTATAAGTCATTTTTTTAACTCTCATAAACTATCATCTTTTAAAAGTATTCAATTATAATTATTCTTTATAACTTCACTAGCTCACTCATAAGGAGTAGAAACAATAAAACATCAAAGTTTCATAGCTTGTAAAAGAGTAGTAGCAAGTCATCATCCAGGAGAAGATGTATGAAAGTGTATATCAAATTGTGATTGTAATTTTATAGCTTCATCAAAAGATTTTCATCATGTAAAATAAATATTTTTATCTATATCTAATTTGTTTAATCTATCAAAATCTTCACCATCTCAAACTACAACTAGTTGAATTTTATTTTGTAGATGTTTATCCAAATTATAATAAGCTTTTATTAAAGTGTCTACATTTTTCCATTTATAAAGTCTTCCCAAAAATCAAACTATTATTTTATTTTTGTATTTATTTTTTATATCATCAGATTTAATAGAGTCATTATTGATATTGAAATCTAATCACCTATAAATTACATATATTTTTCTATCTATGAATTCATTTTGTATAAAATCCTTACAAGCATAGCTGACTCATACTAATATATCAGATTTTTTAAATATCCACTTTCAAATTATTTTATCATATATTTTAGCTATGGAAGTTTTAAATTTACTATTTAATTTTACATAATCAGACCCGTGTTCTATATGAGTCCATTTTATATTATTATTTTTAGCAAATATTCAACCTATAAAACTTGTAAGAAAAAACCTAGTTCTTGTTATAACTATATTTATTTTTTTTGTTTTAAGATATTTTTTGATAAGTTTGTATTTTTTAGTCCATATCTTATACATAGGAAAGTTTGGAATTATCTCAAAACTAGGAACTACTAGATTTTCAATATTATTTTCTTTGTATCATATAGTTTTTCATTTAAATATTATTTTTTCTTTATCTTTATAATCTTGATCTATATCAGTTATAATATTATATACTTTTCAATAATTATTTGCTGACCAATAAAAAGCCCATTGCTGAGCATGAGTTTCAAGTCATCACTTATGAGGAGGGTAGTATGGTAGAAATTGGATTATGTTTTTTTGTATCATTTGTTATTGTAATTTTTTAAATTAGTGCAACCAGTGGTGCATTATTTTAATATTTTAATATTTTCCAATATCATCATTTATTTGGTCAAATTCTTTTAAATTTTCAAGATTCTTGGAGTTTTTTAATATCTCTTAAAATAGTTCTTTTATCTACTCATATATTTTTTGCTATTTTTTTCAGTACTAATAAACCTATCTTGAATTATAAAATCTATAATAATATCAAGTCTAGATTTTTCAGTGACATTTTCAGGATTAGAAAACTTATTTGAATATACTCTTATCATAAAACCCATTTATAAAAAGGTATTACTTTTATATGTTTTCAATCTATAATTATATCCTCCTCTTGCTCAAAACTTATAAGTATAGAGTTTTTTAGTTTAAATTTATCCATAGCATCTATACATCCATCTATCTCTCTTTGATAATCTTCATCATTCAAATCATAACATACTTGATAAGCTATTTTTTCTTTTTTATTTATTACAAAATCTGTTTCACTACCATTTTTTAAGAAAAAAATATTTTCTCCAAATCTTCTATAAAGTTCTATAAATACCATATTTTCAAGTAGCTTTCAATAATTATCTGAAAAACTAAAGCTTATTGCATTCAAAAAACCATTATCAAAGGCATAAAATTTCTTAAGAGTTTGCTTACTTAGAGAATAATCAAATTTTGATACAGACTTTCAAAAGTATATAGTATCTAGATAATCTATAAAATTATATAATATATTTTTATCAAACTTAAATCATAGTGATTTTAAATTATTTCATATCTTATTTATTGAATATTCTTTTGTAGTAGTTTGAATTAACTGTTTTACAAAATTTTTTAATAAGCTTACATCTTTTATCTTATACCTTTCTATTATATCATTATAGAGCATTACATCAAAATATTCTTGAAGGGTTTTTATTTTTAAGTCTTTTTCAAAGTCTAATATTTCAGGAAATCATCACCAAGTTATGTACTGTTTTTGTAGATTAAGTATTTTTGCCTTTCAAGCAGTTGAATGATAATTTATTTTTTCATCTTTAAATCTTAAAAATTCATTAAAACTTAGAGGTAATACTTCATAACTTAAACTTCTTCATCTAAGAGATGTTGCTATTTCTTTACTTAAAAGTTTTGCATTACTTCATGTGATAAATATATTTGTATTTGCATTATCATAAAGCCTTCTAACAAATTTTTCCCATCAATCTATATTTTGTATCTCATCAAAGAAAAAATAAGTATTTTCAAGTTTTTTATCAATATATAATTCTAAGTAAGCATCAATTATAACTTGTAAATTAGATCCATCAATATTTATTCTTTCATCTTCAAAATTTATATAAAGAATATTTGTTTTTTCTACTCAATTTTTTATAAGTTTGTTTATTATATTAAAAAGCAAATAACTTTTTCAAGATCTTCTTGGTCATATGATAGATATAATTTTTTGAGTATCTAGAGGTATATTTATATCTCTTTCTTTTCATATTTTAACCTTATTTTCATGAAAATCAGAAATGATTTGTTTAAATATATTTTTCATATCTATATATTATTTATGTAAATTCAAGATAAATTATATATATTGTTTATGTAAATTCAAGAAAATAATATTTATTTTACAAATAAATCATAATATATTTTTAATATTTTCATTTTCTCAAGATTGGATTTTTAATATCCATATTTTTAATTATAAACTTTTAAATACTTTTATAGTTTGTATATATTTTTAATTTAAAATCAATTTATTATAGTATAATATTGACTAAGTTATAATTATGTATATAATTAAGTAAGATTTAAAAATAAAAATAAAAATAAAAAATGGATAATAAAAAAGATGTTCTATTGTTAGATTTATATATATTTGAATTTTTTCTCTCAAAAGTTGAGAAATGAATTTTTAATTATATTAGTTTTGAGTCATTATATAATAAGTTGGATGATAGATTTAAAAAAATGTTTTCAAAGGAAGATGTAAGGTCTAGGATATTTTATTATAATGCTATTTGAAAATTAAAGATAGAAAATATTCCTAAAAATTTACAACTTATTGAAGAGAAGGTTAGATTTTTTGATATAGATTTTAATGAAATTTTTAGCTTGTGAAAGATGGTACAAAAAGAAAATAATTGAAAAAAAGTTTTTATTAAAGATATGTCTCACATAGAAGTGATAGAAGAAAATTATTATAAATATTTTTTAAAAGTAAAGATAACACCTGAAGGTATATCATATATTGATAATATAAAAGAAGATATTAAAAAACAATGACTTATATATCAAAGTTTTAATTATATGAAAAATTGAATAGAAAAAGTATGAACCTTAAAATCAACTATATGAATCATGATAACAGCTATTATACTGATTTGAATGTTTGTTTCTCCTTGAAATATTAAGAATATATTGGACAAAACACCTTTATTATCATCTATAATAGATAGTTCTATATTGGAATGATTTGAGGATATTGAAGATACTAATAATGAATTTTATAAAAATCTAGAAGATATGCAAGGTAGAGATGATGTAGATAATCCTATATTAGAAAAAATTAAAACATTATGAATTAAAGATATTAAAGTTAAGCATATATCAGATAATGAAAAAATATATAAAATAATATTAAATAATAAAGATGAAGAACTTATTAAAATCACTAAGAATAATGGAGTTTTTAATATAAAATATCCAAATTTTGAAGATTATAAAAAAGAAAATATTGATAAAAAAGAATTATATGAAAAACTAAAAAATGAGTGCAATAGTCTTGAAGATGTAAATAAGAGAATTAAGGATTATATGGAAGATGTAAAGTACTTAAAAGAACATCCTGAAAGTGAATATTATGATAATTTACCTATATATCAAAAAAAAATAGACATATTGAAAGAGCTTAGAAAAGAATATAATAATGTAGAATTTTAAAAAACACTTACTGTTTAGTTTATTATTACTTGAATTAAAAATAAGAAAAGTTATACTAGTTATACTTTTAATGTTTTAGTATTAAAAAAATGGCTAATAAAAAAGAATGTAATATGAAACTTTGTTCTATAACAACTATATGACCTAAATGACAAGTTGTTATACCAAAAGATGTAAGAGAAAAACTTAATCTTAAACAGTGAGACAGTGTAAGTATATTACTTAAAGATGATAAGTATATTTGAATTGTAAGAAATGTTGATGTTAAAGAACTTATGGAATATATAAGCAATATCGAAAATTAATTTTATTTATTTTAAAACCAATAATTTAATTATGAAAAAAATAACCTTACTTTTAATTGCAAGTTTAGTGCTATCTTCTTGTTGAATTAAGGAAGAAAATCAAACTAACAAGCAAGCAAAACAAGACTTTTATATACAAACAGAAGATGTTAATGATTTTTCAAACAGCACAGAGATTAAAAAAACTTGAAAGATATTGCCTTCTTCTATTGTAAATGTATCTGCAAAAGCAAATTGACAAATTTCAAATATTCTTGTAAAAGAATGAGATGATGTTAAAAAATGACAGATATTAGCAAAACTGGATGATAGTATATCAAACTATTATCTTAAACTACAAAATGCTAAAAACAATCTAGAAAGAGCAAAGATAAACCTTGAATCAACTACTATAACTTTAGATAAAACCATACAGGATGCACAGTTAAATCTAGATAAAGCTAAAAATAGTTATTATATAGCTAAAAAAGATGCAGATCAATCTATAAAAAGTTCTGAAAAAAATCTTGAACAAATGAAAATAAATTTGGATAATTCTAATTTATCACAGGATACTTCAAAAGCAAGTTTGGATTTAGAAAAAGCAAAACAAAGCTTAGCTAAGCAAGAACTTGATTATGAGAATAAACTTAGATCTGATAAGGAAACTATCTTGTCTTATATAGCATCTACAAAGGAAAAGTACTCAAATTTAAAAACTACAAATGATGATATACTAACTTTTGCTGATGAACTTCTTTGAGTTTCTGACCTTAATGAGAATGAAAATGATAGTTTTGAAGATTATCTAGGTGCAAAAGATACAAAAAGGCTACAAGATACTAAGAATAAGCTTAGAGATTTGTTAAAAAATAAGGAAGAACTTCTTTCTCAAGATTTAGATAATTTGAATATTGATAACCTAATTGTTACTATAAATAAGTTAGATAGTACATATAAACAACTTATAAGCTTGCTTGATGATATAGAATATGTACTAAACCATAGTGTAACATCTTCATCTTTTTCTTCTTCAACTATAAGTTCTTATCTTGCTTCTGTAAATTCATACCAAGCAAATATCAATGGTAAGTATACAGCTTATGTAGGTTTTCAATCACAAGTTTCAAGTTTTTTAAATACTTATGAAAAAGCTCAAGAATCATTAAAAAAGTCTATAGAGCTTACTAAAAAAGATATACAAATACTTGAAAATACACTAAATACACAATCAAGCACAAGCACTATAAGCTACCAACAAGCAAAATTAAATCATGAAAAGACAGTATTGGCACTTGAAGATAAACTTAATAACTTAAAGATAGTTGTTAAAAATGCAGAAAATGCATTGGAAAATGCTAAAAAAAATAGAACAGTAAACATTAAAAAACTTCAAAATGCTATAAGCAGTGCACAAGTTTCTTATAATGAGATGGCTGATCAAGTTAGTAAACTAACTGTTAGGTCACCAATAGATGGTAAAGTATCAAATGTTGATATAAGTTTATGACAAGATGTATATACAAATAATAATATGTTTGAACTTATACAATGAAACACAACAGAGATTAAAACATCATTGAGTGAAAATGAAATTGATATGATATGAGATACTGTAAAAGTACATTATAATTGAAGATATCTTACTTGAATAGTATATAGTATATCTGACCTTGCAAATAATAATCTAAGTTATGATGTTAAAATAAGATTAGATAATAATACTAACATTTTTTGAGATGTAGTTGACGTTTTTTTTCCTATAAAAACTAATAGTTTATTACTTCCTTTAAATATTGTACAAACTTGAGATGATGGTAATGGTATAGTTCATGTATATAAAAATTGAAATATAATTTCTAAACAAGTTGAATTATGAAAAGTATATGGTTCTAAAATGGAGATTATTTCAAATATAACTTGAAGTATAATAACTTCAAATATAGAAAATTTTGATGAAACTAAGTATAAGTTACAAGTTGAAAGTAGCAAGTAGCAAAACTAACTGTCATTTTAACCAAAGCAAAGTGGAAAAATCTAATAAGGATAAAAAAGATCTTTAGACCTTGCTTGAGATGACAATAAAAGTTAATCTTTAAATTTTAATATTAATATATGAATAAAAAATA
>JASMTN010000041.1:0-15373 GCA_041694255.1 Candidatus Altimarinota bacterium
GAAGAAAGTAAAGAAGAAGAAATTTGAGATAATATAGAAGATAAAGAAGAGGAAAGTAAAGAGGAATGATGATTAGATATAGATTTAGAAGAAGAACCAGAAGAAAGTAAGGAAGAAGAGAATAAAGAAGAAGAAAGTAAAGAAGAAGAGTGATGATTAGATATAGATAGTATTGATTATAGCTTGGATTCAGATACTGATAATAAACAAGAAAATATTACTAATTCTGAAACTCATTCTTTTAAAAATGAAGAAGAAGGTGATATTAGTGTTAATGAAGAAAAACCTAAAAAGAAAACTTTTTCATGAGTTATTGCAACTTTGTTGTTTGTTGTTTTCTTAGTTATAGGTTCAGTATTTACATACTTTAATAAACCAGAACTTTTTTGACTTTGATCTACTGATATTAATAATAAAGACCTTCCTTCTTGAAATTTTAATGAATGAAATAATGAAGAAATAGTAGAAAATGATGAGGAAATAGTAGAAAATGATGAAGAAATAATAGAAAATGATGAGGAAATATTAGAAAATAATGAAGAAATAATAGAAAATGATAATCTAAAAAATGAATTAATAAGTCTTAAATGAGAAATTAAACAATTAATAACAAAAAATTATATAAAAGCTAAAAAATCTAATAATGATGAAGCAATTGATATTCTTAAAAATATACTTAGTAATATAAAAGAAATAGAAGTTGAAAATTGAACTGAAAAAACTAAAACTAAATTAGAAGAATATAAAGCAGTTTTAGAAAAAATATTAGATAATGAATAACATCCAACAAAGTTTAAATAATTTCTTGGAATATCTTGATATTGAAAAGAATTATTCCAAACAAACTATAAACAATTATTGACTTTGGCTTAACCGTTTTAGTCAATATTTGCAGGTTATAGAAAAAAAAATATATATTGAAGACATAGAGGCTATGGAAATATCAAGGTTCCGTAGCTTTTTGCATTCTGAAAATCTTTCAAAAAAAACTATAAATTACCATGTTATATCAATAAGATCTTTTTTTAAATATTTACAAAAGCATGATATAAAAACTTTACCTATTGAAAAACTTGAATTATCTAAACTTGAACCTAGAACAATTGATTTTCTATCTCAAGATGATATAAATAATATATTATATATGCCTGAAAAATTTGAAAGAAATGAAATCAAAAAATATAGAGATTTAGTTATACTTAATATACTTTATGGGTCTTGATTGAGAGTCTCTGAAACTATTTCCTTAAAATTAAATCAAATTTCTTTTGAACAAAATCAAATAACTATAATTTGAAAATGAAATAAACAAAGAGCAGTATTTATAACTAAAAAAAGTTTAAATTTGATAAAAAAATATCTTTCTTTAAGAGATGATAATTCATCTTATCTTATAATAAGTTTATCTAGAAATTCTATGTGAAAGCCTACTACTAGAGTTTCTATAGAAAATTTAGTAAGAGAATATGCTAGTTTAGCATGAATTAAAAAAAAAGTTACTCCTCATACATTAAGACATAGTTTTGCTACATCTTTACTTATGAAGTGAGCAGACATAAGGTCTGTACAGACTTTATTGTGACATAGTAGTATTACAACAACACAGATATATACTCATATATCTGATAAACACTTACAACAAGTACATTCTTTAATTGATAATGATTAACTATAATGTTTAAAAGAATAATTATATTTTTATCAATTTCTTTTATTATATTTTTTATATCTTTGTATTTTTATCACTTAAAGGAAAGAGAATTTAATAATTATATAGCTCAAATAGAAAATATTTCTTCAGAGATTGAGAAAAAGGAGTTAAATGAAATTGACAATATACAATCTAATACTTGAGATAAAAACGAACTTAATGAAAAAAAGCTTATTGAAGAAATGATTGCTAACAATTTATCTGATGTTGATTCTATAATAAATATAAATAATCAAAAAAATATTAATTCTAAAACTCTTAGATATAAAAAACTTTATATATCTTCTATGGATAAAAAAAATAATGAACTTGCAATAAAAGCCATAAAAAATCTTTTAAAAGAAACTGATCATAAGGAAATATGGTATAAAAAATTAATTGATCTTTATGTTCAAATATGAAATTTTAAATTGGCTGAAGAATATTCAAAAAAACTTTTAGAAATTCAATGAAATAAAGAAAATTTAAAAGATTATTTTTATGTTAAACTACAAAATATTAACTTTTTTTCAAATGAGCAAGTTGAAGATATTAGATCTTTAGTTAATTCATTATATAAAAAAAAAGTTGTTACATCTTGAGAATTTACTTTTTATATATTTTTAATTGATTTGCTATCAAAATGGGAGCTAGAAAATCTTGATAATAATTTAAAAGCACTTATTCAAGATGCTAAGATCAGTCAACATAAAAATTTACTTTTAAGCATACAGAATTCATATGAAAAATATAAAAAATCAAAATGAAGTCCTTTATATTACTTTAAAACATTGCTTGCTTTGGATTTATTAAAATTTTGATATTTTTGACTTTCAAAAAATATAGCAGAAAATGTTTATATACAAGATAGTTCTTATACTTTAGCTCAACAAATACTATGATATTCTTATTTTTATATGTGAAATTATGAGAATGCAATTAAGTATTTTAAAATATTAAAAAAACAGAATAATGGTGATGAAGATGATTATAATTTTTTTTTATGAATTTCTTATTATTGGATACAAAAGCCTAAAGATACCTTATTATACCTTTCACAATTAACTAATACATATCCTTATTATAAAGATGTTTTAAGGTATACATTACTTTCTTATATTGATATAAAAGAAACATGAAATGTTAAGAAAACTATATCTAAACTATCAAGTTATGAACTTTCTTATATTGATTATTATAATATATTTAAGTATCTACTTTTTGAATGTGATAAATGTTATAAAACTGAATTAAAAACATTATTATCACTTATTAGATCTTGTTATAAACAAGTATCTAAAGACAATGAGTATGTTTGTTGGTATGGTAAATGAAATTTATTTTTAAAAGCTTGAAAACAAGAATTTGCTATAAAATATTTAAAATTATTATCAGAGTATTTTCAAGATACATATATTTTTCATAATTTAGCTACTTACTATGAAAATAATTGAGATTTAGAAAGTGCTAGAAAATATTACTTAAAAGAACTTTTATATACCGAAAACAGTTCTAGAAGGAAGGTTTTAGAACAAAAGATTCAACAGCTTTATATAAATAAATAAATTTGCAAAAAAATAAATTTTTAGTATACTTTTATAAAGTAAATAAAAATAAAAATTTAGCTATAACTTTAATTATATGCCTTTAAAGGGAACAAAAAAAATATTATTATTTTCTATATTTATACTGTTTTTTTTGTTTGTCAATAATTCTTATGCTTCAACATATCAAGACTCTTGAATACTATGAAATTTATTGTTTAGCATATTTGATCTTATATCTAGTATATGGTATTTATTACCTATAATAGCATGAAAATTACTAACAAATGACCTTTTATACTGAGTTTCAATATGATTAGATTCTCTTTTGTGGGATATATGGAACTTTTCTAGAAGTATTGCAAATTTTTTGATAGGATTTTTATTTATATATTTTATTTTTAAATTTATAACCACATCAAATGATGCTTCTTTAATAAAAACTAATTTGCCTAAGATAGCTTTTTGATCTATTATAATAAATTCAAGTTGGTTTATAATAGCAGTTTTAATTGATATTTCTACTATATTTATAGCATGATTTTGATCTTTACCATTAAGTTTTTATTGAAGTAATGAGTGAAATATTGGATCTAAAACTAAAATTGCAATTCCTACAAATATAAATTTTGATTCTACAAAATGTGATGAAAGCAATAATTCTTGTTTTAATTGAAAGTACAGTGTATATGCAACATGAGATAATAATATGACTTTAAATGATTTTCAAACATATCAAGCATATATAAGTTGACCGCTATTTTTTATGTGATCAAATATTCTTTGACTTAATGACTCAAGTACTATACTTGAAAATGCTTACAATATGAATAGCAACCAAATAAAACATAGTTGAGAATCTATAAAAGCAATTGTTAAAATTATAATTATGTTATTATTTACAATTCCGATTTTAATACTTATTGTTGTTAATATAGTTAGAGTTTTTTGGATTTGGATATATATATGATTTTCACCACTGATATTTTTAGATCAGATATTTTGATGAAAAGTTGCTAGCAAACAAAAGGCTTTTTGATTTAAAAATATGATATGATTAATTTTTCAGCCTGCACTTGTTGTGCTTGCTTTTTCAGTTTCATTTATATTTATAACAGCACTTTATGATACATTAATAGAATCTTGAGAAACAGGTTATACTAATTCTGTTAAAGAAGTTTTTCTTTTAGATCAAGCATGAAAATGAATTGTTAGTATGGATTTTTGAGACTTTCAAGATTCTAATAATAAAACTGAGTTTATATGATGATTTTTTTCATATTTAATAATTTCTATACTTGTTATTATATTACTTTGGACTATGATAAGATTATCTTTTAAAGCAAATGAAGTTACATCTTCAATATCTGAGAGTGCATTTAATTTTACTCAGGATATTACAAAAACTGTTAAATTTATACCAACACCTTATGGTGCACAAAGTATATGATCTATGGAAAAGCTTTGATGAAATGTACAATCTTTACCTACTCATATATATGGTAAACAAGCTCAAGAACTTGCTGACACATTCTGAACTAAGCCTGATATTACAAATTATCAAGATATAGTTACAAAACTAAAAAGTGATAATTCAAACTATATATTTGAATGATATAAACAAGCTATAGAAGAATTAAAATTATATGAAAATGATACTGGTATTGTTAATAACAGATCTTGAGCAAAGAGTATAATAGAAGCAATTGAGGGACAGATAAATAATAATTCTTGATTAAATTCTATAAAAAATGATTTAGCAGGTGCTTCAAGTGCATCTGAAAAACTTGATATAATATTTAGAAACCAAGATACCATAAAAGATAGATTTAATTAATTAAAAAAATTAAGTATGTTTAATATAAAAAAACTAATTACTTTAATATTATTTATAGTTTTTTTTGTATTAAATTTATCTTTTGCTTCTACAAATTCACTATGAGATAATGTAGTTTTTTGATTTTTAGATGCATTAAAGGATCTTTTACAAAGCATATGGGTTGTGCTTGCTATAATAGCATGAAAATTATATACAAATGACCTTTTATATTGAGTTTCAATATGATTAGATTCTCTTTTGTGGAATATATGGAATTTTTCAAAAAATATTGCAAATTATATTATATGATTTATACTTATAGTTAGTATTTTTTTGTTATTTGTATGAAAAGTTAAAAATATACTATCTATAATATGAAAACTTGGTATTGCAAGTATATTGGTTAATGCAAGTTGGTTTATGATAGCAATTTTAATTGATATTTCTGTTATTTTATTAGCTGCTGTTTGATGATTTCCTAAATCTTTGCTTTGAAATTATAATATATCTTGAATAAAAGATATTACATATTGTGAAAATATAGAATTAGGTTTTAATAAAAAAGATAATCCACAAAATATTATAAATAACATATATTCATGCAATAAAGATAATGAAAAAACTGTTACAAATACAGAAGAACTTCTTTCAAGTATGAATGATATGACCTGACCATTATTTTATATATGAACAAGTATTTTAAATATAGATAAGGAACTTAATATAGATGTAGATAATGTTTCATTTTGAGGTGATGCTTTAAAGACGGTTAGTATATCTTTTATATTACATTTAATTCTTATTCTTCTTTTTACAGTACCCATACTGTTACTTATTATTATATGAATTATAAGAGTTTTTTGGATATGGATTTATATAGCATTTTCACCACTTATATTTTTAGATCAAGTATTTTGATGAAAAGTTTGAACTAAGCATAAGGCTTTTTTATTTAAAAATATGATATGATTAATTTTTCAGCCTGTTTTAGTTGTTTTTGCCTTATGAATTTCTTTAATATTTTTAATAAGCTTACAGTGAGCTTTTATATCTAATGAAACTAATGAAAAAGCAAAAGAAACTTTATGAATTTGTGAGGATAATTCAATGTGTATTTGATGAGAAAAAATATTGACTATTGAATGAAATTTTATGAATGATATTATAGAATGAACTTGATGAGTATTCGGCTATATAATACTAACTATATTATCAACTATACTTTTATGGTCTATGATAAAACTTTCTTTTAAGTCTACTGATATAACAGCAAGTATATCTGACAGTGTTTATAAATTTGCAGAGGAATGAATTAAGTCTGCTCCTATAATACCAACACCTTATGGTTGAATTTGAATATGAGCTGCACAATTAGCATTACAAAAAAGTAATATAACAAAATCTCTTGAAGCAAAAGCTGCAACAAATGCAGAAAATCTTGTCAATAAAATTAATGACTCTTTATGAATAGAACAAATGGATTTAAAATCAACAGATGTTGCAAGATGGAATGAAAAAATAGTTGAATTAAGGTCTTACCAGAATTGATATCAAGAATTTAAAGCTTTTTTAGAAGAAACTGCACAAAAGTATCCAAATCTTATACCTAGATCCTCTTTAAACTATAAAAAAGTTGTTTCAGGTTTTATAAATAAGATGTCTGAATTAAATATTTCTAATAAACAATCATATTATGAAGCAATATGACTATGGAAAGATAACAAGGCTATAACAAACTATGAAGAAATGTTTGAACAAGATGATTTTAAAGAGTTTATAACCTGACTTATTAAAAATCCTTCTCAAATAGATAGTTCACAAACTCCTGTTGCTTTATTTAGAAAGATTAAGGAAAATAGTAAAACTTCAACTTTATGATATTCTTTAAAAGACATTAAAAATAGCAGATAGTCAAGTTAAAAAATTTACAATATTTAAAAATAATATAATATTATAATTGTAAAATATTTTATAAAATAAAAACAAAAAAGATGACTATGGAACAAAAATGAATATATATAATGTACTTTTGGAAATATGCAACTGCTGAACAAATATGAGATATGACCATTTTGCCGGTTGATATTATGATGGATTATATTTTAGAAATATGAAAAGATCATTATAAAGAAAATGCTAAAATTAAATTGAATATGAGCAATAAATTATTAAACTCTAGTTTAATTAGTTTTAATAAATTACATATATAATATGTCAAATAACATGGGTGTAGATTGTAGTTCTGCTCAACTTAAAGATGGATCTTGTAGTTTAGATCCTTATGCTGTATTATGAGGTAATGTTAATCCAGAAAATAAAGACTTAAAAAGCTTTTCACAAGATTTGTTTGCATGAGCTACTATGTTTATAGGTTTTATAGTTTTTATAGCTATTGCTTATTCAGGATTTTTAATGATAACTTGATGAGCAGATGAAAAACAATTTGATAATGGGAAAAAAGGTTTAATTTATTCAATAATAGGTCTTTTGCTTGTTGGTTGAGCTTATGGTATTATAAGATTTATACAGTTTGTTGCCCAATGATAAATTTATTATTATATATTTTTTTTAAATGAAGCATTTTATATACTTTTTAAAAAGATATTTAACTATTATTTTTACAATATCCTTTTATGTTCTTAGTGTTTATTTTTTCTTTTTTGATGAAAAAATAGTTCTATGACTACTGTTTTCTATACTTTTTTTCTTATTTGCACACTATTTTATAATAGAATTAAAAAAGACACAAGAAGTAAATCTTTTACTAATAGTTTGAATAACTACATTATTTTTATTATTTATAAATTGATTTGATAATTTTTTCTATGTTCTATGAATAATACTTTTTAATATTTGAGTTTTTTTCTTATTATCAACCATATATGATGAGATATATAATAGAATAAATATAAGTTCATATAAACTTTTTACAAGATGAATAAAGATTTATACATTATTTTTATCTTTGACTTTTGCAGTTGCCTTTTTATGAACTTATAGAACTTTTGATCTAACTTGTAATCAAATATCTTCTTCAACCTCACAGTTTTCAAATTACACTATGGAAATGTTTTGATTTAGTACTCAAAGTATATGAGAAACAAACATACAAGATGTTGTAGATTATATATGAAAAAATAATTGATTAGTTAATATGCTTTCTTGATGAAAATTAGATAATCTATCTTGAAGTATGTTAACTTGATCTAATCTAACTTGAGAAAATAATATAGAAAATTCTTTTAAATGAGTTGAGAATATAACATTTTGAAGTTTTTTAAATACAGATTTTTATAAAAGCATAGTTTTTAATCAAATTATGGAAAATAAACAAATACTGAATGATAATATATGTGAGCTTGTTGTTTGAAAAATTAAAGAAAAATATCAGGATCCTAAATTTCAATTTTCTGTAATGTTTCTACTTTTTGTATTGTTTTACCCACTTATAAGGTTAGCATTATTTATATTTTCTTTAATAAACTTCATCTTCTTTAAACTTATGAACTTAGTTAAGATATATAAATTTAAAACTGTAGTTGATGATGTTGAAAGTATAGAGTAATAGTAGCAAGTTTCAAGTTTAAAGTAGCAAGTTACAAGTAACAAGACTGTCATTTTGACCGAAGTGGAGAAATCTTATTATAGTAGCAAGTAACAAGTTGAAAGTAGCAAGAGATTCCTGCCTTCGCAGGAATGACAAGTATTCTTATAGTGGAGAAATCCAAATTAAAGACTAAAGACTAAATCAGCTCTAAATCTTCAAGTATCTTAAAGTATTTTTCTTTACTTTCAGGATACTTTTTTTCTATATAATCTCTTGTAAGGTCTTTCCACCCTTGAAATGAGGAATCTAGCTTATCCTGATCTATTTCCAAATCATTTATTATATTATTGATATTTTTTTTACTAATTTGTCTAAATTTTATATCTTTTACATTATTTAATAGGTCTAAATTCACGGTCTCATCTATATTTATGTCCTCCTTTGATTTTACAGTTAGGTTTATTTTTTTAAGGTCTAACTTTTCTTTTTTGATGTTGTTTCATAGAAGTTCTTCAGCTTCTTTTTCTATCTTCAACCAGCTATCTTCTATGTTCTTTTGTGTGATTTTTTCATCTTTTTTTACTATAAAACTTATGTAAGGATTGATAATTACTTGTTCAAAATTGTTGGGGTAGCTGTAAATTACTTTTGTATCGTTCTCTTCAAGTGGTGAAGTATTCCAAAAACTTCCAACACAAGTATAATTTTTATGTTTAAAAGCTTTGTGTAAATGTCATGATATTACATTACCATCAAAATCAAATATCTTTGAAGAAAGTGCAATATTTTTAAAAGAAAACTTTGCAAATTGACCAGGAAACTTAGTATTATCAGTATAAAAATGATGTACTATCATAGTTAGATCCTCATGTTCTATAAGATTTTTAACAAGTTCCAAGTTTATCGTTCAAGAAATTTTCATATTTTTATCATCTTCTTTCCATGAAGTATAAGCTATAAAAAATAAGTTTTTAATCAAATCTTTGTGTTTGTGAGCTTTTAAACTTTTAATTTTCTTATCTATCTTTGAAAAATCATCTTCTTTTGCAATATCTGTATAAAATGGGAAAAATAATACTTTTTCATCTTCTATAGTTTGAACTTTTGGAGAAGAAATTATATTTAAGTTCTGTAGTTTTGTTAAGTTTGTTAGCTTTTCTGCTTCAGCAAATATAAAATGAGACTTGATATAATCATGATTTCAAGCAAGTATGTGTATATTTTTTCAATCATTTGCATATTTTAAAAGTATATCAAAAAACTCTCATATAACTTTTGGATTGTAAGCAAAATGATATACAAAATCACCTAAAAATATAATTTCCTTTTCTTTTGTATTTGTTAATATATCTTCAAGTTTTGAAAATATTTGATCTTTAATATCAGTTTTTATATGCAAATCTCAGATAAATAACATAAATAATAGTTACAAGATAAAAGTAGCAAGTTACAAGTTTAAAGTAGCAAGAGATCTTTCGACCTTGCTCGAGATGACAAAACACTAGTATATCATTTCAACTATAGTGGAGAGATCTTATGATAGTAGTAAGAAGAATATTAAGTTCTTATTGATTTTTACAAATCTTTTCTTATTTTATAGTTAGTTTTAATCAAATTTCAACTAATTATGGTATATGGAAATAAGACAGCTAAACAAGTTATAGACAAGATTTCAGATAGTATAAAAGAACAAAAGATACAGTCTTGATTTTTTATAATTGCTTGACCAAAAAATATTTGAAAAAAAACTTTAATAAATAAGCTTATAAAAGAAGTTTGAACACAAAAACAAGATATACTTATGATTCAAGATCCTTGAAAATATGATGGTAAAGTATATCAAATTAAAGTTGATCAAGAACAAGAACTTATTGAACTTCAAGATAAAAAATACCTTGTTATGTGAGCAAGACAAATATCTGATTATATAAGCAAAACACCTGCTTGAGAACATAAGATAATTTTCATAGAAAATATAGAAAGAATGAATACAAATGCTAGTAATGCTATGTTAAAAAATCTTGAAGAACCACCTAAAAATACTTTCATATTTGCAAGTACTTCAAATAAAAATAAGCTTTTGGATACAATAATTTCAAGATGAACTTTGATACATATGAGTGAGCTTTTAAAAGAAGATTTCAAAACTTTTCTTGATGAACAGATGATAAGCTTAGAAGAAAGTAAATTTAATGTGCTATATTCTGTAAGTTGATGAAGAATCTGACTTGCAAAAAGGTTGCTTGAAGAAAATAATGACTTACTAGAAAAGATAGAAGAGTTCGTAGAACTTGAATATTCAAATAAAGAAAAATTTTATAGATTTAATATTATGAAAGAGCTTATAACTTCTTGAAAGATAAACTTATTTTTGGATGGTCTTATATTCTATTATACACATACAGATAAATTTTCAAAAGTACAAAAACTTATAGACATTAAAAATAAAAATCAAGCCAATGTAAATTTAGAAAATCTATTATTTGAATATTTGTTAGATTAGTTTTTTTTAAATTTCCCTAAATCTTTTTCTAATAAGCTAAAATCTCATGATTTAGGATATATGTAAGTTATAGGATCTAAAAGTCATGTTGGTCTTATGATCTGTTCTATTATATGATCTCAACTTACTTGTTTTTCATAGTCTGCTGGTGTAGCTGATACAAAAAGTATGTAAGCTTTCTTTTTTCTTCTTGAAGTTTTATCAAGATACTCAACTCAAACAAGAGGGTCAAATCATTCTATTTTATTTTCTTTTTTAATTACATCTTTTTCTTTAATTCAAAGCATATATTCTATCTCTTGCCAAAAAAGTGGTCTATGATCTATAGCAGAAGGTAGTCTAAAACCGTAATTTATAAGATTTGTTTTTCTACTTCTATCTGCAGAAGGCATAGCTTGAAACTGTGGTATAGTCATATGAGATTCATCTATGATCAACAAAAACTCATCATCAAAATAATCAAATAAACTTTGTGGAGGTTCTTGATGTTTTCTTCATTCAAAGTATCTTGAATAATTTTCTATTCAGTTTGTAAATCAAGTTTCTTTTATCATCTTAAGGTCATAATTTACTTTTTGTTCTATCCTTTGTGCAAATAAAAGTTCATTATGTTTTTTAAAATACTTAACTCTCTCATCTTTTTCTTTTTCTATATCTTTTAATATACTATCAATATTTTCCATACTTTGCATAAATTGTGTAGCAGGCCAGATAGTAACCCTTTCTGCTTTTCAAAACTGTTCCCAAGTTATAGGGTCCTTTTTTTCTATAAAAACTACTTTTTCTTCATCAAAATGTATTCTATAGATAATATCTTCTATACTTGAATATATATCTAGCATATTTCAAAGAAAATTAAAAGTTCATGCAGTTATATCAGCCTTTACAGGATTATATTGTATATCAAGTAAATCTTTTTTTAATTTTTTAAAATCATATGAAGAACCAACTTCTAAGTGTATGCTAGAGCTAACAAAAAGTTCAGCAGTACCAAGACCATATATAGCACTTACAGATGAAACTATAATTGTATCTTTCCTTGAAAGTAAGTTACTCATAGCAGCCAAACGATACATTTCTATCTCAGAATTTACAGCAGAATCTTTTTCTATATACATATCTTTTTCAGGAAGATAACTTTCTGGTTGATAATAATCAAAATAACTTACAAAATAATTTACTGCATTATCAGGAAAAAATCACTTAAACTCAGTTGTTAATTGTGCAGCAAGTGTCTTATTGTGTGAAAGTACTAAAGTTGGCAAGTTCATCTTTTCTATGATATTTGCCATAGTGAAAGTTTTTCAAGTTCATGTAGCTCAAAGTAAAGTAAGCTTTTCATATCAGCTTTCAAAGTGTGAAAGTATCTCTTCTATTGCTCTTGGTTGATCTCAGGCAGGTTCATATGGTTTGTGTAATTTAAACATATACAATAATTACAAGTTAAAATTTGCAATTTATAATATTATAACTATAATTAACAAACAATAAAATATTGAAAATAACTTAAAATGCAAGTATAAACTTAATCTTAAAAATCACTTGACATTATATATAAAAATCTTATATATAAGGTTAGGAAAAAGTTTTAAGATACAATTTAAATATTAAATGGTAGTAATGTTAAATAAGATTAATTCATCATTAGCATCTGAATTTGAAAAGAAGGAGAATGAAGTATTAAAAGATATTTTACTTAAAAAAAACTCCTTATCTCTTACAGGTATAGAAAAGGATGTTTTAGAAAAATTGTCTGATACAAGTAATTTGAATAATAATTATATTAAATTTTTATCTAAATTTGAATTATTTACTTTAAATAATATCATAAAAAAATATAGAAGAAAAAAAACTATTAAAAGTATAAAAAAACAAACAGTAGCTTGAATTTTTTGAGCTTTTATGGCATTTTCTTCTCAATGATTAGCTGATAATGGTTGAGGTTTATTTAATGATAAAGCTGAGAATGTTACAAAAAATAATGACTTTTCTTCTAGTAATTTTTGAGCTGACAGTAGAGTTTATGCAGACTCATCATGAATTAATTTAGATATTGAAACCAACCAGTATAATCAAGAATTTTGAATCAAGCCATGAAATGATAAAATAAAAGCAGAATGATCTTTTGAAAATAAGTTTGATAATTATAAAATTGAGATCGATATTATACAGGATATAAATAATATTAAAAATGACACAAGACTAAAATTAGCATATATGACTTTATATTCTTGAGCTAAAATTTGAACATATATATGAATTGAAAAATGAACAGAACTTGAAAAATATTTGCTTGCTCAGGGTTTTAAACTTGAACAAGGTAAAGTTAAATTATCTTTTGGTCTTTTAAAAAAATTAGAAGAGGTTTATTTTTCTAAAGTTGGTCAAACTCATGAAATTAAAATGAGTCAAAAATCATATTCTTTTGAATATAGCAAAAATATGAACAATAGTATATTACATGATATAAAAACATCTGTAACTTATTATGATGTTGATGATGAGAAAATTTGAAAACTAGATGATATTGTACTAAATAATTCAAATGAGTATGAATGGACTATAGCATATTGAGGTGTTGCCTGAGGTAGTAAGCTTCTAGCAGAACTTGAATGAACTATGAAATTATCAAATAAATTAAAACTTGATATTGCTTTATGATATGATAGTTTAAGTTATAATTCAATGTATTTAGAAGAATGAGAAGATAAGTCTGATTTTTCATATTGAGCTATGATGACTTACCAGCCAAATAATTATAATAGATTTGAAATTTCTTGAAATCATTTTTCATGACATGATCAATATATGGCAAAATATATTCATGACTTTTGAAATAACTTAAAATTGTCTATAGAAGGACAATATGTTGATAATGATACAATGAATGATGAGCATAGAGTTATGCTTTGACTTAAATATGTTTGGTGATGAAGCAATTCATGATCTAGTTTGTCTGACTTATTTTCTGAAAATAAAGATAGTGGTGAGTTATCTTATAATGATATAAATCCAAGTAGATCAGTAAATACAGAAACTATACATGTTAAAAAGAAAATTTACCATGAAGAAAGAATAGTATATATAGATAAAAATAATCTTGCTTCTTGAGATGATTTAGTTTTAAATGAAAATGGAACATTAAAATATATATCTTTAGATAATTGATGATTTGCAGTTAATAGTATTGATGAAATTTCTGATAGTTCTTATAATGACTATTTTGTTGTAAATAACTGACAACTTTCTATAAGAAATTTTGTTGATCTTAATAAACAATTGAAAGTAGATGGTTTAAATAAGTGAGATAGTAAAAATATTAAAATATCTGTAAATGATGCAAGCTGACAATCTATATATGATATTAATGTTATTAAATGATCAATTGAAATAAGAACTGCAATTAGAAGAATTCATGAAGTTCCTTGAAGTGTTATAAATGCAATAATGAATAATGGATTACCTAATAGTATAGTTAATGATTTTTTTAATGAAAAATTAAATTCTAAAACATTGTTATCTATTATTGATTGAAATATAACAGAAAATCAAGTTAATGATTATTTATCTTGAAATATAACTGCTGAAGAGTTAAATCAAATTGCAGAATCATTGTCTAATAATAGTCCATTAGCTAAAACTTATAATAAAAGTTTAAATGAAGATGAAGTTTTAATAGATAGTGTTTCAACAATTGATAATGATTGAGATAGCTTATCTTATATTAAAAAAACCTCTCCTAATAATTGAACATTGCTTGTTAATAGTGATTGATCTTATACATATACTCCAAATAATAATTTTTATGGTAATGATAGTTTTATAATAGAAGCTAATGATTGAAAATGATGAACATCTAACATAACTGTAAATGTTTCTATTAATTCAGTAAATGATGCTCCAAAATTAGAAACAAATATAGCAGACCAAACAGAAGATGAATGAACAGAATTTAACTTAGATGTAAGTTGAAATTTTAGTGATGCAGATGGAGATAGTTTAACATATAGCTTAACAACAGATGAAACAGGAGTGTTAAGTATAGATGAAAACACATGAGTGATAAGTGGGACACTACCAAATGTATGAAGTAATACAACAAATACAGTGACAGTAACAGTAACAGATCCAGACTGAGCTAGTGTAAGTGATAGTTTTGATATAACAATAGTTGATACAACACCAACTCCAGATACAACACCTGATAGTTTTGATATAACAGATAAAACAGGAGTAGGAATAAATACACAATATGTAACAAATGAGATAA
>JASMTN010000042.1:0-29262 GCA_041694255.1 Candidatus Altimarinota bacterium
ATAAAGAAAAAATAGCTGAAATTAGGGAAGAACATTGAGAAAAAATAGATGATTTTAAAAATAAAGTTTGAGAATATTCAAACGAAATTAGAGAAAAATCTCAAGAATTATATAAAGATTTAGCTGAAGAAGTTAGAGAATATAAAGAAGATATAAAAGATTGAGAATATGAAACTTTAAATAAACTTAATCAAAAAAAAGAAGAATTACTTAAAAAAATAGAAGAATATAATAATAACTTAAAAGAAAATCAATTATCTAACTTAAAAAAATCAGTTGAAAATATCTTCAATTGGGAAAAGAAAAATATAGAAAGAGAAAGTAGAATAAGCAATAAAAAAGAAGAAATTAAAGATAAAATAGCTAATAAAAGAAAATATATACAATGAAAAGTACAAGAAAAAGTTGATAATGCTTTAAAAAATAGATTATTCAAAAGAATAGAAAATCTTGATAATACAAATAAAGTAAAAACTCTTGAAGAAGTAAATACTAAGATTGAAAATATGTTATCAAGAATGCAAGAAACAAGTTCAACAAAAGCTAAAGTTAAAATAGAATTACTTGAATATATGAAAAAATCTATAGATGAAAAACTATCTAATATAGGTACTAATGAAGAGACTGTAAATAATATTATAGATGAAGTTCTTTGAAGTTAATATTATATAAAAAGTCATTGATTAAAATTTCTTTGGCTTTTTTTTAATTGAATATTTTTAAATAAAAATTATCATATAAGAACAACTTTATATTAATAAAAATAAATATGTACATAATACTTTGAATACTTTGATTTTTAATACTTATAATACTTCATGAATACTGACATTTCATTGCTTCAAGAAAATTTTGAGTTAAGGTTCATGAATTTTGATTATGAATACCTCCTAAGGTAAAAACTTTATATAAAGACAAAAAATGAACAGAATATACTCTAAATGCACTACCTTTATGATGATTTATAAGACCTAAATGAGAAGATTTATCTTTAGATAGTGAAATATATGATAAAGATAGTATGCACTCAAAACCATTTTGGCAAAAATTTATAATACTTTCTGCTTGAGTTATTATGAACCTTATCATAGCTTTTGTTATATTTGTTGCAGCTTTCTATCATGGTATAAAACCAGTTTTTATAATTCCAGATAGTGCAAACAACTTTACAGCTGAAAGTTATATATTTCCCACAACATCATTTGCTAAAAAAGTTTGATATATAACTTGAGACACTACAAAACCTGTTAAAGTTGACTGAATTTTAAAAGATTGAACTACTCTTTCTTCACAAGTTAGTATACAAACTTGAGATATTATACAAACTATACAATGACAAGAAGTTAATACTTCAAATGTATGACTGGTACTAAAAGAAAATATATGAAAAGAAGTTGATATTTGAATATTAAGGAATAAAAAACAAATAAATTTAAATGCTAAATGTCCAGAAGATGCTTGCTTACTGTGAATATATTTTGATTCTGATAGAAAAATACAAGAAAATAAAATGACTTTTACAGAAAGTATAGCTTGAGCTGTACATGAGATAAAAGCACAAACAACACTTACTTTTGAGTGACTAGGGCTATTGTACCATAAATTAACTAACTGACAAGCTAAAGAGGCAGTAGAAAAGCTTTCTTGACCAGTTGGTGCTGTTGCTGTTTGAGAATACATACTTGCAGTTTGAATATGGGAATATATAGCTTTTATGGGAGTTATATCTCTTGCTCTTGCTATATTTAATATACTTCCTATACCTGCACTTGATGGTTGAAGAATAATAACAACTGCAATTATGCACTTACTTAGGTTAAACCCTAAAAAATATCTTATGCTAGAAAATCAAATTACATTAGTTTTTTTCTTTCTATTATTAATATTATGATTTTATATAATGTACCTTGATTTCATTAGATTTTATGGATAAAAAAATAAATATGTATATTTTGTAAATAAAATATAGTATTTATTATTAAATAAAATTTAATATCATGTAGAACCTATTTCATTTGCTAGTTCTTCAATAAGTTGTATAACTTTATCTTTTTGATGTCTAAGAGAATAATTAGTTTGTTCATTTATAGACTTTAACTCATTAAAATCTTGATTTTTAATAAAATTATCTATATCATATTTAATATTTTTTGCAAAATCATGAAATATTTTATGCTCTTTTTCTAATTTTTTATATGTAGCATTCTCTTTTCAATTATCTAAAAAACTATAAGTTGATTCACTATATATGGTCTTACCTAATTCACAAGTTTCATAATCTGAAACATTAAAACCTTCTCAAGTAAGAATATAACTATTTAATTTTATTATAAATAATAAATGATCAAATTTAGTCATCAAAACTTTAGCTTTCAATTTTTCTTCTCAGGTAAGCTTTTCTTCATAAAATACTTTTAAGTTTTTAATTAAAGACTCTAACTTAAAATGAAGTCACATTACATTATTTCTTAACTCAGCCAAAAGTGAATCAGAAGATGAGATTATTTCATTTAATGATTCTTCAGTTTTCTTTTCATCCAATATATCTCATATATCTTTTTTAAGTATTTCTGTTTCTTTTTCAGAGTTTTCAATTGCTTGATTTAATTGTTTTATTCATCACTTAACTAGATCTGAAGCTTTATTTGCAGTATTCCTAGTTTCTTCTGCAATAACAACAAATCATCTTCCATCTTCTCAAAGCCTTGCAGCTTCTATAGAACCATTAAGTGATATTAAATTAATTTTATCAGCTATATCTCATATATTTGTATTTGTTCATACAACAGATGAAAAAATATTTAAATCCTCATCTAATCTTTTTAATGCATTAATAAGAACATCATGAGAAATATTTTTTTGCTTTCAAACATTTTCTTTAGAAAACTTAATTTTCAAGCTAGTCATCTTTAAAGAAGTTCATAATTGAGAATAAAAATCAATAAAATTATACAAAGGTTCAAGTGAATCTCTAAGTACATTTATCTGTTCAACCTCTTGTATTTGTTGTGTTATATCTTTAAATATTCATATATAAAAGTCATTATCTCATATTTTTATATAATTTGAAGTTGATTCAAAATAATTTTTACCAAATTTAATAATGGTATTATTTCTTTTTTCTCAAGGGTTCATAGAACTAAGTATTCTTTTAGATCTTTCAGGAGTTGAATGAAATTCATGTATAGATGTTCTTCCATCTATAATTTGTTTTCAAGTTGCTTTTTTTACTATATACTTTCATATTTCATTACTTTTAATAATAGTTCATTTTTGTATATCTTCAACTATAAAAACTCATTCACTTCATAATAAATCCAATATTTCATAAGATAGTCTTTTTTTTAGTTCTTCCTGTTTCAATTTTTCTTCTTGTTGTTCCATTTCTAATTTATGCATCTTGTCTTTTTCTTCAAGCTCATCATTTTTTTTATCTGATCAAATATTAAGTAATTTTTTTATCATAAGGAATATATATAATTTAATAAAACTTTGGATGTATAATTATTTTAATTATAAAGTCAACAACTAATTTAATAATATTATTATATTTTTATTTAAAATAAAATTTGCTTTTTACAAATAAATTATTAGTATATAAGATATATTTATATATTAATAATATTGATAATGAACTACATATTAATTTGAATACTTATACTACTTATTATATATGTAATAAGTGTATATAATGGACTTATAACTTTAAGAAACAATAGAGAAAATGCTTTTGCAGATATAGATGTACAACTTAAGCAAAGATTTGACCTTATCCCACAACTTGTAGATACAGTTAAATGATATATGAAGCATGAACAACAGACTTTAGAAAATGTAACGAAAGCAAGAACAGAATTTATGAATTCTTCTTCAACTGATTCTAAGGTACAATCTAACAATATGTTGTCTGATGCTTTAAAATCACTTTTTGCAGTTAGTGAAAACTATCCTGATTTAAAAGCTTCTACAAATTTTCAAGAACTTCAAACTGAAATGTCAGATATAGAAAATAAACTTGCAGCTGCTAGAAGATTTTTCAATTCTGCTACAAAAGAATTTAATACAAAATTACAACTTTTCCCTGCAAATATCATAGGTTCTATGCTTTGATTTAAAGAAAAAGAATACTTTGAACTTGAAGAAGATAGACAAGAAGTACAAAAAGCACCTAAAATAGATTTTAGTAATTAAATATAAAATAAAAATAAGATGTATCAATGACTACAAAGTTCTATCTGGTCAAATACTAGAAAAACAATATTTTTACTATTATTATTACCAATACTAACATTTTTAGTATTTTTTCTAGTTTTTTTGTATTTACATTGATGAAATTTATATTATTCTTTAAACAATACATTAGCATCATTCACTTGGATATGACCTATTATTATATTATGGTGAATTATTTCTTTTTATTTTCATAGAAAAATGATATTTAAGTTTTCTTGAGCAAAACCTATAACAAGGAAAGAGAATAAAAAAATATATAATATTGTAGAAAATCTTTGTATATCAAAATGACTAAAAACACCTAAGATAGGTATCATAGATGATAATAGTATGAATGCATTTGCTTTATGATGGAATATGAACAATGCTTGGATAGTTTTTTCAAAATGACTTATAGATAAATTAGAAGATAAAGAAATAGAAGCTGTTGCAGCACATGAACTAACACATGTTTTAAATAAAGATAGCCTTGTAATGATAACAGTAGTTGTATATATATGAATAATTACAACTTTATGAGAAGTAATTCTTAGGATATGACTTAACTCTTGAAAAAGTTCTTGAAGTAAAAAAGGTGGTTGAGCTGCTCCATTATTACTTATTTGAGGTTGATTATTATTGGTTTGATACCTTATATATCCTTTCATACAAATGGCTATATCTAGAAAAAGAGAATACTTAGCAGATGCATGAAGTTATGAACTAACAAAAGATAAGCAAGCTATGATATGAGCATTAGAAAAAATTTCAAAAGATTCTATCATAGAAAGCATAGATAAAAGATGAGTTTGAGCCATGTGTATCAATAACCCTTTTGAAGAAAAAAGAAAAAATAAAACTATATTTAAAAAATTTAAATGATTACTTTCAACACATCCAAGCATAGAAGATAGGATAAAAGCTTTAAATAGTTACTAAAAAAATGATAAAATATATTATTTGACTTACAATTTTCTTAATTAGTATGTTTTGAAGTTCTTATTCTTATCATGATTATGTTTCAAAACAAATTGATAGTTATGATATAAATATGGTAAGAGCTTTGCTTGATGAAAAAACTAAATTAAAAACAAGTATAGTAGAAAATTGACAAAAAGCACAAACTTTTGAAAATCTTTTACATAAAGAATGAGCTATAAGTTGAATAAATGGCTGATTTTTCTGTCCTGATGAAAAAAAATATAGCTGGTGTACAGCAAATACAACTGCTATGAATAGAATCTATAATTGAAAACTTTATTCTCAATATGGAAAAGATACTTGAGAAAAATGAATACTTTGAGTAGATAAAAATAATAAAATTTTATTTGTTCAAAATCATATGTGATATATATGAGGTTATGATAATAATACAAATAAAAATAAGTTTGATAACTTACAACATGGTATAAGTATGAGCATTCTTGTTGATAATTGAAAAAATGTTTGAATTAAAAGTAGTTTAGTAAATGATAGCAAACAACAAAAAAAACAAGATAAAACTTTTATATGTAGTGTTGATAAGAATATAATTTATTTTTGAGAAGTTAAAAAAGTTACACTAAAAAAAATATGAGATATACTTGTTAAACTATGATGTAAATATGCTATACAGCTTGATAGTTGATGGTCAAAAACTATATATTATAAGTGAAAATACAAAGCATGACCTGGAAGAAATATAATGGATGCTTATGTATTAGTTGATAAAGATAAGCAAGATATAGATATTGATTATAATACAAAAAAAGCTATAGATAATTATATGAATAAATACTTTAAAAACTATGAAAATTGAAAAAATAAAAAAGAAATTAAACAAAAATATCTTAAAGTAATAAAAAAAATAAATAAAATTAAAACTAGTAATAATATAATATCTTACCTTAAAGAAAAAATAGCATTTAGAATATTAAGTATATAGTAAAAAAGGAGAGCTATCACTCCCCTTTCTTTCTAATAAATATATAATTACATCATACCTGGCATACCTCACATTCAACCCATTCATCACATAGGAGGCATTCAACCTCATCAAGATTTTTCATCATCTTTTGAAGGCATATTTGTAATAACAGTTTCAGTTGTAAGCAGCATCTTAGCAGATGATACAGAATTTTCTAAGGCAACTCTTTCAACTTTAACTGGATCTATAACTCATTCTTTTATAAGGTCCATATATTCTCAAGTTTTACTATTGAAACCATAATTAAAATCATCATTTGCTTTAACATTTTCAACTATTACATCTCACTTATAACCTGCATTTTGTGCAATTTGTCTTGCAGGATATTCTATTGCAGTTTTTATAATATCAATTCATATTTTTTCATACTCACTTTCAACTTCTATATTATCAAGCTCTTTTTGTAATTTTATAAATCATGTTCAAGCACCAGGAAGTACTCATTCTTCCATAGCAGCTCTTGTAGCATTTAGTGCATCTTCTATCTTATCTTTCTTATTTTTCATCTCAGTTTCAGTAGCTGCTCATACTTTTATAACTGCAACACCTCAAGCAAGTTTTGCTATTCTTTCTTGGATTTTTTCTTTATCATAATCAGAAGAAGTTTGTTCAAGTTGCATTTTAAGTTGATTTACTCTATTTTCTATATTTTGAGCATCTCACTTACCTCATACAACAGTTGTTTTATCTTTACTAGAAACTATCTTATCAGCAGCTCATACAACTTCAGTTCATACATTTTCAAAGTTCATTCACATTTCTTCAGATATTACTGTTCAACCTGTAACAACAGCTATATCTTGAAGTAATTGTTTTTTACTATCACCAAATCAAGGAGCTTTAACAGCCAAGACATTTAGAACTCATTTAAGTTTATTAAGTACCAAAGTAGCAAGTGCTTCACCTTCTATAGATTCTGAGATAATTACAATATTTTTACTTCATGCATTTGAGATCTTTTCCATCAAAGGAAGCACTTCTTGCATATTTGAGATTTTTTTATCAGTTAGAATTACATTTGCATTTTCTATAACTGATTCCATCTTATTTGGATCTGTAACAAAATATGGACTTTCATAACCTTGATCAAATTGCATACCTTTTACAACTTCTTTTTCAAGTCATATACTTTTTCATTCTTCAACAGAAACTACACCATCTTCTCATATTTCTTCCATTACATCTGCAATAAGTTTTCAAACTTCACTATCTTGTGCAGATATCCTAGCAACTTGATCTATCTCTTCTTTTGAATTTATTTTTTTAGCTCTTTCATGAAGTTTTCTTACAACTTGTTCAACAGCTTTATCCATTCATCTACCAAGTTCAAAAGGGTTAACTCATGAGTTAATATATTTTAATCATTCTTTCAATATACCATCTATCAAAGTTACAGTAGTTGTTGTACCATCTCAAGCAGCATCATTTGTATTGTTTGCAGCTTCTTTAACAAGTTCAGCACCTATGTTTTCTACTTTATCTTCAAGTTCTATCTCTTTTGCAACAGATACACCATCATTTGTAACAGTTGGCTTCCCAAATCAGCTTTCTATCATAACATTTTTACCTTTTGGTCACATAGTTACTTTAACAGCATCAGCAACAGTTTTTACACCATTATATACTTTTTTTCTAGCATCATCTTGATACATTATATCTTTTGCCATATTATTTTTAATTTAAAAAGTAAATATTTCCTATCTTGTAATGTCATTCCTAAAAAATAGATTTCTCGACTTCGCTCAAAATAACATCTTGTTACTTAATAGTATTATTACTCTTGTTTTGCAATTATACTATCTAATCTTACAAGAAGATATTTGTTATTATCTATTTCTATTTCTTCAGGAGAGTATTTTGTAAAATATACTATATCTCCTTCTTTTATATTATCTATTTTAATTGTATTACCATCATCAGTTTTTTTTCACTCTCAAACTTTCAAAACTTTACCTTTACCAGGCTTTTCCTTTGAAGAAGGAGCTGTTATAATACCTGAAGCAGTTTTTGGATCTTCTTTTTCTAATTCTACCAATACATAATCATTTAGTGGTTTTATATTTACCATTTTTTAAATAAATTACAAAGTAAATAACTTTTGCTATAACTAAAATAGCACCTTATTTATAAAGATGCTATATATTTTTTCAAGAGAATTTATCACTTTTTAGCACTGAGTGCTATTTAACTAATTTTCTTCTATATAAGTTTGATATTCATTATATTTTTCTTGGTCTTTTTCTTTTAAGAATATTAAAGGTTCAAGTTTAAAAGAATTTAGTTGTTCTATATCTAAAGATGCTAACCTTAAACTCATGTTTTTAAATATAAAGTTTTTTTCTTCTTCAGGAACATAAATAACCATCCATATTATAGTATTTTTAGAATTATTATATATTGCATAAAAAGTTTCTCATTTCATCTTAAAAAATATTTTATAGTATCATTTAAACTCTCTTACTAGGTCTATATCAACTCATAAAAATTCTTTAAACTTATTGTTAAGTTTTATTTTCTCACTTTTTGTCATTCAAGATTTTTCAACCTCATTTTCATCTACCTTCTCATTAATTTTTGAATTTATTATATTTTCTATAACTGGTATTTGCTTAACATTGTATGATTTTCTTTTACTAATAATATTTATTGATCTAATTAGCCCTCATATGTCAATAATAAGTTCTTCTTCAAGTAAATTATTTAATTTATATGTTAATTTACTGTTATTAACAGATATACTTTTTATATTAAGATCATTATTTATATCAATTTCTAACTTTAAAGATGGAGTAATATTACCATTATTTAGAACAAAAGAGATAGTTCCATCACTACAAGAATAAGAGGTTTCTAACTGTTTATATTTATCACAAATTGAAATATCTTTATTTTTTCAATAATTATTATTAACTAAAGGAGCATAAAGTTTGTTTTCTAAAATATCCTTCAAATCAATTAAAGAATCAGGAGATATATTAATATTTTCTTGTGCTATATAGTTTGCAATTTTATTATCTATAAATTCAATATTATATATATCAAAATTAGTTCAAATTATATTTTTTATATCAAATGATACCTTAACTTTTTTATTTTCTTTAATTCAATCAACAGAAAATATCAAATTAATAAATCATTCTATATTAGCTGTTTTCGTTTCATCATTATACTGTATTTTTTTAGTAATGGTAAATATATTTGAATATTTATTAGTAAATATATTATTAACTCTTTCTCTTTCACTTACTGTTTCATTTAATTGAAGTCAATCAATATTTGTATTATTCTCTCAAGAGATAGTTAAAATAGAATCATCTTTAATATAGTCATTAAGTCATTTAATATTTAATTCTGGTTGTCATGATATAACTTGTTCTATTGAACTAATTAAATTATTATAACTACTTTTTTTTCTAAAAGATGATTTATTTTTAAGATTTAAAAGTACAGATTTTGATATAGTTGCTATTGAAGAGTCCATATTATCCTCTTTAATTATATTTTCTATCAATTTTATATGATTATTTAGCATATAATCAGGTATTTCTTCTTGAGATATTAAAATATAGAATTGTTGAGTAAGTTTTTGCATAAGGACATCATAGCTTTCTGGTAATTTATCATTAATATTAAAAAGTTTTTCATTATTTCAAATAAGATTAATAATAAACTCATCTGCCCTTTTAAAATTATACATATTACAATTATTTTTTTCTATAACATTAGAAATTTTATTTATGTTATATTTTGTATTATATATTTGTTTTATAATATCACATTTTTTTTCTTCTGTGTATTTTAAACTATCAAATATTTTATTATAAACATTTTTTGTAATATCAAATGTATTCTTATTTATTAAATCATTAATAAGGTTACTTTTATTTGTTTTACAAAAAATAAAATTATTTGAACTACTATCTATACAAGATAAATTATATTCTTTAATTATTTCTTCATAGTTTTTTAGTGTCAATTTTGGTTTTATAAATTTATAATCTCATTCTTTTGAAGATCATATTATATCTATATAATTTTTTAAAACATCATTTTTAGTTTTTATATTTTTAAGTTTTATATTATTTATATTAATATTCATAGGATAATATATACCATAATCATCCTTAAAAATTCATATTCATAGTTCAGTTGTTAAATTTTCATAATTAGAGTCTGTTAAAAGAAAATTTGCTTTTATATGATTTGAAGAGTTATTAAATTTTTCAATGTTTTTTCATACTGAAACTTTATTTTCATTAAATGTATTTATCAGTATATCAGATTTTGCATATGCTAAAACATCACTATCTTTTGTATTAAAAGTTATCATTAATACAAATGAAAATAATAAACTTCATAAAATAAGTATATACCTATTAAAAAACATAGATATTTTATAATATTTCTTTATTTCTTCATTAACATTGTACTTATTCATTTTTATTTTTGTTTATATTTGTAAATATTAAATAACATACTTACTATAGTACATATATTATAAAAAAAGTCAAATTTTTAAAATAATTTTTATTCAACAGTAACTGATTTTGCTAAATTCCTTGGTTTATCTATATCTTTTCAAAGATAATCTGCCATATAATAAGCAAATAAATCAAGTGCAGTAGCTATCAAAAATGGAGTTAGATACATATCCTGTTTGGGTAGTTCTATCACATCCTCATATAATGTGCTGTTTGGGTCTTGTTTTGTTATAACTCACAATACTTTTCAGTTTCTTGCTTTTATTTCTTGTAAAGTTGATATATTTTTATCATAAAGGTTATTTTCAGGATTTAGTAATATACTTGGAAAATCTTCATCTATCAAACTCAAAGGTCAATGCTTTAATTCTCAAGCTGAGTAACTTTCTGTATGATGATAGGTTATTTCTTTAAGTTTTAAACTTCATTCTAAAGATATTGGAAATAGAAAATTTCTACCTAAGAAAAACATATTTTTATATTTTGAATATTTTTCTGAAAGTTTTTTTATATCTTCTTTTGTTTCTAAAACTTCTTGTAAGCTATCTCACAAATTTTCTATGCTCTTAAGTATGTTTTCATAAGTTTTATAATCAAGATTATTTTTTAATCATAATCTAAGTGTAAGTAGCATTAAAACTGCAAGTTGTCATATGAAAGCTTTTGTACTTGCAACTCAAACTTCAACTCAAGAATGTGTATAAAGTCACATAGAACTTAATTGTGCAATAGATGATCAAACAACATTTACTATTCAAAAAGTCAATCAACCTCTTGCTTTCACTATTTTTAAACACTCAAGTGTATCAGCAGTTTCTCAAGATTGACTAATAAATATATATAAAGTTTTATCATCTATAAATTGTTTTTTATACTTATATTCTGTAGAAACATAACAAGATGTAGGTATATTTGCAAGCTCTTCCAACCAGTAAGAAGCTGTTAATCAAGCATTATAACTTGTTCAAGAACTTATAATTTCTATCTTTTGTATATCTTTATTTGCAAGGTCATCAAGTGTATTTGAAGTTATTTGCTTTTTTTGAAAATCTACCCTTCAAGCTATAGCATTTTGAAAAACTTGAGGTATCTCAAATATTTCTTTTAACATAAAATGTTTAAAATCTCATTTATCTTGAGAATTATCATATTGTTCAAACTCATATAAACTTTTTTCTTTTTCCTTAAAATCAAAACTATATATATTATAAGAACCTTCTTTTAATACAATGATTTCTTCATCTTGTAATGGTATAAAATTATCACAAAAAGATCTTAAGGCATTAGGATCAGAAGATATATAATTTCAATTTTTTGATAATCATAAAACTAGTGGAGAACCTTTTTTTGCTCATACAATAACATCAGGAGTTTCAATATCGATAGCTTCAAGTGCATAAGCTCATTCAAGTAAATTAGTTATTTTTTTGATAGTTGTTGTAAGATCTTGTTCATAATATTCTTGTATTAAGTTTGCAATTACTTCAGAGTCAGTTTCAGAGTAAAATTTATATCATTTAGATTCTAAGTCTTTTTTTAAACTTATAAAATTTTCTATAATACCATTATGAACTATAAAAAATCTTTCATTATTAGAAAAATGAGGATGAGTATTTTCTTTTGTTACTCAACCATGAGTTGCCCATCTTGTATGTGCTATACCCATATAATAATCTTTAGTATTTCCTTCTACTTTATTTGCAAGATTTGAAACTTTTCATACTGCCTTTTGGATATAATAATCTTCCTTTTTAGATATTTCAAATAATCAAGCTGAGTCATATCATCTATATTCTAAAAGTTTAAGTCAATTAACAAGTTTATTTTGAGTATTTTCTCAACCAATGTATCAAAATATTCAACACATATATACTTATTTAGAAATTAAACATAAAAAAAAACTAAAAGATTATATTACCTTTTAGCCATTTGTAACATATTTGATAATACTATAATTTTTCAAGTAGTAGGTACAGAACTATCTAAACTTGCAGGTAGAGTTTTATCAAGTATGTCTCATTCTATTTTTCTAACATCTATTTTAACTATTTCATTTTGAAATTTAACTTCTGAAAGTGCTTGTCTTTCTTGTTTAAGAAAGTATCATTTTGTTGAAGATATATTTATAAAGTATCCATAAACTCATATTGAAAGTACAAACAAAGCAATAGCAAGAGATGTTTTTACATTCGATATAAATTTATAATTTTTTAATATTTGTTTTTTTATGTTTAGGTAATTTTGTCACATTTTTCTAACAGATGGTGCTTTTATCATATTTATGCAAGTTAAAGTTTTAAATTTTTTCTATTATTCTCAACTTAGCAGATCTTGAAGCTTTATTTTGTTTTATTTCTTCCATTGATGGGAATATCACTTTTTTTGTAAGATTTTTAAATCCATTTTTATCAAGTTCTTTAAATTTTCTTTTGACTAACCTATCTTCTATACTATGATAAGTTATTATCAAACACCTTCCGTTTTTTTCAAGATATTCAGGGAACTTGTCTAAGAATATCTCTAGCTGTTCAAGTTCTTTATTAACTTCTATTCTTAAAACTTGAAACACAACAGCTATTTTTTTTGATGATAATCAAGTATTTTTCAAAACATTTACCAGATCATCTGTTGATTTAAGAGAAGATCTTGATTTTATAATAGCTTTTACAATATTTTGTAAATATGTTCCTTTAAAGTCTCAATATTTTTCTAAGATATTAGATAATTTATCCTCAGTATAATTTTTTAAGATAAATTCTGCAGTTATCTTTTGATTTGTATCAAACCTCATATCAAGTGGTCAATTATATTTGATACTAAATCATCTTTCTGCATCTTTGAAATGTTCCATATTTACTCACAGATCTAATAATATAGCATCAACTTGTTTTGAATCAAGTATAGACTCTAAATTTTGATAAGAATCTTGTACATAATCTACTCTGTCATTTCACAAGTTAGTTTTAGCAATTTGTATAATATTTGGGTCTCTATCAACAGCTATTACATGAACATTTTCAAACTCTTGTCTAACTAACTTTGAGTGTCAGGCATGTCAAACTGTACCATCCATAAATGTTTTCAAATTTTTAGGTAAGTTTGATAATACTTCATTATACATAACAGGTACATGCTGAATTTTTAACATTATCAATTTTTAATTTTTAGATCTAGACACTTATGTCTAACAAGTGTATAATTATTTTAATTTAAATTTCAAATGTTTGTTAAAAAAAAGTTAAAAAAAGTTTTAAAAATCAGTAAATATTAGTTAATATTTGTATTTACAAGATGTTAAAAATATATTTATGCCATATTATTGTTAAAAAAATGTTAAAAATATACTTGATTTTTTATATGTAAAAAAAATATAATAATTAAGTATTATATAGTAAGAACTATTCAGATAATTCCTTTATCTGATCTCTAAGATCTGCTGCTTTTTCAAATTCCCAATTTTCTATAGATTGTTTAAGCTGAGATTGTAAATTTGCAAGTATAATCTCTTTTTCCTTTTTGGTCATTCTTTTTAATTTCTTTTTATTTTCTTTTTTCTTAGTATAGTTAATTTCAAACCCTTCATCTTTTGCTGATTCTATATTTTTAATGTTACTTATAGCAAGTTCAGGTTTTATATTATGTTTATCATTGTGTTCTTTTTGTATCATCCTTCTTCTATATGTTTCCATGATAGCATTATACATAGAGTCAGTAATTTTATCTGCATATAAAGCAACCTCAGAATTTGGGTTTCTTGCTGCTCTTCAGATAATCTGTATAAGTGCAGTTGAACTTCTTAAAAATCATTCATTATCTGAATCAAGTATCCCTATAAAAGTAAGTTCAGGTATATCTATTCACTCTCTTAAAAGATTTACTCAAACCAACACATCTATAGTTCAAGATCTAAGTTTTTTAATAATTTCAAATCTTTCAAGAGTATCTATCTCAGAATGTAAAAAATATGCCTTATATCATTTTTCTAAAAGTAAGTTTGAAACTTCTTCAGCTGACCTTTTTGTAGTTGTTATAAGCAAGCTTCTTCAATCTTTTTTTATATGTTCATTAAGTTTATATATTATATGATCAAAAAAAGTTCAAACATTTTGTTTTTCTTCAAAAAGTATTTTCTCTAAGCTATCTTTCATTTAAGATTATATTTATTTTTAAAATAGATTTTCTATTTGTTCTTTAAGTTTATTTTTTATATCTTGTTGTATATTCTTTATAAATTCATCTTTTTGTTCACTTAAATCTTGAATAAATTCATCCTTTTTTTGATTTATAATTTGCTCTAAATTAGCATAAGATCAACTAAATGTTTCTTTTGTTCAAGATAAACTAGAATCTATAGTATGCTTAAATCATGAACTTAATGCATCAAAACCAAAATTAAGTCATAAATTTATTCACATACCTCAACCAACTACAAATCATATAATAAAAAACATAATTGCTACTAAAAATATCCTCATAAAAGTTAATTAATATCTAAAAATATTTTTTTTAAATATAAGTATCATAGTGATGAATCTACTTTTCAAGATTTTATACTATAATCAAGATTTATAAGTTTTTTAAAAACTTTTTCAAATAATTCAGTATCATTATTATTAGATTTAAGTATTTTTCATACAACAAATGGATGAGCTCATACTTTTGAAGCTATCTCTTTTGAATCATACCCAAAAGCTTTTTGTTCAAGAACAAGAATTACATTTTTTATATTCCAATACAAAAGTCATAAAATTTTAAATATATCTTCTTTATTAGTTTGTAAGTTATGAAGTATGTTTATAATTTTATCTTTATTTTTAAGATTATCAAGCAAACTAAAACTATCTTGTTCTATATTTACATTTACATACTTATCTACAAGTTCTTTTGTTATCTTATCATTTACTTTAAGTATTTTTTCAAGTTCATTATGTATATTAAATAAGTTTGTTCAAGTTTTTTGTATTACATAGTTTGCTAATGTATTTGTCAAACCAAAAGTTTTTTCTAAGTATGCTATAAGTTTTTTTTCACTAAAAAGTTTATATTCTTCAAGTTTTATATTTTCTTGTTTAGATAAAAATTTATAAAATTTAGTTCTTTTATCAGGTTTATAAGAAGTAAAAACTATTACATTATCATTATCAAAAGAACCCATATACTTTTCCATAAAAGAAAAAAGTTTGTCTAACTCTCAAGAAGGTATCTTAGTATGAGTATCTTTAGGGGCTCATTTTATGATGATAAATTTTTTACTATCAAATAAACCTCATCATAATAAAACTTCCTGTATTCTATCAACAGAAAAATCTCATTCTCAAAAATTATATATATTTTCTGATCAATATTTTTGTACAAAAGCTTTTTTCCATTTTTCTATCTTACTATCTATAAGATATTTTTCTTCTCAAGTAAAAAAGAAAATCATACATATTATTTACAAGTTAAAAGTAGCAAGCTAAAAGTATTTATAAAAAAAAACCTGCAAGTTTCAATGCAGATTATAGTAAATTAATTATTCTAACTAAATTAACTTTTACTTACTTTTAACATAGATGCAATAACTTTATGTCTTCTCATATTTTCCATATCCTCTGCAGTTTTTTCTTTTTTTTCTGATATTTGACTTATTTTGTTAGAAAGTTCATTCATTTTATCTTTAGCTTTTTCATAAAAATCTGAATTTAATAAATTTTCTTTAAAATCACTTAAAGCAGGTTTAATTTCTTTTTCACAAAAATCTTTTATTTCTTTTTTTTCTTCTTTTGCAACATTTTCCAAGTCATTTAAAAGTTTTTGTTTTTCCTCTTCATTTGGCACGATCTGTAACAACTCTTCAATAGATGAAGAATTCTTATCAATTTGATCATTATTATCAACTATTTCTGAAGATCATATAGTTTCCTTATACATTATATTTATTTTTCTTAACATTTTTTTTCTTTTTTTATTTACTAAATCTTCCTTTTTAATGTAACAAATATTTCAATTTCAATACTTGACATTATTAATTTTTATTATATTAAGATTTTTAAATTTGTCAAAAGTTTATATGATTTTTTTATTTGAATTTTACAAAAATATTATTATATTCTAAATAAGCACAAAAATAGTATAAGTGCTAAATTTAATTTGAATATTTAATTATTAATATATAAATAATGGATTTAAAATCAAAATTAATGAATGAAGTGCAATCATGAGCACAAAATATAGCAGATAATAAAACTGTACAAGATATAATACAAAAAACTTTTCTTTGGGTTGGTGGTATGTTATTTACAACATTTGCAATTTGATATTATGTAGTATATCTTATAAAATCTTGAGTTATAAGTGCATGAAACTATACCATAGCTTTTTGGGTAAGTATTATATGAGCTTTATGACTTATCATTGCCATAACTTGGTGATATAGAAAAATGAGTTATGCAACACTTGCTTGATTAACAGGACTTTTTGCTATACTTGAATGAGTTTGACTTGCTTGAATATTATCTATATACAATGCAGAATCTGTTATAAATGCATTTGCTTGAGCTGCTTTATTGTTTGTAAGTATGGCAGTTTATGGATATACAACTAAAAAAGATATTACAAAATTGTGAACAATGTTAATTATATGACTTATTGCTGCATTGATAATAAGTTTAATAAATATATTCTTCATACAATCTGCTTGATTAGAAATTGTACTTTCAATAGTATTTATATTTATATTTCTATGACTTACAGCTTGGGATATGCAAATGCTTAAGATAATGGCACAATCTTGAGATAGAAGATTGGAAATGGTATTTTGAGTATGATTGTATCTTAATTTTATCAATATATTTATACAGCTATTACAGCTTTTTTGAGGGCAAAATGAGTAATTTTAATATATTATTAATAATATAATGAGTAGTCAAAATTCAGAAGAACTATTACTAGAACTTGTTATAGAATATTTTATAAAACACTGATCTCCTGTATGATCTAAGTTTTTATTTAACCTAGAAAACATAGATATTGCTCCTTCAACTATAAGAAAATATCTAAATGTTCTTGAAAAAAAAGGTCTTGTATATCAACCTTATAGTTCTTCTTGAAGATTACCAACAACAGAATGAATGGATAAGTATGTTCTATGATTATTAAGCAAGGAAGATGAAAGGTTAGAAAATTACAATTACTATCTACAAAGAAAAAATGAAAAGTTTAATCTAAGATGATTTATAGAAACTTTATGAGAATATGTAGATTGAGTTGTTTTCTGACATTATGAAAATGACCCACATATGCACTATCTTTGAGTTTCAAAATTACTTAAAAGAGCAAATAATGATATAGAACAAGTAATACCTTTAATGGATTTTATAGAAAAAAATGAAGTTATAGGCTATATAAATAAAAAAGAAGTTGAAGAAAATAAAGTAAATTATAGTTTATTGAATTACAATGATGGAAATATAGCTTTGATGTATATTAAAATAATGTTTGAATGAAAATCAGCAGTTATATGAGTATTAAGTTCTCTTAGAGCTGACTATAAGACAAATATTGAAATATTGAAAAAAATTTTAAATAAATGAACGATGTAAATGCATTATCCAAAACATGTTAGTTTAATACCAGATTGAAATAGAACTTGGGCAAAAGAAAAGTGATTATCATCTTTAAAATGACACTTAGAATGATTTCAAAGAGCAAAGGAAATATCTGAATATATATTTACACAAACACCTATACAAGCTTTTACTATATGGTGACTTAGTACTGAAAATCTAAAAAATAGATCTGAAAAAGAGTTAGAATATCTTTTTGAACTTTATAAAAAAATACCTTGAAACTTGTATAATATACTTAAAAAAAATAAAGTAAATTTTAAAGTAGCTTGAAACCTAGAACAATTACCAGATCATCTTACTAATTTTTTACAAGAAAAAGAAAAAGAATTGAGCTTTGATAATAATAAATATCTAGTACTTGCTATAAATTATGGATGACAAGATGAACTTTTAAGATGAATTAAAAAACTTGTAGAAAATAAAGAAGAAGTTAGTAAAGAAAATTTAGAAAAACATCTTGATTTTTGAGAACTTCCAAATGTTGAACTTGTAATGAGAACTAAAAAAAAGCTAGCAAAAAGACTTTCTTGATTTATGCTTTGGTGGATAGGTTATGCACAATTATACTTTACAGATCTATACTGCCCTGAATTTACATTAGAAGAATTTAAAAAAGCACTTGCTTGGTTTGATAATACAAAAAACACACAAAATTATTGAAAGTAGAACTATACTTTAATTTTTCATCTTTAAACTTAATGCAACAAATAGTACTTTTAAGAGGTTGAACACCAAAAGAAAATTATAAAAATTATTATGATTTTTTAAAACAACAAGAAATAGATCCTTATAAAGAAAAAAGTATTAAATGGACTGATAAAATTTGAAAAGATTTATGAGATAAGTTTGAAGTATTGGAGATAGAAAGGCCAAATAAAGACTTTGCAGACTATAAAGCATGGGAGATAGTTTTCAAAAAGTATATACCATATATTCAAGAATGAGCTATATATATAGGACATAGTCTTTGATGAACTTTCTTTTTAAAATATATGGAAGCAAATACTCATATACTTAGTAAATTTAAAAAATCCTTTCTTATAGCACCAGCTTGTTTAGATAGTGATAATGAAGTATTAGGTAGTTTTACTCCAGATATAGATTTTAAAAAATTAGTAAATTTTCAAGATAATATAGAAATTTTCTGATCAAAAGATGATTTTGTTGTTCCTTTTAAAGAAATACAAGCTTTAGAAAAAGCACTACCTTATATTACATATCATATCTTTAATGATAAATGACACTTTCTACAAGAAGACTTTCCAGAGTTGATAAAGAAAATTAGAAATTGTTTATAATCTTAAATAAGAATCTTTATTTTTTAAATCACTACTGAGGATTTCGCCATTTTATTTAACTACAATAAAATTACATAATAGTATTTGTCATTCTCATGAAGGCATGAATCTAACACTCTTGCTACTTGAAACTTGAAACTTGTAACTTGCAACTATTACTATACACTAACAAAGGGAGCATATATAAGTCTATTTTGCTTATTATATAAGAAATCTTCTCATATTCTTTCAATATCTTTTTCTATTCTAAATCATGCATTTCACCTTTGTAAAAGATCATATCCAACAGTTTTTATCTTATAGAAAACATCATACCTCCAACAAGTTCTAGGACATACTTCATCTGTTGCATAATGTCACCTTTCTTCATTTTCAATTGCAGAAGTATCACAAAGCCTACCTGTAAACACACAAGCATAAGGATAGTAAAGGTCTATACCTTTTTCATAATCTTTATCAAACATCTTAGATCTTGATTGCATAAAATCAGTTCCTACCCTTTTTAAACTATTTTTATCTAAAAATCTTACATAAGGTTTGAAACTTAATTCTAAAGAATCATAAAAATTATTTTGATTTTTAACTATTTCTTCTTGCATCATTTGTATCTGTTGTGTTGTTTTGTTCTTCATTTGCTCTCACGGTACATGAGCATGATTTCAGTAAGTATCTACAAGTGGAGTTTTTAAAAGTTTATGAAATATTCTTCAAACTATAGGTTTTAGATTTTTACAATTTTTTTGTATATATCTTAATACTCATAAATCATTTACAACAACTTCAAATTGTCAATTATTATTTAAAAAATCTAAACTTTCTTTCAACCTTTCAAGCATCTTTCAACCAACATAAGGAGTTACAAGCACAAAACCTTTCTTTCATTGTTTAAAAAAATATTTTTTGTTTGCTTTTTCATATATATATAAAGCTTTTTCAAGCTCAGGTTTTGTAGGTGTAAGGTATTCACAATTATCTGAACCATAGTATATACCTTGTATATTATTTGCAATATTTTTATCAAATTGTTTTAACTTTCTCATGGTCACAAAATTTGTTTCATACTGAGGAGAAAGCTCGTTCATCACTTCTCAAGGAAAATTTTTAAGAAAAAAAGATGCTATTTCTTTTTCACTTTTACTATTTCAACCAAGAAGATAGTCTTTATTTTCTAAAAGAAGCTCAAATGATTTTAAATTAGTTGGAAGATGTATGTATAGTTGCATTTTAATTTTTATATAATAAAGATTTTTTAAACTTATAACTATTATGTATCTTTTTCCTTATATCATAGAACCAATATCTATCATTATCAAACAAGTATTTCAAATTGTAGTTTGCTCTTTCAAATGACACATTCATATCAAATTGTTCAAATATTTTATCTTCATTTTTTACACATTCATCTATAAGTTGTATCTTTGGAAGATAATTTCTTCATCTTGTAGGGAATTTTACAGTATCTATATTTTCAAATTTATCAAAGAACACATAAGAATATAAATTTAGATTATCAGCTCTATTATAAAAATTATCTTTATACTTTGCTTTTACACCAAATTTTCATCAATTAAGTTCTTTAATATTTTCAAAAGACTGTTGTTTTCAATACTTTATCTCTTTATCAAGATAGTCTTTAAAATTTTCTAAGCTTTCAAAATAAGGCAAATTAATATCAATATTATGTTCTAAAAGATGATTTAAAACTATTTTTAGAAGATCTATATTTTTATTATGCTCTGTATGAACTCATTTTAAACTATCATAGTAGATTATATGCTTTTGTAATATTTTTTTAAATATATCTCAACATTCTTGTAGGTTTTCACCGGTTAATTCATATTTTTCAAAGGCATTTTCCAATTGCTTATATTCATTTTCATAAGTATTATCAAATTTTTCTACCTTTTCATTATTTGAAAGCTCTTTATCTTGTATAATTTTTCTAAAATCATAATTTATAGCTTTTTTTGTTATAAGATCATTTACAACTACTGTACATATATCTCTGTCAGTGTATTTATGCTCTGCAAAGCAAAGTCAGTTATTATATCTACAAAAATCACCTTCACCAAAAACTTCAAATATAAGTTCTGGAAACTTTGTTATAATCTTTTCTATCTCAGGGATAGTAACTTCTCTTGAAAGTATAACTTTATATATAGGATAATTTTCTTTTAAAAATTCTATAGCTTCTTCATTATACACAGCCAAGATAGTAGATATATTTAATTGTATTTTCTTTCAATTTATAATATAACCTTTCTCCCAAGTTCACTCACTTATCTCATCAAGATATTCCAAAGCTCACATAGAACCTATTATAAAACCATCTATTCAAGCTTTCAAAAAATCATCTATCATCATAGTAAATTCCTTTTCAACAACATCAGTATAGTACCGGTGATTTATATTTCACATAATCTTTATATTGTGCTTGTGAACTTCTTGTATAGTTTCTTGTAAAGAATCATAATCTGTTATCTGCTCATGCTCTGCAAACCTACCATTTGTTGAAACTTCAAATCAAAATTTATTATGCCAATAAGGAGGATTATATCAACAAAAAAATTCTTTAGCATTATTCATAACATGTGAAGAAACTATTTTTTCTATATTATTTCTTTTTTTTCATCATTTACTTGCTCAAAGTCATATAATAGGTGAAAACATAATATAATAGTTACAAGTTAAAGGTTTCAAGTAGTAAGTTTGAAAGTTAAATATATTATAAATATGATATTATCGAAATCAAACTAAAAACTTTCTAATATTTTTTCAACAAGTTCTTTAGGTTTTTTTAAATGTATCCCATGAGTTGATTCTATAATCTCAAGTTTTGAATTTTCTATCTCATTTTGCATTTTTTTTCCATCTTGTAGTGGTGTGTAAGTATCATATCTTCCCCGTATAAGCAAAGTATCTTGTTTTATAGTTTTTATCTTATCTTGTAAGTCAGTATTTATCATATTAAGGTAAGTTTGTTTTTTGTAAGGGTTTTTCTCAGCTTCAAGATAATCTTGTCAACCTATTCATCTATAAAAAAGATTTCTAAGTTTCTTACCTCAAGGTAGATTTTTAATCCATTTTAAAGGTTTTATCAAAATTCAAAATACCTTTCTTTTTAAAGAAGTTTTTGCTTTTTTCTTATTCAAGCAGCATTGTTAAGTATAAGTTTTTTTAGTTTTACTTTTGAAGATAAACATATACTTATTGCACCACCATTACTATGTCAAAGCAATATAATATCATCTAATGTAAGTTTTTTTATAAACTTTTTTGTAAATTCTGCATAATCTTCAATCGTATAGACTTTATCAAGTTTAGTTTGTCAAAATCAAGGTAGATCTGGAACTATTACAAAAAAGTTTTCTCATAAAATTTTTCAAACTTCTACCCAACTATCACTGCTTCAACCCCATCAATGCAATATTAAAAAAGCTTGATTTCAAGGATCTCAAAAGGTTTTATAATTTACTTTTAGATTATCTATTTGTATTGTTTGTTCTTGCATAAGGTTTATTTTAAATATCAAAATTTTAAATTGATTTAGTTAATTAATTTTTAGTTTAGCTTATTGTCTTTTCAATATTGTTTTATGAGAGTATTTTTTTGAGTAATAGCTATTTTTGATAATTTATCAAATCTTTCTTCTTTTGATAATCAATCTTTTATATAATCAGCATTAAAACTTTCTAAATTCGCTATTATAACTAATTGAATAATATTTGCATAATCTCTCATATTTCATTTTTTAGCCAATTCAGGATTTATATCTCTCCATTCTTTTGCAGTTTTTCAAAAAATAATCAAATTTATCAAATCAGCTTCATCAGCATAAATATATTTTTTCTTAAATTCTGGCAAAGTAGGAATTAAATGATCTTGAATAGCATCTGTTTGAATTTTATAGTTCATACTTGCTATTGTTCTTTTTGTATCCCATCATAATTCTAATCTTTCTTGTTCTTCTTTTTTAAGTCTTTTAAATTCTTTAATTACATAAAATTTAAATTCAGGCGAAATCCAACTAGCAAATTCTAAAGCTATATCTTCGTGAGCATATGTTCATCAATATTTTCAAGATTTAGAAAAAATTCCAATAGCATTTGTTGATTCAATCCATTTTTTAGGAGTCATCACAAAAGCATTTGATCCAGCCAGATTTTTAAAGGTATCGAAATCGACACGGTTAAAATTTTAAATTATTTATAATATTTTTAGATGTATTTTCAAGTATGAAGAAGCTTTTAAAATTATTAGGGATAGTATAATATATAAAAGCTAAAATGCTAATTATTTATATTTATTTCTTAAAAATTTTTACACTATACTTTCAGATATAACTATTAGTTTTTTTGAATTTTGTTTTTTATTGCTTTTAGTTGAAGATATATCTTTTATATTGTCAATAACTTCTATCATCTCATTTATTATGGTTTCATTAAAATTTTCAGGTTTTTTATGATTTTTAAATTGTTTAAATTTTCTTTTTTGATAAGCTTCAAGTTTATTTGATAAAAATGATGTAATATCATCACATTTATCTTGTAATTCTTCTTCATACTTTGATAAAGTTTTTTGATATTCTAAAATCTTATTTTTTAAAGTAGCCATATCAGGATCAATTTTTGATTCTAATTGTATATTATCATATTTTTCTTTTTCTTTTATATCTTCATAAAATTTATTTTCTATATTATTTGTTATTTCATCATGATTTTGTGGTAATTTCAATAAACTATCGTCTTTTGATGATTTTAATAATTTTAAAAATTTTGTTTTATTGTTTATAATATCTCATTTTTTATCTTGTAAATAAAAGTATTCATATATTCAATGTTTACAAAAAACAAGTGTATGTTTATCATCTCATTTTTTAGCAGTTCTTACTCTTAAAGGTAATTTTTTTATTTTATTAAAAAGTTTATTATCATTATTTTTCAGATCTCTAAGTTCTTTTATAAAAGATGAATAAGTAAATAATTCATTACTTTCTTCAGTTAATGACTCAAGTTCTTCAAATTTATCTTTTTTTCAATTTTGTATATCTTCAAAAAGTTTTAATAATTTTTTATTTAATTTTTCATCTTCTGTTAATATTTTATTTTCTTCTCATATATGTTTATGTATTTCTCATATTCTTTCACTTACTTTTCATTGTATTCATACCTTTTCTTCTCATAGATTTGAAGAGGAAAAATTGTATATATAAATATAATCATTTTCACTTCATATTCTGTCTATTCTTCAAATTCTTTGGATAAGTCTTACTGGATTCCAATGTAAATCATAGTTTATAACAACACTTGCATCTTGTATATTTTGTCATTCAGCTATAACATCTGTTGCTATAAGTATATCAAATTCTTCATCTTCTATCTTATAATCTTGTGCTTTTGGGGCAAATTTTCATAAAATATTTGTTAATTGTGATTTATTTTTTCAACTTAAAACTCATATATTTCTATAATTTGAAAGTGCTTCTCATAGATATTCAGCCGTATCAGTATATTGTGTAAAAATTATAATTTTTTCTTTTTTATGTTTATCCAATATCTTTTGAAGTTCTGCAATTTTTTTATTTTCCAATTTTTCAAGAATAGAAGATTTTGTTTGTAAATGTTCAAGTAGCTTTATATCTTCTTTTATATCTTTTTTATATTTTTCTATATCAAATTTATATCAACTATATGAATTACCTTCTAATATATTAAGATAATCATCATTTTCATCGTCAAAAGAATCTATTTTTTTTAATTCATCACTATGTTTTGTTTTCAATACAAATCATTTTTCTAAATTCTTTAAAAATATCCTATTATAATCTAAAATTCTTTTTATAGTTTCTATAAATGCCTTTGGAGAAGACTCTATTCTTAGAAAAAAAGTTATCTTTGCAAGTTCTTTTAAATTATCTCAAACTCAAATCAAATCATCAAATTCTGAATCATCGAGTTTTTTATTTCAATCTTTATCTAAAGTAAAACTATCTGCTTTTAGATACTTTGTTTTAAAATACATTGCATAATTTAAAAATCACTCTCTTTCTTTGATTTCTTGTTCTGTTAAGTTTTCCTTTATTTCTTTTTTTTCTTTTGCTTTTAATTTACCATAAGGACTTCTTTTTCAGAGTGTTTTTTCTATTTCTTTATATATTCCTTGATATTCTTCACTTATATCATAATTTATAATTTCAGGTCAAATTCTTTGTGGGAAAGATAGATTATGTTTTTTTAAATCTTCTTCATAGTCTCTTTTGATTTGAATTCTGGTTCTTCTTACCATAAGTTCTTTCATAATATCACTTATATCAGCATTTCATTTTTCATACTCTTTAAAAAATTGATATAAGTGGCTTGGTGTTATAGGTAATTCTGTTTCATCTCATTTGTGAAATAATTTTATTTGATTATAAATATCCCAACCATTTAGGTTTAATGGAGTTGCAGAAAGTAATATAAGTTTTTTATTTGTTTTATGTATAAATTCTTGTAATTTAACATATCTATTTGAATTTTTATCTTTAAATTTATGTGATTCATCTACAAGAACATATTGAAATTTATCATAATGTTTATCTTTTATAACTTTATCTAAACTATCTTGCGATATAACTTTTGCATTTATTTGAAATTTATTTAATGCATCTTCCCAATTTTCTATAAGTCAAGCAGGAGCTATTACAAGTCATTTTGTATGTGATTGTTTTGTAAGAATATGTAATATAATTGATCAAGTATAAGTTTTTCAAAGTCAAACAACATCACTCAAAAAAACTCATCAATATTTTTGAACTATTCAAACAGCTTGATATACAGCATCTATTTGGAATTGAAACAATGTATCCATCCAATCATGATTTCAGTATTTATTTTCAACATAATCTCAAACAAGTTCATATAAAACTTTCATATAAATTTCATAAGGAGTAGGTTCAAGTTTTAACCAACTATTATCAATAATATCAAGTAAATCTTGGTTAAAATCTACACTTTCTTCCCAAAGTCTATCAAACCAATTTGTAATTTTATCATAATTTTCATTTCAATCAACTATTACATTAAGTTCAGTATTATCGTAAAATCAACTTTTTGATAAGTTTGAAGAACCTACAATACATTGTCATTTTGTCATAGAATCTTGTTTTGCTCCAAAAATATAGGCTTTAGCATGAAAAGTTCATTTTGTGTATATTTTTATTTGAAATTTATTTTCATCTTTTACAAGTTCATATAAGGTATTCAAAAAATTTTTATCATCTTGTGTTTGTTTAAATTCTTCTCAAATATCATTTTTATAATCTTTTTTTGTTTCTTTTTTAATATCTTCTTTTTCAGCTGGTGTTTGATTTTCTTTTGTTTCAATCAAGTTTTGAAGGAAATTTGAAGTAGATTTATTTGTTTTAGTTCAGATAATAAGTTTAATTTCATTTAGATCTTTTAATTCTTTATGAATATCTTTTAATCAAGATAAAAAAAGATAACCTACTGCAAACTTTACTGCTTCACTTTTTGAAAGATTATTTCTTATATGTTCTCATATATTATTATCCAAATTATCTATAATGTTTGTTGTTGTATGCATAATGTTATTTTTATTGTGTTAAATATTTTTTCTTGTGCTTGTTGTGTTATGTCTTATATATCGTATTTTAAAAAGATTTTTTACTTTTTGTTGTGCTGTTTTGTTGTGTTAAAGATTTTTTGTTGTGTTATTTTCAATATTTATTATTTAATTTATTTATTGATTTATTTATTTCAATTTCTTTTTTCATTTTTTCTTCTTGTTCTATTTTTTCATCTAATATAATTTCTATCCCTTGCTTTAATATATCATAATTGTCTAAACATTCTTGTTCAGATAATTCATGTATATGCTTACTAACAATTCAATATATTTGTTTATTTTTTACAAGAAAATTAGGTAAATACCCTTTTAAAGCTTTAATTTTTTCTCACATATCTTTTTTTAAAAAAACTTCAAAGGAAATATTTAAATTGTCTGCATTATTTTTAAAAGTATAAAAAATTATTTTTTCAAAAATTCTTCTTAAATGAATAAAAGATCATATTCAAAATCAATGAGAATGTAAAACAATAGAACTTTTTAATTCTTTAAAATAATCTTTTCATAAAAATTTCTCATATTTTTTATAATCCTTGGATATTAAATCTGCTGTTGATGGATATTGTCATATCTTATATAAATAATCATTTTCATCTATTTTAAATAAAAAAGAAATTTCCTGCTTTTTACATTTACTACAATAAAAATTAACAAAAAATATTGAAGGATGAAAATCATCAGAAAAGCCCTCCCTTTTCTCATTAATTAAAATAAAATTATTAACATAATTAAAAGCATAATCTTTTTTACAATTTATACAAAAGGAATCTATATTTAAATCAGATGGATTTTTGATGAAATTTTTAATTTTTTCCAATATTTCATAATTAGTATAGCTTTTATCTTTTGATAAAAACTGGTTAATACCATTACATTGTTCTTTAATATTATTAATTTCTTCAATATCAGTTCTTTTTAGTAATTCATTAAGATTTATTTTATCATATAATCCTATTTTTAAATATATATCTTCCATATTTTTTATACTTGAAACATCCATCAATCTTTATATTAAAAAAATAAAAATTTACTTACTTTTTGCTTTATCAAGTCTTTGTTTGACAAGTTCAGCTAAACTTCGATAAACTTCTTTTCTTTCTTCTTCACTCAAACCTATCTCATCAAAAATAATATCATCAAGCTCTTTTCTATCAGACAAAGGATTTGGCTCTTGTTCTCTTATATGCTTGGTTTTATCAAATCATAGTTCTTCAAAGATAGATTTTATTTCTCTATTTAAAAACTTTTTTTGTTTTAAAAAATTACTAATTCTAGTATTTAAAACTTCTATTCTATTCATTTCATAAGTTTGAATGACCATTCATCAATCTCAAAGAGATTTTCTTCAATATAAATTTTGTAGAAATATAAAAAAACTAGAATTTAATAATAAAAACCTATCGTCTATTTTTCAAAAATATAATGTATCTCAACATAAATAATCTCAAACAATTGTTTTAAAATAATCAGAATACATTTTTTGTAAAATATATGTATTTCTTGTATCAAAATTTAACAATTCATACCAATTTTTTCTACTTTTTACAGTACTTCATAAATTAAAACCTTTATTTTCTCACCATTCAATGTATTTTAAAACTTCAAGACTTTCTAAATCTTTTTTATTTTTATTACACATCAATATTTTAAATTTCAAATCTTTTCCATTCACTAAAACTCATTTACACTCTTTAGGACTCTTAATAACTGGTTTCAAAAATTCTTTTTCTATTTTCATTCATTCAGGAAGGTTATTTTGTTTTGGTATCAAATCATAATAATCTCAATTTTCTTTTATATCAAAATATTTACTTGGTAGATAGAAAAAATCATTGCATCAAGTAGTAAATCATCTTTTAACTTCTGCAATATCTCATAATTTAACAAATTTATCTCATCATTTTTCAAGTATTTTTAAATATATATCAGGAGCTTTTAGATATTTTGCTCCCCATTTATTTCATTGATAAGTATAATAATCTCATAAGTTTGTTTCTTTTTTGTCTGCACCGTCTATAAATAAATTTTTATTGTCTATATACACAACTCTAAAATCTTGATTTGATTTTTTT